>CAKZOX010000201.1 GCA_937138295.1 uncultured Campylobacteraceae bacterium
TGTGTAGCACCAAGTCCAACTGAAACAGATATGCAAAAAGATAATAGTGAAGAAAGAAAAAAAGAGTTCAAAAAAACTGTTTCTTCGGGAAGATTTGCAGAGGCTGAAGAAGTAGCAAAAGCTATAGTTTGGCTAGCTACAGATGCACCTGCATATATAAATGGTACTTGTATAGACATAAATGATTGTTCTTATGCAAGATAAAAAGAAAAATATTTATTAAAGTTAAATTTTTAATTAGTGAAAATAAATTCTAAAGATTTCTTCACTAATTAAAAAACAATAATAAACCTACACAAAACATTAGAGTTGCTGAAACTCTATTTAAAATTCTTACAGCACTTCTATTTTTGAATAATTCTTTTGCTTTATGTGCAGCAAATGCAATCCCAATAACGGGTATTAATAAACTTATAAACACAATCATAGCAACTATTATTATATCTGTAGTAGTAAGAACTGTTAAATCCATAAATGCAGGTAAAAAACCTAAATAAAAGAATATTACTTTAGGATTAGATGAGGTAACTAATAACCCTGTAATAAAGTTCTGAGTTAAAGATTCATCTTTTTGTTTTTTAAAACTTACTTTAGTACTAGAGTTCCAAATTTTATATGCCAAATATATTAAATAGCTTCCTCCGATAAATTTCACTATATTAAAAAAACTACCCATATGTTCAACTACAAAACTAAGTCCATAAATGGCAAATAGTAAATAACATATATCACCAATAATTAAACCTAAAACAGCAACACTTGCAACTTTAAATCCACTTGATAAAGATTTTGAAATTGTTAAAAAAATACCTGGACCTGGAGTTATAGCAAAGACCATTACAGTCAATGCTAAACTTATAGAAGAGATTAAAGTCATAGATTTATGACTTTATTAGTGATCAAGAATTTGTTCTAAGAACTGTTTTAACCTATCACTTTGTGGATTGTTGAAAAACTCTTCAGGAGTATTTTCTTCAATAATTTGACCATCTGCCATAAAAATAACTCTATCTGCTACTTTTTTAGCAAATCCCATTTCGTGAGTTACACAAACCATAGTTTTGTCTTCACCTGCAAGTTCTACCATAACATCAAGAACTTCAGAAATCATTTCAGGATCTAGAGCAGAAGTTGGTTCATCAAAAAGCATAATTTTTGGATTTGCACATAACGCTCTTGCTATTGCAACCCTTTGTTTCTGACCACCACTTAGTTGGTTTGGATATTTATCCGCTTGATCTGCAATATTAACTCTTTCTAAGTATTTCATAGCAGTTTCAATAGCCTCTTTTTTTGGCTGATGATGAACATGTGTTGGAGCCAAGATTAAATTATCTAAAATACTTAAATGAGGAAATAATTCAAAGTGTTGGAACACCATTGCAACTTCACTTCTAACTTGTTTGATCTTTTTTAAATCATCCGATAGCTGAGTACCATTTACATTAATAGAACCCTCTTGAAAAGTTTCTAAATAATTCATACATCTAGTTACAGTAGATTTACCACTACCAGAAGGTCCACAAACTACTAGAATTTCACCTTTTTTAATATTTAAATTAATATCTTTTAGTACGTGGAAATCCCCGTACCATTTGTTTAAATCTTTAATTTCGATTATATTTTCATTTGATTTTGCCATAAAAAATTCCTATTTATCTGTGATCTGTATTGTATCTTTGTTCCAAGATATTACTATATTTTGATAATGAATAACAGAATATCCAGAATATAAACGTAACAAATACATATCCTTCTGTTTCATATCCAAGCCATGCTGCATCTGAACCTGTTAAGTGAACCATTGCTAAAAGGTCAAATAATCCAATAATTAATACTAGAGTTGTATCTTTAAATAAAGAAATCGAAGCCCCAACTAAATTTGGAATTGATACTTTTAATGCTTGTGGTAATATTACTAAAAGCATTTTTTGCCAATATGATAAACCTAAAGAATCAGCTGCTTCATATTGCCCTTTTGGAATAGCTTGTAATCCACCTCTAATAACTTCTGCTATATATGCAGCTTGGAAAAGTGTAATACCAATTAAAGCTCTAAGTAATTTATCAAAAGTCATTCCTTCAGGGAAAAACAGTGGTAAAATAACCGAAGCCATAAATAAAATAGTAATTAAAGGTACACCTCTAATAAACTCAATATAAATCACACTTAAGTTTCTAATTATTGGTAATTCTGATTGTCTACCAAAGGCTAAAACTATACCAATTGGAAACGCTGCAACAATACCAACTGCCGCAACAATTAATGTAAGTGTTAATCCACCCCATTTATCTGTTGATACAGCTTCTAAACCAAAATATCCACCGCTTACTAAAAAGTAAACTAATACAGGATATCCCGCAAATACAGCTATTTTTGTAATAAAACTTTGTCCATAAAACTTAAATAAAGCACCAAATACAAAGAATAATACAAAAGATAAATTAATTCTCCAATATTCACTTTCTGGATAAAATCCATAAATAAATAATGTAATTTTTTCTTTAATAAATACCCAACAAGCTCCACCATCTGTACAAGCTTCTCTTGTAGTACCTACAAAATTAGCATCTATAATCGCCCATTGTACAAAAGGAGGGATTATCATAAGTAAAACAGCTATACCTAATACTGTTAAAATTATATCAAGTGGAGTAGCTAATAAATTCTCTTTAATCCATCTTATAGGACCACTAAGGTTCTTTGGAGCTGGTTTAGCTTCTTTCATTTCATAAGTTGCCATCTACCTCTCCTTAATTTGCATTTTTTTGTTAACAATATTTAAGATTAAAGATATTGCTAAACTTATTGTTAAATATACCATCATAGTTACAACTACAATCTCTATTGCTTGACCTGTTTGATTTAGAACCGTACCTGCAAATACAGTTACAAGTTCTGGATAACCAATTGCTGTTGCTAAAGAAGAGTTCTTCGTTAGATTTAGATATTGATTAATAATAGGTGGTATTGCAATTCTAATTGCTTGAGGTAATACAACAATTTTTAATGATTGGTATGATGTTAAACCTAAAGATGCAGCAGCTTCTTTTTGACCTTTTGCAACTGCTTCAATACCACTTCTAACGGCTTCAGCTATGTAAGTTGCTGTATATATACTAAGTGCAAAAGTTAATGCTAAGAACTCAGGTGAGTAACTCATACCACCTCTAAAGTTAAATCCTTTTAATGCAGGATTATCAAAACTTACAGGGCTTCCTGAAACAAAATATGCTAATACAGGAATTGCAATAATTAATGCAAATGATACTCCAAGAACTGGAAACTCTTTACCTGTTTCATCAAATCTTTTGTTTGCCCATTTCTTTAAAATATAAATACCAATTAATGTAGCTACAAATGCGATAACTACAAAAATAAATCCACTTTCATAAATAGGTTTAGGTACATATAATCCTCTATTATTTAAAAAGAAATCTTCTGCAAGTACAATACTTTGTTTAGGACTAGGTAAAGCAGCTAAAACAATGTTATACCAAAATAAGATTTGTAATAAAATAGGAATGTTTCTAAATAATTCTATATATCCTAATGCTAATTTTGAAATAATAAAGTTGTGAGAAAGTCTAGCAACACCAACAATTAAACCAATAATTGAGGCAAAGAAAATACCTACGAACGATACGAATAAAGTATTGATTAATCCTACATAAAATGCATCTAGATATGTTGAATCAGTGTCATTGTATGCTATAACAGATTCTGAAATACCAAATCCTGCAACTTGATCAAAAAAATCAAAACCAGTTGTAATGCCTCTTTGTTCTATATTAGTGAACATATTTGTAGTAATATACCACAAAAAAGCAACTAAGCCAATTGTTGTTAGAAGTTGAAAAAATATCCCTCTGAATTTTTGATTACTAAATAGTGACAAGTAATATCCTTTTGTAAGTGTTCAAGGCTAAAGCCTTGAACGAGTTTTTGAAGTATTGATTATCTAAATGGTGGTGAGTATTGTAATCCACCATTGCTCCATAAAGCATTTACACCTCTATCAATTTTTAATGGAGAACCTTGTCCTACATTTCTTTCAAATGATTCACCGTAGTTACCTACTTGTTTGATAATGTTATAAGCCCATTTAGGATCTAGTTTTAAGTTTTCACCTAATTTACCATCAATTCCTAATAATCTTTTAATTTCTGGATTTTTTGAGTTTAACATATCATCAACATTTGCAGATGTTACTCCGAATTCCTCAGCTGTTTTCATAGCATTTAGTGACCATTTAGCTATGTTGAACCATACATCATCACCTTGTCTAACTACAGGACCTAAAGGCTCTTTTGAAATAATCTCTGGTAATACTTTATATTTATCTGGATTAGCCATTTTAGTTCTTAATGCATATAATTGAGATGCATCAGATGTAATTAAGTCACATCTTCCAGCTTCAAAACCTTTTGTTACTTGATCTGCTGTATCAAAAGTAATAGGACTATAAGTCATACCTTTTGTTTTAAAGTAATCAGATAAGTTTAATTCAGTAGTAGTACCTGCAGTAATACATACAGTTGCTCCATCTAATTCAGTAGCATTATTAACACCTAAATCTTTAGAAACTAAGAAACCTTGACCATCATAATAATTTACACCAGCAAAGTTTAATCCTAATGATGTATCTCTAGTATGAGTCCATGTTGTATTTCTAGATAATAAATCAACTTCACCACTTTGTAATGCTGTAAATCTTTCTTTTGCTGTTAATGGTACAATTTTAACTTTAGAAGCATCACCTAAAACAGCTGCTGCAACTGCTCTACATGTATCAACATCTAAACCTTTCCATTTTTTATCTTCACCAACTTCAGCAAATCCTGGAAGTCCAGTTGATACTCCACATTTTAAGAAGTCTTGTTTCTTTGTATTCTCAAGTGTGTCTGCACTTAATCCAGTAGCTAATAATGTTGACATTGCAACAAGTGACAATTTTGTAAGTTTCTTCATTTTTTTCTCCTTCAGAATAAATCTTTATTATTGTATTAGTTGAATTATTAAAGTTACATTAAAATTACAACAAAATTACTATAAAAATTTTGATTTTTTGAAAAAGTTGTATATTTATTACACATAAAAGATAAAAAGCTTTTATGTGTATTGAGTTAAGATAAGTTTAAGATTTTTTTAATTTATCTTCATTTTTTTTAATATGTATCGCAGATTTTGCCATTAGGTGTGCACTAATTGGTGCTGTTATAAATAAAAATAGTGTAATTAAAATTTCATGTAAACTAATTTCTCCTGTATTAAAAGAAAAATATAAAGTAGAAGCTAGTAAAACAGCTCCAACTCCAAGAGTTGTAGCTTTTGTTGGAGCATGAAGTCTTGTAAAGAAATCAGGTAACTTTACTAATCCAATAGATCCAACTAAAGTAAAAAATGCACCTAATAATACTAATATTGCAATTATAATTTCAAGCATAAAGTCTCCTATTATTCCATAATATCGCCACGTAGTAAATATTTACTAAGTGCAACAGTTCCAACAAATCCCATAACAGCAATAAGTAAAGCAGCTTCAAAATAAAGCATATTGCCAAGGTGTAAACTTAATACTATTAGTAAAGCTATAGAGTTAATATAAAGTGTATCTAAAGCTAAAATTCTATCTGCAACTGTAGGACCAACTAATAATCTATAAAGTGTAAGTATCATAGATATAGCTATCATTACAAATGCTACTGGTAATACAAATTCTAACATGGTTTAAATACCTCCATTAATGGTGCTTCATATCTTTCTTTAATCTCATCTATAGTTTCTTGAACATCATCTATTACTAATCCATGAATGATTAAATAAGTTTGATCTTCACTTAAATCACAACTAACAGTACCAGGCGTTAGTGAGATAGTACTTGCTAAAGTACTTATACCCAAAGGATGTGTAATATCTAACGGTACATTAAAAAATGCAGGTTTTAATTTATCATTTGGACCAATAACTTGTTTAGCAACTGTTAAGTTTGCAACAACGATGTCATAAATTACAATTAATGCAAATTTAAAAAATGTCATTGGGTTTTTAAAACAAACTTTTTCTGGCCAAAAACTTGATGTAAACCAAGGAATTAAAATAGCTAATATTGAACCTAATACAACATGACCAAAGGCGATTGTATTATTTAGTAAAAGCCAAATAATAACTAGAATAAAACTTAAAACAGGGTGTGGTAATATTTTTTTCATTTTAAGGCCTTGTTTCAAAATTTAAAACTGTAGTAATATAACTACTTGTATCAAATATATTTGCAGCAATAGTATTTGCAATTTCTGTTGCAGGATTTGCAAAAATTACTAATAATGGAGCAAATGCAAATAAGAAGAAAATAGAAGCTACTGAAGATTTTGAGATCTTATATTCAGTTGTTGGTTCTTCTTGCTTTGTATCATAAAAAATAGTTGTTCCACTTTTTGCTAAAGCAACAATAATTAATAAACTACTTGTTAATACAACTGCTAAAATTAATGCTGTATCTTTATGCTCTAAAGCAGCAGATAAAATCATAACTTTACCAAAGAATCCAGATAATGGTGGAAGACCAGCTGCTGCTATTGCAAAGATAAAGAATAAACTACCTATTAAAATTGCGTGGTTGAATATAGGCATTTTTGTATCTAATGATCCACTTTTTCTTGCTTTGATAATAATATCAGCTACTAAGAAAAATCCACCAGCTAATAAAGTTGAATGAACCATATAATAAATTGTACCACTTAATGCTTCTTGTGAATTTATACCAATTGAAACTAATAAAATACTAACAGAGGCTAAAACTAAATAAGCAACTTGATTTCTAATTTCTTTAGAACTAAGTACACCTAATGTTGCTAAAGCTAAAGTAAATAATCCTATATATAATACCCATGGAATATGATAATAAGCTAATTCACCAGCGTCTGCTCCAAAAATTGTTCCATGAACTCTAATAATTGCATATAAACCTACTTTTGTCATGATAGCAAATAATGCAGCTATTGGAGCACTAGTTCTTCCATAGGCATTTGGTAGCCATAAGTATAATGGGAACATTGCAGCTTTTAATCCAAATACAACTAATAAAAGTAATCCAGCTGCTGCTACAACACCAACATTATCAGGGCTTAATGTAGCGATTTTATTTGCCATATCAGCAATATTTAAAGTACCTGTAATACCATATAAAGTACCAACTGCAAATAAGAATAATGTTGATCCAACAAGATTAATAATCACATAGTGTAATCCAGCTTTTGTTCTTCCTTCTCCTTGACCATGTAATAGTAAACTATAACTAGCAAGTAAAAGAATTTCAAAGAATACAAATAAGTTAAATACATCTCCTGTTAAAAAAGCACCATTTATACCAAATAATTGTAATTGAAAAAGTGGATGAAAGTGAGCACCTTTTGAATCAATATTTTCACTAATAGCGTACCATAAGGCACCAAAAGCTAAAAGAGAAGTAACTAAAACCATTAATATTGATAATTGATCAACAACTAATACAATACCAAATGGAGCTTGCCAGTTACCAAGTGTATAAACTAAAATACCTTCATTTGATGTTTTAATAAACGAATATATTGAAATTAATATTAAAGCAGCAACTGCTAATAAAGATACAGCTTGTTGTACTTTAATTCCAAATCTTTTTACAATTAATAAAACAAAACCTATAATTAAAGGTAAAACTACAGGTAAAATTGGAGTGTGAATCATTTGTTACCTCCATCTTTAGTTGTAATTTTCCCATCAACATGGTCACTTTTTAATTCACCATATGCTTTTAATGATAAAACAATTACAAACGCTGTCATACCAAAACTAATAACAATGGCTGTTAAAACTAAAGCTTGTGGTAATGGATCTGAATATCCAGCAGCATTTTCTTGAATAATTGCTGCCATATTTACATTTAATCTTCCCATTGCAAATAAGAATAAATTTACAGCATAAGCTAATAAAGTAAGACCTAAAACTACTGGATAAGTTCTAGCTCTAAGTGTAAGAAATACTCCTACACCAGTTAAAACGGCTATAATTAATGCTAATAATATTTCCATTAGTTTTTATCCTCTATTTTTGATTGATCTTCACTTTGTAAGTGAGAATCTTTACTAAGCTTTCCTAACTGAACTAAAATTAATACAGTAGAACCAACAACAACTAAGAATACTCCTAAGTCAAATGCAACAGCACTTGCAACTTCAAATTCACCAACAAGTGGCCAATGTACATGGGTAAATGTAGTTGTTAAGAATGGATAACCTATTACCATTGAAACTAAACCTGTAACAGTTGCAATTAATAAACCATATGAAATAAGTGTTTCTTTTTCAAATTTAAGTTTAGATTTTGTCCAATCAATCCCATTTGCTAAATATTGTACAATTAATGCTACAGCTGCAATTAATCCTGCAATAAATCCTCCACCAGGTAAGTTATGACCTCTTAAGAAAATATATACAGATACCATTAACATTAATGGTAAAATTAATCTTGTTACTGTTTGCATCATTGGTGGATGCATATCATTTGACCATGCAAATCCTCTTTCATCATATTTTGGAGCAAATAATTTTAAGCCTTGAAGCATTGCAAAAATTCCTAAACCTGCAATTGCAAGAACAGTAATTTCACCTAGTGTATCAAATCCTCTAAAGTCAACAAGAATAACGTTTACAACGTTAGTTCCACCACCACCTGAAACAGAATTTTCAAGGAAGTATTTCCCTATAGTTGTATATTCTCTACTTAAAACGGCTAAAGTTAAAATAAATACACCAATAGCTGATAATCCAGCTATAAATAAGTCTCTATTTATTCTTAATTTTGTAGATTCTTTTGGTGTTTCTTGAGGTAAATAGTATAAAGCTAATAATATTAATATAATAGTTACAACTTCAACACTTAACTGAGTTAATGCTAAATCAGGTGCTGAGAATTTTACAAATATTAATGAAACAATTAGACCAACAATTCCTATTGTAATTAATGCAAGAATTCTTTTATAGTGATAGAATGCTGTAACAAATGTTGCTATAATTAAAATACCTGCAGCTATTAAACTAATCCAATCTATTTCTAAGTATTCTCTATTTCCAAATAAACTAGCATCTGAGTAACTAAACCCTGCAATTCCAATAACAATAGATGCACTTAAGAACCAAGCAATCATATTTTGTAATGAACTCTTATCAAACATAGCAGTAATTTTATCAGCAATTGTAAATACAAGTTTTACTAAAGCATTAAATGGAATTCTAGCATCGATTTTTTCAATATTCTTTTCATACCATGGGAATGTTTTACTTCTTTGTGTATACAGTAAAATACCACCAATAAATGCAATGATACTCATAGTTAAAGGAATATTAAATCCATGCCAAATAGCAAGTGAGTATTCAGGTAGTTCTGTTTGAAGAGAACCCATAACAGCAACTGCTAACATAGGAGCAACTGTAAACATTGGAATAGTACCAACAGCAAAACAGATAATCACTAATAAATCAACTGGAATTTTCATAAACCTTGGTGGTTCATGTGGAGTCTTAGGTAAATCAGTTGGCTTACCATTAAAGAATACGTTATGAATAAATCTTAATGAATATGCAACTGAGAAAATACCTGCAATTGTCGCTAAAATTGGAATGATAATACTAAATGAACTAGGGTCATTTAATGCTCTATCAAAGAACATCTCTTTTGATAAGAAACCATTTAGAAGTGGAACACCTGCCATAGCAGAAGCTGCAACCATCGCTAAAGTAGCTGTATGAGGCATAAAGGCCCAAAGACCTCTTAATCTTCTCATATCCCTTGTACCTGTTTCATGGTCTACTATACCTGCAACCATAAATAATGATGCTTTAAATGTAGCGTGATTTATAATATGGAATATAGCAGCTGTTGTAGCTAATGGAGTTGAAAAACCAAATAAAAGTGTTATTAATCCTAAGTGACTAATTGTAGAATAAGCTAATAATCCTTTTAAATCATGTTTAAACATAGCTGTAAATGCACCTATTAAAAGTGTTGCCATACCAGCTGTTGTAACTAAAACAATCCATTCAGTTGTACCACTTAAAGGTGGATATAATCTTGCTAATAAGAAAATACCTGCTTTAACCATTGTTGCTGAGTGTAGATATGCTGATACAGGTGTTGGTGCTGCCATTGCGTGAGGAAGCCAGAAATGAAATGGAAACTGTGCTGATTTTGTGAATACACCTAATAATATAAGTATAATTATTGGAGTGTATAAGTCATGACTTTTAATTAAATCTCCACTTGCCAAAATATCAGTTAAATTGTAACTTCCTACAATATATCCTAATAAAAGTACACCAGCTAACATTGCTAATCCACCAGCACCTGTGATAGTAAGTGCCATTTTAGCACCATCTCTACCTTCTGCTTTGTGTTGCCAATAACTAATTAATAAGAACGAACTTAATGATGTTAACTCCCAAAATACTACTAATTGAATAATGTTTTCTGATAAAACTATACCTAACATAGAACCCATAAATAAAAGTAAATATGAGTAAAATCTTCCCATACAATCTTTTTCATTTATGTAGTACCTTGCATAAATTATTACAAGTAGTCCAATTCCAAGAATTAAACATGTAAATAAAAGAGCTAGACCATCTAGTCTAAATGCAAATTGTAATCCTATTGATTCAATCCAAGTCCATGATTGAATAGTTGTGATACCTTCAAACGGAAGTTTAATGTAGTTTAAAAGCACCAAAAATGCTAAAATTGTTACAACACCAGAACCCCACGCCGCAGCTATACGATTATAAGTCGCTAAATAAGCGACTATTGGAGCTCCAATAAATGGTAACAAAGCAATTATTGGTAAACCAATTGTTTCCAACATATTTATACCTACCTAATTTTTATGATTTTTAATAACTATTATGTTAATGATTAAGTTATATTACCATGATTTTACTCACAGATTATATAATGATTATATTTAATTACCGTTAATGCAATTTGAACATATACCTTTTATTATAATAGTTTCTACCTTGTGATTTTTTATCTTTACTTTTATATCTTCATGTAAACACTCAATATTTGAGCATTTTGTACATATAAAATGTGAATGATTTGACTCTTGAATTTCATAGTATCTTTTTTTGTCATTTGACTCAAAAGTTGAAATTAAGCCGTTTTCTTCGAACTTAATAATATTTCTATAAAAAGTAGCCTTATCCATAGAAATGTCGTCTTTTACATCTTCATATGATAAAGGTTTGGTACTTTCTATTAGAATTTTAAGTATCTCTTTCCTAGCATTTGTAAGCTTTAAATTCTTATCTGATATTAATTTTTCTAAATCCATGGTGTATTATAGCAATTAAAATTTAATATAAAATTTACAACTAAGTTGCAATAAAGATAAAATTAATTAAAATAACGCAACTAAATCGCAAAAAGGATTAAAAATTGAAAAAAATATTATTATTTAGTGCATTTGCTTTATCTTTATTTTCTATGGAAGTAACAGTAAGTATAGTACCTCAAAAATATTTTGTTGAAAAAATTGCTAAAGACAAAGTAGATGTAAATCTTATGGTGAAGCCAGGTTTTTCACCTGCAACTTATGAACCAAAAGTTTCTCAAATGAAAAAATTAACTAAATCAGATATTTATTTTTCTATTGGTGTACCTTTTGAAAAAGTATGGTTAAAAAAGTTTGAAAATGCTAACAAAAATATGGAAATAATTGATACTACAAAAGGCATTAAAAAATTAGCAATGGCTAAACATACTCATGGGGAAAAAGAACACGGTCATGAAGAACATGGACATGAAAATCATGGATACGATGACAATAAAAAAGATAAACATGAGCATACAGGGTTAGACCCTCACGTATGGTTAGATCCTGTATTAGTAAAAACACAAGCTAAAAATATTTTAGATGCACTTATTAAACATGATTCAAAAAATAGTGAATTTTATACAAATAACTACAACACATTTGTTACGGAACTTGATGAATTAAATCATGAGATTCACGAAATTTTAGAGCCTTATGAACATAAAGAATTTATGGTATTTCACCCATCTTGGGGATATTTTGCAAAAAGATATCACTTAGAACAACTTTCTATAGAAGTTGAAGGAAAAGAACCAAAACCAAATGAATTAGTTGAAATTATTAAAGATGCTAAAAAACATAATATCAAGATTGTTTTTGTTGCTCCTCAGTTTTCTAAAAACAGTGCAAAAACTATTTCTAAAAGTTTAAATGGTACAGTTGCAGTAATAAATCCTTTATCAGAAAATTGGGATAAAGAATTATTAAAAACAGCGAAAGAGATAGCAAACAGTTATAAATGATAAGATTAGTATTTTTATTTCTAGTATTTTTTAATTTTTTAAATGCTTGCACATTATGTTCAACTTTTTCACCAAGAACTGATGTAAAACTAGAAATAGATGCTGATGAAAAATATATAAAAAGTGTAAAAGTCAATTGGACTTTTGCACAAGCATTTGCAGATGAACTTCTAAAGCTTTATGATATGAATTTAGATGATGATTTAAATTCAAAAGAGATTGAATTTATTGAAAATGCTTTAATTTCATATATAGAACCTAAAAATTTTTTAACTTTTTTATCTTATGGACCAAAAATCTATAAAACTTCTAACAGATTTCAAGTAGTATCTTATAAAACTTCATATAAACAAAGGTTTTTATCTTTTTCTTATACAATGAAATTAAATTATAAAGTAGCCAAAGATAGAATTTTGCACATAAAAATTCATGACCCTGAAGGTTATTTTTTAATACATTTTGAAAATGATAAACATACATTTGACATACCGTACAAATATGACATGACTTCTGATGTGAATTCTGTGACTTACAAAATAGTTGATGATAGTATAGTTACTAGAATAGAAAAGTCTGAAGAAATTCAAGAGAATGAAGAAAATTTAATAGAAAATTTAACTAGTGAAGAAACAAAAAAAGAGTTAACATTTTTAGAAAAATATACAAAAGATATTAAAAAATATTTGATAAAAATTGAAGAAGAAAACAGTACAACAGCCTTAATATTTTTATTGTTTGCTTCTTTTGTATATGGCGTAATACATGCATTAGGTCCAGGTCATGGTAAAGCTTTAGCATTTTCATATTTTACAGCACAAAAAAGTAGCTTTTTACAAGCTTTTAGTATTTCTATGGCTACAGCCTTTATACATATTTTAGGTGCATTTATTTTAGTTGTTGTCTCTGTATTTATTCTTCAAAGTGTTTTAAATAATTTTATTGAAGATTCTATATCTTACTTAACTATTTTATGTGCTGTTTTAATTATGCTTTTATCAATATATATTTTGTATAAAAAATTAAAAGATAAGTCATGTGCGTGTTCAAGTTGTTGTAGTTCAAATCAAATCAGAAAAAAACAAGATTTATATTTTGTATTAACAGCTGGTTTAATTCCATGTCCAGGAACTGTTTTGTTGTTTGTTTATGCATTTATACTTGAAACTTATTTTTCAGTTATTTTAGCAAGTATTGCAATTAGTTTAGGAATGGGATTAGTGATATTCGCTTCTTCATTTTTAGGTTTATCTATAAATAAATTATCAAATAGATCACATTCAATTACAAATTTTTTAGAAATTGCAGCTCCTGTATTTATGTTTATTTTAGGTCTTTTACTACTTTTAGGTAGTACAATTATCTAATCTAAACATAAGGCTTATATTTTTGTCAAAACTTATACAAAGAAATACTTGTTATTCTTGTTATAGACCTCGAACTTCTTGTATGTGTGAATATATCCATACAGTTAAAACAAATACAAAATTTGTAATTTTAATGCACCCAAAAGAGTTTCGAAAAACAAAAAATGGAACAGGGCATTTTACAAATCTATCTTTGAAAAACTCAGAAATATTTATTGGAATAGATTTTTCTAATGATGAGAAAATAAATAAAATGATAAATGATGAAAATAACAGCTGTTATTTACTTTATCCATCTGATGATAGTATAAAATTAAATACTCAAACTATAAGTACAACAAAACAAAATATAGTATTTATTCTTGATTCAACATGGCCTTGTTCAAGAAAAATGTTAAGGCTTAGCAAAAATCTTCAAAAATTAACAAAAATTAGTTTTGTTCATAGTAAATCTTCAGCTTTTAAGATAAAAACTCAACCAAATGATTATTGTTTATCAACTATTGAATCAACTTTATGTGTTTTAGAATTATTAAATAAACATGGAATTGAAAATATTAAAAGTAGTGATTTTGATACATTTTTAATGCCATTTGAAAAGATGGTAGAGTATCAAGTTGAATGTTCTAAAGAAAAGCAAATTAGATTTAGATAAAAAGGGATTACTCCCTTTTTATTTTAAATCAAATCTATCAAGATTCATAACTTTTGTCCAAGCTTTTACAAAGTCTTTAACAAATTTTTCTTTTGCATCTTCTTGAGCATAAACTTCAGCCACTGCTCTTAATTGAGAATTTGAACCAAATACTAAGTCAACTCTACTTGCTTTGTAATTAACTTTTCCAGTTGTTCTATCTTTTCCTTCAAATACATTTTCATCCTTTGAAATTGGTGACCAAGTCGTATCCATTGAAAGTAAAACTTTGAAAAAGTCATTATTTAAAGTTCCAACATTTTGAGTAAATATACCTAAATCTGAATTTCCATAATTTGCACCTAATGCTCTCATTCCTCCAACTAAAACAGTCATTTCAGGTATAGTTAGTGTTAAAAGTTGAGCTTTATCTATTAATAACTCTTCTGCACTAAATGTATATTTAGATTTTTCATAGTTTCTAAATCCATCCGCGATTGGTTCAAGATATTGGAATGACTCAACATCAGTTTGCTCTTGAGTAGCATCTGTTCTTCCTGCTGTAAATGGAACATAAATATCTACAGCTGCATTTGTAGCTGCTTGATTAACAGCAACATTACCAGCTAATACAATTAAATCAGCTAGTGAAACTTTTTTAGTAGAATTTTTACTATTGAAATCATCTTGAATTTTTTTAAGTACACTTATAACTTTATCAGTACCTTTATTAGATTCCCAATCTTTTTGTGGTGCTAAGGCAATTCTAGCTCCGTTTGCTCCACCTCTTTTATCTGAATCTCTATAGCTACTAGCACTAGCCCAAGCTGTTGATACTAATTGTGATACACTAAGTCCACTTTTTAATATTTCTTCTTTTAATAGTTTTTCATCATTTGCATTAATTAATTCATAATCTCTTGCAGGAATTGGATCTTGCCAAATTAAATCTTCTTCAGGAACTTCAGGCCCAACATAGTTTGATTTTGGTCCCATGTCTCTATGAGTTAATTTAAACCAAGCTCTTGCAAATGCATCACTAAACTCTTCTGGATTTTCATGGAATCTTTTTGAAATTTTATTATAAATTGGATCCATTTTCATAGCCATATCAGCTGTTGTCATAATAGTAGTAACTTTTTTACTAGGATCATGAGCAGCAGGTGCTAGGTGTTCATCTTTAACATCTTTTGGAACCCATTGCCAAGCACCAGCTGGTGATTTTGTAAGTTCCCAATCATATCCCATAAGTAAATCAAAATATCCATTATCCCATTTTGTAGGATTTGGTGTCCATGAACCCTCAATTCCACTTGTAATTGTGTCATCACCTTTACCACTTAAGAACTTACTTAACCAACCTAATCCTTGAGCAACAATTCCTTCAGCTTCAGGTTCAGGTCCAACATTTGCAGCATCTCCTGCTCCATGACATTTACCAAATGTATGACCACCTGCTGTTAGCGCAACTGTTTCTTCATCATCCATAGCCATTCTTTTAAATGTCTCTCTAATATCAAGACCTGATTGAATTGGATCAGGTTCACCATTAGGACCTTCAGGATTTACATAAATAAGTCCCATTTGAACAGCTGCTAATGGATTGTCAAGTTCTTCTCTTTTATCACTGTTTTCATACCTTTTATCACCAAGCCATTCTGTTTCTTTTCCCCAATAAATATCTTCTTCTGGTTCCCAAACATCAGCTCTTCCCCCTGAAAAACCAAATGTTTTTAGACCCATAGATTCAATTGCAACATTACCCGCTAAAATCATTAAGTCAGCCCATGAAATTTTGTTACCGTATTTTTGTTTAATAGGCCAAAGTAATCTTCTAGCTTTATCTAAGTTTGCATTATCAGGCCATGAGTTTAATGGAGCTAATCTTTGAGAACCAGTTGCTCCACCACCTCTACCATCACCTGTTCTATATGTTCCTGCACTATGCCATGCCATTCTAATAAACAGTGGTCCATAATGCCCATAATCAGCAGGCCACCAATCTTGTGAATCTGTCATTAGAGTTTCTAAATCTTTTTTTAAAGCATCATAATCTATTTTTTCGAACTCTTTTTTATAGTTAAACTCTTCTCCAAGAGGATTAACTTTATTTGAGTGTTGTGAAAGTATTTTTAAATTTAATTGATTAGGCCACCAATCTTTATTTGATGTACCTCCATTTCTAACAGTTGGATTACTTTTCCCAAATCCAAATGGACATTTACCAGCCATAATAACTCCTTTAAAATAATATTTAATTGTATATAAAAATCATACTCCTATAAAACTTAAATAAATATTAATTATTAGGGGATAAATTTTTTCTTTTATAAATAAAAAAATTTAATAGTATAGTTGAATTTAAAAAAGTTTTTCAACTCTTTTAAATTCATTTATTATCTCTGTGGTATTTTCAGTTCCAACTGAAATTCGAAGTAAATCTTTTGGTAAACCAATATTATTTAAAAACTCTATTCCTTCTTCATTTTGAAGAAAATCATAATGAGCTAGATATGTATAAGGCATTAATAAAGTAAATTCAGTCCCTAAACTAGGACCTTTACAAAAATTAAATTCATCATAGATTTTTTCAAAATCTTTTGTGAAAGTTACAGATATTACACCTACATATGAGTCTTTGTTATTTGCTATTTTTAAAAAATTTTCTCTATTTTCTTCATTTTGACAAGAGTATATTTTTTTGATAATTGGACTTGTTTCTAAATATTCAATAAGTTTTTTTGTATTAAAACTAATTGTTTTCATTCTCTTTTCATAATCTTTTATTTCAAAAGCTAATCTTTTTATATCTTGAATATATGGTGTATCAGGATGTTTAAAAAACTCCTCTTTAATATGAGATATTTTAGAGTTTTCATTTAAAATAACAGCTCCCATTAAAACATCAGCATTTCCACAAGCAAACTTTGTAAGTGATTCAACAAAAATATCACCATAAGGTTTTAAATCACATACATAAGGTGTTGCAAATGTACTATCAATTATTAATGGAATGTTGTATTTATTACAAAGTTTTTTTAATCTAGGTAAATCTGTACAAGCTAATAATGGATTTGTAGGTATTTCTGTAATTATACTTGATACTTGAAAACCATTTTTTTCTAAATATTTTTCAAGTAAATCTAAATCATTTACATCTAAAAACTTTTCTATACTTTCATAATAATGGTCTACTATATTCATAGTATCTAAATACAACCACCCTAATTGAAGTATTATTGTCCTACCATTTTTAGCACCAATAGTTTTAGCACCTTTTATTGCACTATAAACAGCATTCATACCAGAAGGGGCTAGTTTTATATTCTCTTTTGGTTGTTTATAAGCGTTGGCGATAGAATTCTCTAAAAACTCTTTGGCATCTTCTTTTTCATATAATTCTTCTTTTTGTATGTTTTTTAGTAATCCGATTTTATATAAATAATTTTGAGCTAATCTTGAAGATAGGTTATATCCAACATGTTGAATAAATTGAAGTACTTTTTTTAATTGTCTAGTATTTTTTCTAACTAAAATAACTCCAAATGGTTCATCAATATTTTCATCAAAATATGGAATTTTATTATAAATATAGTATTTGTGGGCTACAACATCAACAGCTTTTTTTGATGATAATAAAACAACTTCAAAATAATTTGGAACTTGATATTTTTCTTTAATATGAATTGCAAGAGTTTTTAAATAAGGATGCATAACAAATCTTGGATATGCACTTTTTATTTTTTCTAAAATTTCAGGAGTTTGTTCTTCATAATCTATTACATCTTGCAGTTTTGGCATTGAAACTGAAACTGCATGGATGTTATTAGGTGGAAGGGTTTGTCCACACTCATGATTATGAAATTCTGATGTGCTCATTGTTATTTAACTGCTTGATTAATATCTTGAATTAAATCATCAACACTTTCTAAACCAATAGAAAATCTAACTGTACTATCTGTAATTCCAATTGCAGCTAATTCTTCTTTTGAAAATGATGCATGGGAAATTTTTGCAGGTATTTCAACTCTACTATCAGGGCTACCAAATGAACATTTTTCACCAAAAATTTTAGTGTTTTCAATAAATTTTTCAGCTAGTTCTACACTATTAAAATCTACACAAAAAACACCTGGAATGTATTTCATTTGTTTTTTTGCTAGTTCATATTGAGGATGAGATTTTAAACCAGGATGTGTTACTTTTAAAATATAATCTTGTTCCTCTAAGAAAGTTGCAATTTTTATAGAATTTTCTTGATGCTCTTTCATTCTAATTTTTAAAGTAGGAATTCCCAATGAAATTAAAAATACATCCATAGGATTTTGACTTCTACCATGGGCATTTGCATAGTAGTGAATTTCATTTGATAATTCTTTTGTTTTGGCCGCTATAGCACCTGCTACAACACTTCCATGACCTGAAATATATTTTGTAGTTGAAAACAGACTAAAATCAGCTCCTAAATCAAGAGGTTTTTGAGATATGAAAGTTGCAAGTGAGTTATCAATAGCAAATAGTGCATTGTATTTATGAGAAATATCAGCAACTTCTTTAATATCTATTATTTTTAAACCAGGGTTTGTAGGGCTTTCACATAAAACTAAATCAATTTTATTTGAACTTAAAATATTTTCTAAATCTTCATTTTTAGTAAAATCTGCAAAATGAATTTTTACATTGTATTTATCTTGGAATATCTTTAATAATCTAAATGTCCCACCATAACAATCAGCTTCAACTAAAACAGATGAGTTCGCTTTTAAAACAGTTTCAAATAATAAAGCAACAGCAGCAATTCCTGTATGTGTACATACACATCCAGCAGCATTTTCAACATCCGCAAATAGATTTTCTAACATCTCTCTAGTTGGGTTATCACTTCTTGTGTAGTCATAAATTTTATCACCACTTTGTTTTTTTAAATCAAATGTTCCTGTGTTGTAAATTGGAAAGTGAGAAGCCCCTGATGGATCTTCAAATGGTGCATATTTTGTAATATGACTTAGAGATGTTTCTATATTCATAATCTTGGCCTAAATTTTTTTGAGATTATAACTAACTTTTAATAAAGAATTTTAAATTGAAATAATTGTTATAAATAAAACTAATATAGGACAAATTTTATCCTATTTTATGTATTCTTTTGATAATGTTTCAAATATAAAACTTATACTATTTTAAATTAAAGAGAATATTTTATGAAATTAAATGAATTAAAGCTAGATGTAGATTATTTTGAATTTGATGAAAAACTTTATCAAAAGCTTCAAGCAACTCCATTAATTAATCCTAATCTAGTTTCTTATAACAAAAAAGCATGTGACTTAATAGGATTAGATTATGATGAATGTAAGAGTTCTGAATTTTTAAAGTTTATGAATGGCGAAAAACTATTACAAGGTAGTGTTCCTTACTCTATGGCATATGCTGGTCATCAATTTGGATATTTTGTACCAAAGTTAGGCGATGGAAGAGCTATTAATCTTGGAAGTATAAATGGTTGGCATTTACAAACAAAAGGCTCAGGTCTTACAAATTATTCAAGACAAGGTGACGGTAGGGCTGTATTAAGGTCAAGTATTAGAGAATATCTAATGAGTGAAGCAATGCATGCTTTGGATATTCCAACTACAAGAGCTTTAGCAATAATTGATTCAGATACTTATGCCCATAGAGAATGGACTGAAGAATCTTGTGCAATTGTTATGAGAATGAGTCCCTCGTGGATTAGAATTGGTACATTTGAGTATTTTGCCAAAACAAAAAATGCTAAAGAAAATTTAATTCAACTAGCTAATTATGTAATAAAACAAAGTTATCCCCATCTTGAAGATGATGATAATAAATTTGAAAAAATGTACTATAGTTTAGTTGATAAAACAGCTGAATTAATGGCTAAATGGCAAGTTTATGGTTTTCAACATGGAGTTATGAATACAGATAACTTTTCAATGGCTGGATTGACAATAGATTATGGACCTTATGCATTTATGGATTATTTTGAAAAACATTGTGTATGTAATCATACAGATGTTGAAGGTAGATATTCATACAATAACCAACCATTTGTAGCAAGATGGAATTTAGAAGTGTTAGCTAATGCTATGAAAGAAATCGCTTCACAAGAAAAACTATTAGATTATTTAAATACATTTTTTCCACAACATGAAAATGTATATTTAAATCTAATGAGTAAAAGATTAGGCCTTGATCCTGATAAATCAAGTAATACAAATTTAGATTTAATTATAGAATTATTAGGTGCATTGGAATCTGCAAAAATTGATTATAATCTATTTTTTTACAAACTAACTAATTTAAATTCTTTTAATGATATTTCAAGCGTAATTGATAACGCAATTTTTACAGAGCCATTAAGAGCATGGTTTAATTCTTATAAAAAATCCTGTGAAGAACAAAACTCTAGTTTTGAAGATAGATTTAAAATCATGAAAAAAGCAAATCCTAAATATATATTAAAAAACTATATGATTGAAGAAGCAATTGCTTTAGCACACGAACAAGATTTTTCTTTAGTAAATGATTTACTAGATATTGCCCAAAATCCATTTGATGAACATAAAAAGTATGAAAAATATGCTGGTTCTACTCCACAGGAGCATTCTAATTTAAAATTGTCTTGTTCTTCATAAACAACTAATGTGTAATTAGTTCAAATTAAGTATAATATATTAAATAAAAACTAGGTAGTTAATATGGCTTTTTACACATCATGTGGTGCGGCACAAGAGGTTACAGGTTCTTGTCATTTATTGGAAATTGGTAAAATAAAAATCCTAATAGATTGTGGAATGTTCCAAGGACAAGAAGGTCCTATGAACTTTGAAGAATTTCCTTTTAATCCTGAAGATATAAATTATTTAATACTAACTCACGCACATATTGATCATATAGGAAGAGTTCCTTTACTTGTAAAAAAAGGCTTTAAAAATACAATTATAACAACAAAGTCTACTTTTCATATTTCTAAACTAATGTTAAAAAACTCTGCTGGTATTTTAGAAACAAAAGAAGATGTACTTTATACAAAAGAAGATGTTGATAATGCTATTAAACTTTTTACATCTTTTTTAGAACCAAAGGAAACTATGTTACTTGAGGGCGATATAAAAATATCTTTTAAAGATGCAGGTCATATTTTAGGCTCAGTAAGTGTAAAAATAGAATTTATAGAAGATGGTGTAAAAAAAGAAATCATTTTTTCTGGTGATATTGGACAAGAAAGTAGAATAATATCTTCGCCTATTGAATATTGGGATAAGGCTAATTATGTGTTTGTAGAATCTACTTATGGTTCTTCAATCCATGATAGTATTGAGTTATCTATACAGAATTTTAAAGATCAAATAAAACAAGCTTTAAATAAAAAATCAGTAATTATAATTCCATCATTTGCCCTTGAAAGAACACAAGAAATTCTATTTTTACTAAAACAAATGAGTGAAAATAAAGAATTAAATGATGTTAGTGTCTATTTAGATTCACCTTTAGCAATAGACGTAACTAAAGCTTTTTTAGAGTTTCCAGAACTTTTTTCAAAGGAAATTGAAACACTTATTAAAAAAGGTGAAAACCCCTTTGAATTTAAAGAATTAATAAAAACTTATTCAAAAGAGGAATCTTTAAATATTGTTACACAAAGACAACCTAAGATAATTATTGCTGGAAGTGGAATGTGTGAAGGTGGAAGAGTAGGTTATCATATTCAAAAATATGCGTCTAACCCAAATAACTTAATTTTATTTGTTGGTTTTCAAGTAAATCATACTATTGGTAGAAAAATATCTCAAAAAGATAAACATATCGAGTTGCATGGAAAAAAAATAGAAGTAAATGCTCAGATAAGTAAAATTAGTGGATTTTCTTCCCATGCAGATCAAAAAGAACTTATAAGCTGGATAGATAAAGTTAAAAATATAGATTGTATCTATTTAGTTCATGGTGAGAATAATCAACTAGAAACCCTTAAAAATAAAATAAAAACTCAATTACATGATAAAGTTCATGTTGTAAAACTCAAAGAAAGAATATATTTATAAAATAAAAACTGACCATGGGTCAGTTTTAAATATAATTTAAGCTGTTATCATATAAACTACTCTAAATAAATTGACCGACAGTCGGTCAATAAAATTTTTGAGGTGAATATGGCTCCAAGAAAAGTTAATAAAGAAGAAAAAAGAAGAGAAATAGCTTTAGCTTGTTTTGATTTAATTCATGAAGTTGGTATGAAAAAAATTACAGTTTCAAATGTTGCTAAAACAGCTGGAATAGGTAAAGGTACTGTTTATGAATATTTTGAAAGTAAAGATGACATTATTTTTGAAATAATTAACATGCACATTGATCATCACCATAATAAATTTTTAGAAATGATAAAAGATGTCAAAACTACTAGACAAAAAGTTTTTCATTTTTTAGATTTTGTAATGAACGATAGTGAAGAAAATACGAGACATTTTAGTGGTTACAAAGATTATTTATCAGTTGTTTTAGGTGATGAAAAAGAAGAAATGAAAAAGTTTAATACAAAATGTTATCTATTTTTTGAAAATAAATTACACAATATTATCAAAGAAGGTATTGAATCTAAAGAACTTAAAGAAAATGCATTAGATTTTGTAGATGGAATTATGGCTTTTGAAAAAGGTGTTGCTTTACAAAAAATGACA
This sequence comes from uncultured Campylobacteraceae bacterium, assembly GCA_937138295.1. GTDB lineage: Bacteria > Campylobacterota > Campylobacteria > Campylobacterales > Arcobacteraceae > JALRJW01. Next base: position 23,065 of record CAKZOX010000201.1, read on the forward strand.
CAAGAAAACTTTGATTCATATACTATATGTAAAAATTTTATAGACAATCTATTTGATATGCTTGAGGTTCAAAAATGATTTCACCAAAATATAGACAAGTTGTGTTTGCATTTTTGATGTCATCTTTTATGAGTTTTATAATGAGTATGATAATTACATTTATAAACTTAGGTTTCATTGATGGATTTTTTCTAAAATGGATGGAAGCGTGGATAAAAGCTTTTGTTTTTGCCTTCCCAATAATATTGATTGTAGCACCTGTTGTGCATAAACTTACAAATAAATTAGTTAATAAAGGATAAAGTTTGAAGAAATTATTAGTTTTATTTTTAACAATTAGTGTTTCATTATTTGCAGCTGGAAAACCTGCTTTAGTTGAAACTACAAAAATAGTAAAGGGTGAAGTAAATCCACTACAAGAGTTTGTGGGAACTTTAATGTTTGAAAAGAAATCTTCACTAGCAGCTCAAAACTCAGGTTTAGTTCAAAAAGTAAACTTTGATGTTGGAGAAAAAGTAAAAAAAGGTCAAATTCTTGTAAAAATTGATACTGAGGTTTTAGAAGCTCAAATTCAATCAGCTCAAGCAAATTTAGATATGGCAATTGACCAAGAAAAAAACTCTACGAAAGATTATGAAAGATATAAAAAACTTTTAGAAACTAAATCAATTACTCAAAAAGAGTTTGATGATGCCCTTTTAAATGCTAATCAATCTTCAAGTAATGTTGTTGCATTAAAAGCAAAATTAAAAGAATTAAAAATTCAAAAAGACAAAAAAGATATAAAAGCACCTTTTGATGGTGTAATTGTAGCTAAAAATATTGAACTAGGTGAATGGGTTAATGCAGGTTCTGTAATTGCTACTTTAGTTAATACTTCAAAAGTTTCTTTCATGTTTAACGTACCTTTAAATGTAGCAAATGGATTAAAAACAGGTGATACTTATAAAGTAGATATAAACAATAAAATCATAAATGCAAAAGTTGATGCAATCATTCCAAACGGAGATAAATTAACTAGAACATTCCCTGTAAAATTTGTTGCAAATATTAATGATGGTTTTGTTTATGAAGGTCAAGAAGCTAGTGTTAAACTATCAAAAAATGCAAAAAAAGAGGCTTTAATTTTACCTAGAGATGCTGTAATTAAAAGATTTGGTAGAGATGTTGTATTTGCTATTGATGATAAAATGACTGCAAATATGATTCCTGTTCAGATTGTTGGATATATTGGTAAAAAAACGGCTGTATCAGGTCAAGGTTTAGTAGAAGGAATGGAAATTGTTTCTAAAGGAAATGAAAGAGTTTTCCCTAAAATGTCTGTAAAAATCTTAAATAAATAGGAATAGAATATGGATTTAATTAAATTTTCCATTAAAAATCCTGTAACAATAATAGTTTCTGTACTAATTGTTGTTTTATTTGGATTTTTATCATTAAGTAATCTTCCTTATCAATTAACACCAAGTGTAAGTAAACCTGAAATAAAAGTTACTACAAGATGGGGTGGAGCAACTCCTTATGAGATTGAAAGAGAGATTATTGAAGAGCAAGAAGAGGCATTAAAAAGTTTAAATAACTTAGTTGAATATGAATCATCATCTAAAGATAATTCAGGTGAAATTACTTTAACATTTAAGTTAGGAACAGATTTAAGAGCAGCACTACAAGATGTATCAAATAAATTAAATGAAGTAAGTTCATACCCTGCAAATGCAGATGAACCAATAATTGAAACAGCAAATGCAAGCCCTGTTATTTGGATGATGTTACAAACTCTTGAAGATAATCCAAAACACATAGATAACTATAAAACATTTTTTGATAATGAAATAAAACCAGTTATTAGAAGAGTTAATGGTGTTGCATCTACTATGGGTGGTGGTGGAAGACAGCAACAAATGCAAATTGCATTTGATACTACTAGATTAGCTAGTTATGGATTAACTATTAATCAAGTTATTTCTACTTTACAACAACATAATGTGGATATTTCAGCAGGTATTCAAAATCTTGAAAGACGATCTTATAGAATTAGAACTGTAAGTAAATTTTCAAGTATTAAAGATATTGAAGATGTAATTTTAATTTCTAATAGAGATAAAAAAGTTACAGTAAAAGATATTGCAAATGTAACATTTGGTCTTGAAACACCAAGTACTGTTGCTATGTTCTTAGGAAAAGATGGAATTTTCTTAGGTATTCAACCAAGTTCTGATGCGAATGTTGTTGCCCTTACAAATGAAGTTGAAAAAGTTGTTTTTGAATTAAATGATACTGTTTTAAAAGACAATGGATTAAAGCTACAATGGTTGTATGACCAAAGACCTTATATAGTTGGTTCTGTAGATTTAGTACAACAAAACATCATGATTGGTGGTATTTTAGCTGTAATTGTTTTAATTACTTTTTTAAGAAGTATCTCTCCAACTGCTGTTGTATCTGTGGCTATTCCAATTTCAATTATTGGTACATTTATTATTCTTTCAGCTATGGGAAGAAGTTTAAATACTATTTCATTAGCAGGTATTTCATTTGCTGTAGGAATGCTCGTTGATGCCGCCATTGTTGTATTAGAAAATATAGATAGACACAGAAAAAATGGAGATAGTATTAGTGAAGCTGCTTATAAAGGTACTCAAGAAGTTTGGGGTGCTTTAATTGCTTCAGCATCTACTACAATTGCTGTATTCTTACCAATTATTTTCTTAGAAGATGAAGCTGGTCAATTATTTAAAGATATTGCCATTGCTGTAACTGCAGCTGTAACATTCTCATTGTTTGTATCAATTTCTGTTATTCCAATGCTTTGGAAAAAATTTGCAAGTATGTCAAAAAAAGAACCAAAAGATGCAGGTGCAATTGCAAACTTTGGACATAAAATAGTTGAATTTATAATGTCAATTGTAAAATTGTCATTAAAAAATCTATTTACAAAATTAGTAACAATAGTTTCACTTACTCTATTTTCAGTTGGAACTATTTATACTCTTTTCCCAAAATTAGAGTATTTACCACAAGGAAACAAAAACCTTATTTTTAATATTTTAATAACGCCTCCAGGTCTATCATATCAAGAAAGATATGATATGGGAGCATATTTAATGAAAAGTATTGAACCCCATGTACAAAAAGATGTGGGTGATATTCCAGGTTTAAGTAGAGCCTTTTTTGTTTCATTTGGAGATTTTAATATTTTTGGTGGAACATCTATGCATGAAGATAGAGCTAGGGATTTAATACCTATGTTTAGACCTTTGGTTAATTCTATGCCTTCAGTTTTTGGAGTATCTTTACAATCGGGTGTGTTTGAAAGAGGAATAGGTGAGGGTAACACTGTTAATGTAGATATTAGTGGTGAAAAAATTGAAGATATTGCTAATATCGGAGCTCAGATATTTGGAGCTGCTCGTGGAGCTTTACAAGGAGCTCAAGTAAGACCTGTACCTTCTGTTGAACTACTATATCCAGAAGTAAGAATAAAGCCTGATAATGAAGCATTAAAAGCATTAGGAATGAGTTCAAGTGACTTAGGACTTGCTGTTGATGTATTAATGAGTGGTAGAAAAATTGGCGATTATGAACAAGATGGTAAAAAGAAAATCGATTTAGTTTTAAAAGCAAATGATGAGTTAATTCAAACTCCTGAAGATATTATGAATTCGCAAATCACTTTACCTAATGGCGCTTTAGTTCCAATTTCAAGTTTAGCTACATATGAAAATACTACTGGTATTTCAGAAATAAGACACTTAGATGGAAAAAGAACAATTACTCTTCAAATCACACCTCCACAAGGTATGACAATTGATGAAGCTATGAAAAATGTTGGTGGTTTATTAGCTGGTTTAGAAAAAAAAGGTGTAATTAACGACAGTGTAGATATTAAAATATCAGGAACTGCAGATAAATTAAGTGAAACAATAGGATTATTGTCTATGAATTTTATTTTAGCACTTGTAATTATTTACTTACTAATGTCAGCTTTATTTGGGAACTTTGTTTATCCAATTGTAATTATGTTTACAGTTCCATTAGCCACTGCAGGTGGATTTATTGGATTGGCTCTAACAAATACATTTATTGCTCCTCAGCCCTTGGATATTCTAACAATGTTAGGATTTATTATATTAGTTGGTATTGTTGTAAATAATGCAATTTTAATTGTTCATCAAAGTTTAAATTACATCAAAAACCATGGAATGGAACATAAAACAGCTGTAATAGAAGCAACTAAAACTAGAATTAGACCTATTTATATGAGTTCATTAACTTCGATTTTTGGAATGTTACCATTGGTATTAGTTCCAGGTCCTGGGTCTGAGTTTTATAGGGGATTAGGTTCAGTTATTACAGGCGGATTAGCATTTTCAACAATATTTACAATATTTGTAACTCCAGCGATTTTAATGTTCTTTATTAAATTAGAGCAAAAAGTTGGTAAGAAGAAATCTGAAAAAGATGAAATTCAAAATATTGATTTAAGTAAGGCTTAGGAGATAAATATGAATAAATTTTTAAAAACAACATTAGCAATAGCACTTTTTTCAACTAGTTCTTATGCTTTGAATTTAGATGAAGCTATAAAAATAGCTCTTGAAAATAATTATGACTTACAAAATAAAAATATTGAAGTAAGTCAACAAATAGATAATATTAATATTTCTAAGTCAAGTTTTCTACCAAAACTTGACCTTAGTTATGGTTACTCAAATATTGATAAACCAACATCATCTCAATACAATGATAGTGGTACTTTAAGTACAACTATTTCATATAATCTATTTAATGGTTTAAAAGATATATCAAATCTTGATATTGCTAATTTAGATTTAAAATCAACTCAATACTATAAAGAAAGTTTAAAATTTGACACTATTTTAAATGTTAAAAATGCTTATGTGAAATACTTAAATATGCAAAATACAAAAGATACATTTGAAGTTCAATATAAACTTTTTAAAAAACAGTTTGAAGATTCAAAAGTTAGATATGAACAAGGTTTATTAGCAAAAAATGATTTATTACAAGTTCAAGTAAACATGTCAAATGCCTTACAAAACCTTACTAATGCAAAAGCAAATGTTGAAATCAGTAAGTTAGAATTATCAAATATTTTAGGTGGTAAGGATTTATCAAATGAAACTATTGAAAAATTAGATGAGAGTAAACTTGATAATTTCAAAATAGAAAATCAAACTATAGAAAATAGAAGTGAATTAAAAGCGTTAAATTTAAATTTAGAAGCATTAAATAAAAATGAAGTAGTTTTAAATAGTTCTTTTTATCCAAAGGTTGATGGAAGTTTTTCCCATAAAAACTACTACGAAAATTCTGCTTTTGGAAGATATGATTTAGGTGTTGATGAACAAAGTGTAGCAAGTATAAATTTATCTTGGAATATTTATAATGGAAATAGTGATAAAACTAAAAAATTAATAAATAAAAAAGAGATAGTAAAACTTCAAAATAGTATCAAAAAAACAAAACTTCAATTAAATTTACAATTACAAACAGCTAAGTTAAATTATGAAGTTGCTAAAGCAAATTATGAAACTGCAACTTTATCTTTAGACCAAGCAAAAGAAAACTATAACATTGTTAGAAATAGATTTGATGAAGGAGTGTCTAGTAGTACAGACTTAATAGATGCTAATTATTTGCTAACTCAAGGAAAACAAAACTACTATAAAGCATTTTTTGATAAATATATATCTTTAGAAACTTTAAAAAGAGTTTTGGAAATTAAGAACTAAAAATGTTTGCAAAAATTGAATTTAATAATCTATTACTAGCTTTTGTTAGTATTATATTTTTAGGATTAAATTCAATTTTTTGCAAAATAGCACTTGAAAATAATTATATAGATGCATATAGTTTTACTTTTTATAGAATTGTATTTGCATGTCTAACTTTGATGCTTATATATTTAATAAAACATAGAGATTTAAAAATAGAGCTAAAGAAAAATTGGCTTAGTGGATTTGCTTTATTTTTATATGCAATCACTTTTTCATACTCATATTTATCACTTGATGCAGGTTTTGGAACATTATTATTGTTTGCAGTTGTTCAGATTATTATGATTAGTGTTGCTGTTTTTTTTAAAGAGAACTTCAACATATATAAAGTCATAGGAATATTAGTGGCTTTTTCTGGTTTAATATATTTACTTTATCCTAAAGAGGATTTTAGAGTAGATTTATTTTATGCTTTTTTAATGGTACTTGCAGGAATTTCTTGGGCTTTTTATTCAATTTTTGGAAAAAGTAGTAGTGATGCTTTAAAAAATACAATGGATAATTTTATAAAAGCTACTGTATTTGTAATTATATTTATGGTTTTTATAGATTTTGAAACTATTCATTTTTCAAAACATGGAATTTTTTATGCATTTTTATCAGGAAGCATCACTTCTGCTTTGGGTTATTTAATTTGGTATTTACTTTTACCTAAAATTGAAATAAATACAGCTGGTATCTTACAACTTTTAGTTCCATTAATATCAATTATTTTAAGTGTAATGTTTTTGGATGAGTTATTTACTCAAACTTTAGTTGTATCAACAATTTTAATATGCATAGGAGTTGCAATTTCTTTTAAAAAATATTAGTTTTGTCATCTTTGTGTAACTAAAGTATAATAATGTATTTTCATGAAAGTTAGAAGTATATTTGTATCTGATATTCACTTAGGAACTAGGTTTTCCCAAGCTGAAAAGTTTATTGATTTTTTAAAAGACTATGAAAGTGAAAATCTTTTTTTAGTTGGAGATATTGTTGATGGTTGGGCTATAAAAAGAAAGTTTGTTTGGCCACAAAGTCATTCTGATGTTATACAGAAAATTCTAAGGAAGGCTAGAAAAGGGACTAAGGTACACTTAATCACAGGTAATCATGATGAGTTTTTAAGACCATTTGTGCCATTAATTGTAGGTGATAACTTAGAAATAAGCAATGAATTTGAGTATAGTTGTATGAATGGCAAAACTTATTATATTACCCATGGAGATTTTTTTGATTCAATTACAATGACAAAAAAATGGTTAGCAATTTTGGGTGATTATGGTTATGATTTTTTATTATATGTAAATGATAAAATATCAAAAATAAAAAAGATATTTAAAGTCAATTCTAAGTGGTCTCTATCAAAATATGTAAAAGACAATGTTAAAAGTTCTGTAAATTTTATTAATGATTTTGAAAAAATTTTAGCTAATCATGCTAAACATAAAGAGTATGATGGTATAGTTTGTGGACATATTCATAAAGCTGAAATTAGAAAAATTGACACAATTGATTATCTTAATTGTGGTGATTGGGTTGAGTCCTGTACGGCTATTGTTGAAACTTATGAAGGTGAATTTAAATTAATTAATTATGGTTAAAAAATGAGTATATCTTTATGTCTAGGTGGTGGAGGAGCAAGGGGTGCTTTTGAACTTGGTGTATTACAATATATAGATGAAAAAAATATTAAAATTTCAAATATTAGTGGAAGTTCAATTGGTTCAGTGATAGCTTGTTCTTATTCAAGTGGAGTAAGTCCTAAAAAGATTTTAGAAATCTTTAAAACTAAAGAAATAAAAAATACTATTAAGTTTAATTTCTCTAACTTATTATCTATGGGAATTTTTAATATTGATGAAAATAATACTATTATAAATGAGCTTTTTCCAATAAAAAATATCGAAGATATTAATAAAAATGTATATGTTTGTGTCTATGATATTAAAGCAAAGAAAATAGAGTATTTAAATAGTGGAAGAGTACTTGATGCATGTTTATCATCATGTGCTTTAACTCCTATTTTTAAAGCTAAAAAGCATGATGATAAACTTTATATAGATGGTGGATTAAAAGATAGCTTGCCAATCACTCCACTTTTAAAGTATGATGAAAAGATATTAAGTATTGATTTATTTCCTAAAAATGTAACTACTAAAAAAAGAAGTTTTAATCCAATAAAAATATTAAAAAGAAAAGTTTTAAGTGAGTTGATTAAAAATCATAATTTTTCAATCAGTAAAAGTGATTTTTATTTAACAAATCAAAACCTAAGAAGAAAAAAAATCTTAAGTTTTGATAAGCTTGATGAGAACTTTAATTTAGGTTATGAAACAGCTAAAGAGTTTTTTAAAAACCAGAAATTGGAATAGTAATAGTGAATTTTGCACCATTTTCACCATTTTCAGCTTTTATTGTTCCATCAAAATGAGTTTCCACTAAACTTTTTACAAAGTATAAACCTAATCCTTTTCCTTGTAAGATTTTTTTATTAGTAGAAAAATATGGATCAAATATTTTAGACAAGTGTTTTTCTTCAATTCCTTTTCCTGAATCTTCTAAAACAACTTTAATTGAATTTTCTTTTCTAATTAAATCTATGTTTATAGTTCTTAAGTCACCTATTTCACAATTATTTTCAATTGCATTTATTGAATTAGAGATTAAGTTAATTATTACTTGATTAAATTTTGATTTAAATGTTTTTATTTTGAATGGATTTTTTACAATAGTTTCATTCAAAGTATTTACATTTAATTTGATACCTGATTCATTTAAATTTGAACTTACAATATTTTTTAAATCTTCAATAGTATTAACTAAATTAACTTCTAATTTATTTTCATTTTGTTTAAAGAAATCCCTAAATTCATCAATTGACAAAGATAATTGGTCGATTTTTCCTAAGAGTTGGTTCCCTAGTTTTTCAGAAGTCTTTTTATCTAACATATCAAATTTATGTGAGAATATAATCTCTTGAGCAATTAAACTAATTACTGTTAAAGGTTGTCTCCATTGATGAGCTATCATTACAATCATATCTGATATGGCATTTTGTTTTGACTGATATAATATTAAGTCATGTTCTTCTTCTAATTTATCAAATAGTCTTTTAGGTATTTTTGATAAAAAATAAGCAAGTATAATTGAAATTGGTATAGAGAATATAATTATTTCTAAAATAATGCTAACAATACTATTTGTCATATCTTTTACCGCTTTAGCTTGAAGGCTTAAATAAACTTTTTCATTTGATGCTTCTAATAAAAGTTTACTATTTTCATTGTTTTTAAGAAAATCTATTTCATTTTTTTTACTTATATATTTCTCAAAATTTAGATATTTTTTATTGTTTGAAAAGATAATATTGTTTTTATCATCATAAATATACGTATTGAAAAACTCTGAGCTAACTAAAGATTCTAATTGTTTTTTCATATAAATATTTACAATCAAAATACCTTTGTTTATATCATTTTGATTTTGAACTTTTGTGGCAATTCTAAGTGTAGGTTTATGTGGAATTTCTACTTTTCCATTTTCAATATTTAAATCTAAATTTGAAATAAAATATTGATTTTGTTTTAAAGCAATAGTGTCTTTAAAATAATATCTATTTGCTTTATTTTGAAGATTATTTTCTGATATCTTAATAATTTCATTTTCTATTGTTCTATCTAATCTTATTTTTTCATATCCATTTTCATCAATATATCTTAATTGCATAATGTCACTGTTACTTTTTATTAGTGACAAAAATAAATCATTTATGTAATTTTTATTTGTATTGTTTTCAATATAATCTTTGAAAACTAAACTATTGTTTATGGTATTTAATATTGCTTTTTGTTCATTTAGATTTTTATCAAATTGTTCTACTTTATAATTTATCTCTTTTTTTAAATTACTTTTGATAGTCTCTTCATTAAACTTTATAATCTCATAATAAGTAATAGATATATTAAGTATAGTAAGTATACTAGTTATAAAAACAAATAATAATATAAAAGGCAGTAAATAGTTTTTTCTTTTGATTTTTTCCATTAATTAATCCCTAAGCTTCCCAAACACATTTGTTTTTACCATTTGTTTTTGCTGTATATAGTAATTTATCAGCGTTGTAATATAATCCATCAATTGATTCAGCTTCACTTGTATGTAGTGTAACTAAACCTATTGAAACAGTTATTTTACCTTCTGTTGAATATTTATGCTCAATATCTAAGCCTGAAACTTCTTTTACAATTTTGTCACATAAAAATTTTGAGTTCTCTTTTTCCACAGTTTTAAAAAGTAGTATAAACTCTTCATCAATAGTTCTAAAGGCATAATCATATACTCTTTGTAAATTATTTTTAATTACTATAGCAACATTCTTTATAACTTCATCACCTTTATGTTCACCATAGGTGTCATTGTAAAGTTTAAAATCATCAATATCTACAAGTGCAAAAGAAACATAACAATTGTCCCTTTTCAAGCCTTTTATATAATCTGTTTTGATAATATCAAAGTATTTTTTATTATAAAAATTTGTTAATTTATCTGTAATTACAAGCTCATCTAATTTCTTTTTATTACTTATATCATGGCAAATTAATGTGTAACCTACATTTGATTCATACATTGAAAGTTTTGAAAAAATTCCATTTAAGTATTTTTTTTCTCCATTTAATGTTGTAATTTCAAAAGGAATTTGGATTTCTTCTTCATCCTTTAATCTTAAAGGTAAATCTGTAAACTTATCTTTATCTTTTATAAATTGCTTTAGATTACTACCAACTAGTTCTGATTGTTCTTGTTCCATTACTTCACAAAATGCATTAGAGGCATATATGATTTCTAAGTTAGTATCAAGTCTCATAGATAAGATGTGTTTATCTATAGTTTTTACATATTTTTTAATTAAGCTTTCATACTTAATTAAAGTAGTAATATTTCTAACACTTACTAAAATTAATCTTTCTGTTTCTAGTAAAAAGCAGTTGACTTTTACAAATAATTCTTTGTTAAATAGATTTGTAATTTTCAATTCTATATCTTCAATTTTCTTTTCTTCAAAAAGTTCTGTTTTAAAAATATAATTTAAATCTTCATCTTTTGTATTTAAAATATCTAAGATTGATTGTTCTTTATTATCTAAAAATTTAAAATTTTCTTTTGCAGCTTTATTGGATTTAATGATATTTAAATTAAAATCTATTAAAAATAATGAATTTACAACATTGTCTAAAATAATATCTAATTTATTTTTTTGGCTTTCATTTTCTTTTAGAGTTTGAATATACTTGATAGTTTCATTTAAAACTAATTTTAGATTATTACTATCAATTGGCTTTAAAATATATCTTGTAACTCCTTCATTTATAGCTTTTAAAAGATATTCTGAATCATTAAAAGCAGAAGTAATTATAATTTGAATATCTTTGTCTTTTTGTCTAACATTTTTTATTAATTCAATACCGTTCATATTTGGCATTCTTACATCAGTTATTAATAAATCAATATGATTTTTTTCAAACACTTCAAGTGCTTCAATTCCATCTTTTGCTGTGTAAAGTACTTTACATCTTCTTGAAAGAAAGTCTGAATATTGTTCTCTTAAAACAGCATCATCTTCAACATATAAAAAGCTTAAACTATTACTATTATCCATTATCGACTCTCTTCAATTTTATTCTAAATAAAGCTCCATCTTTTGTATTAAAAGCTTCAATAGAACCATGCATACTTTTTTCAATAATCATCTTACACATATATAATCCAATTCCTGTTCCATTTAATTCTTTTTTTGTAGAAAAATATGGATCAAATATTTTAGTAAGATTTTCTTTTTTAATTCCCTGTGCGTTATCTTCTATATCTACAACTATATATTCATTTTCATTGTATATATTAATATCTATTTTAGGATATTTTATCTTTTTAATTATAAACTCATCTTTAGAGTTAACTAATAAATTAACTAAAACATGGGCAAATTCATTTGCATATCCTAAAATATTAAATTTATCTTGGGATTCAAATTTTTCTTTAACATTGAATTTTTTTGAATTTATGCTTACTTCTATAAGATTTTCTTGAAATTGTGCATTGGTTATATATAAAGATTTTACAATTGAATCTTTAATGGAAAAAATTTGCTTTTCTTTACAAGGTATGAAAAAATTTCTAAAATCATCAATAGTTTTTGACATAAAATTGATGTTTTTATTCCCTGTATCAAGTAGTTTTTTTAGATATTTTTCATCAAGTATTTTTAATTCATAGGCATCTTCAATATTTGATAACACCCCTGAAAATACAGCTAAAGGCTGTCTCCATTGGTGGGCAATAGATGAAATCATTTCTCCCATTGATGCCATTTTAGATTGTTGAATTAGCAATTGCTCATTTTGTTTATGGCTTTCTTGTAATTGCATAGTTGAAGTTAAGTCTTTTAGGGTACATAAAAGATTATTATCTTCTATTTCATAAAAATTTATTTTTAGAAATTTATTTTCATTGTTAATTTTAAACCATGAACTTTTTTCATTTAGTTTTTCATTTTTAAAAATATTATAGATATCTTTGTCATTAAAATCTTTTTGTTCAAAAAAGTTACAAATATCTAGTTTTGAGTAAAGAATAGAACCATTTTTATTGAAAATCATAAAATCTTCATTAAAAGTTTTAATTATTTCTTCGAAAAAAGTAGCTTGTTTTTTTGTAGAAATAAAATAATAAGATAAAAATATAATAAATAATATATTTAATAGAAAGTATATATTCATATAGTCATTATTAGGATAATAATTTAATAAGAGAATACTAACTGTCATAATAAGCCAAATAATAATAAATAAATAAATTAAGTTTTTTATTTTCATATATAGATTTTACATAAAGTAACGTTAGTAAAAGTTAAAGTAACAAAAAATCTGTATCATTAAACATTAATATAAATTGTTATATACTATGTTAAATAGTGTATTGGAGTATTTAAAATGTCAAGTGCAATTCGATATTTAAATCAATTTAAAATCTTTCTAATAATATGTTTTTATTCTTTAACATTAATTGGAATCTTTTTATTGGTTGATAAATATATTTATGAAAATCAAACAAAAAAAGAGTTATTAAACAATTCCGTTGAAGTTTTAAATAATTCTAAACAATTTTCAGATAATTATTTCAAAAGTAAAGAAAAATTAGTAACATCCATATCAAAATCTCAAGCTTTTAATGATTATTTGAGTGAAGTAACAATCTATAGAGATAATATCAAAGACTTGTTTCTAGCAATAGCTAGAAATCAAAGTGATATTATGCAAATTAGATTTATTGATAACAATGGAATGGAAAAAGTTAGAGTTGATAGAAAAAACATTGGCGACAAAGCTAAACTTGTTAGAAATAAAAATTTACAAGATAAATCAAATAGGTATTATTTTACAAGTGATTTAAACAAAAAAGATGAAATATGGTTCTCAAATTTAGATTTAAATATGGAAAAGGGAAAAGTACAAGTTCCATTTGTTCCAACTGTTAGAATAATAAAACCCATTTATGGTGCAAACAGTTTTAATGGAATTATTATAATTAACTTTTTTGCTAAAACCTTTTTAGACCAATTAGTTCAGTCATCATTATATGATATAGTTATTTTTGATTCTAATTCAAATGTGATTAGACATTATGATAAAAAGTATGATTGGAATGAATACACTAAAGTTAAGTATGATATCAAAAAAGAGATAGGTATTAGTATTCAAGATGTGAAAACTAATGGAAAAGTTTTAGGTGATGATTTTAGTATAAAAAAATTTGATATGCCTTTTGAAAATGACTTTTTTATAAAATATAAAATAAACAGTGATTATTTAAAAAATAGCGTAAGCTCTAAATACAATACTTATATTATAGTTCTATTTTTTGTACTGATTTTTGTTTTAGTATTTTCATTTTTTGTATCAAAACTATTTAATAGATTAATTCAAGATATATTTATTTCGCAAGACAAAGCTATCAATGCAAGTAAAGCAAAATCTGAATTTCTAGCTAATATGAGCCATGAAATTAGAACTCCTTTAAATGGTGTATTAGGTTTAATCCAATTAACTTTAGACACAAATTTAGATAAAAGACAACAAGACTATTTATTTAAAGCAAAATCATCTTCAAATGCTTTACTAACAGTAATCAACGATATATTAGATTACTCGAAAATTGAAGCAGGTAAATTAACACTTAAAAAGCAAGAATTTGTTTTACAAAATTTATTAGACAGTGTTACGGATTTATTTGGATTTAAAATACATGAAAAAGGTATTAAACTTATTTTTGAAATTGATAGTAATGTACCAAATATACTAGTTTCAGATAGTTTAAGAATTAGCCAAATATTAAATAATCTTATTGGAAATGCTGTTAAATTTACCCATGAAGGTAAAATAATAGTTCATCTTAAATTATTAGAAAAAAATGAAAAAGACAAAACAGCAAATATTGAATTTTGTGTAGAAGATACAGGAATTGGGATTTCTGAAAGTGATTTAAAAAGGTTATTTAACTCTTTTGTTCAAGCTGAAGACACAAATACTAAAAAATATGGTGGAACTGGTTTAGGTTTAACTATATCAAAAAATCTTACTTCTCTTTTAGGTGGTGATATTAGAGTTGAAAGTACTAAAGGTGTTGGCAGTAAATTTATATTTAATATTCAATGTCAATACAGAGATAATTTAAATTCTGTAGAGATTAAAAAGTTTATGACAAATAAGAAGTTTTTAATTGTAGATGATGATAGTACTCAGATTTTATATTTAGAAACAATATTAGGTTCTTGGAATGCTAATTTTGTATCTGTAAATGATGGTTTTAAAGCAATTGAACTTTTAAAAGATTATAAGTTTGATTATATTTTATTAGATTGTAATATGCCAATAATAAATGGAGTGGATGTATTAAAAACTTTAAAGGAAAAAGGAATTGATGTTCCATTTATAATTATGGTTACAGCATATGAAAAAAATGATTTAGTTGATAGGCTAAAAAATGAAAATGTAAACATAAATAAAATTTTAAGTAAGCCATTTACACCATCTATTCTTTTTGAAGAGATAATTAGTGAATCAAAAAAATTAGATAAATCAAAAAATCATTTAGCTTTAGATGTTGTATTTAGTGGAAAGGTACTATTAGTTGAAGATAATGAAATAAATCAATTAGTAGCTAGTAAATTCCTAGAAAGATTTGGTTTAACTGTTGAAATTGCAAATGATGGAATTGAAGCTGTTGATATGACAGATAAAAATGAATATAAACTTATTTTTATGGATTTACAAATGCCAAATATGGATGGATTTGAAGCTACAAAAATAATAAGAGAAAAGGGAAATACAACACCTATTATTGCTTTAAGTGCTGCTGTTATGCAAAAAGATAGAGAACAAACAAGTGAAGTTGGTATGAATAAACACATTGCAAAACCAATTGTAATAGATGAGTTAAGAGAGATTCTACTTGAGTATTTAGATGTTTGTGATGAAAAAGAAGTTGAACAAAAGGATTTAACAGTAAATGCAAATTTCTCAATGGAAGAAGAGAATAAGAATAGTAATTTACAAATTTATGGATTAGATGTTGAAAACTTTTGTGAAAGTACAGGAATAGGGCAAGAAGACTTATTACATATGCTTGAAAGTTATTACAATACAAATAAAAATTTAGTAGATATATTACAAACTATAGAAATTGATAGTAAAGAATTTTCAGATTTAATTCATAAGTTAAAAGGTAGTTCTGGAAACTTTCATTTAAATAGTATATACAAATTATGTGTTGAAATTGAAAAAAGTCTTGATGTAAATGCTAGCATACAAGAGTATTTAGAAAAACTATTTGTAGAGTTGGAT
Source organism: uncultured Campylobacteraceae bacterium (assembly GCA_937138295.1). Taxonomy (GTDB): domain Bacteria; phylum Campylobacterota; class Campylobacteria; order Campylobacterales; family Arcobacteraceae; genus JALRJW01. The sequence continues at coordinate 38,747 of CAKZOX010000201.1, forward strand.
TTAACATTAGAGTCAATTAATGGTGTTTTATTAAAAGAAAGTTCTGAACAAATAGATGACTTTGAACTAATTAAGGAAATTGAAATTCTAATTGTTAAAACTCAAGATTTTAGTTTAATTACATCATCTGAAGTAAATCAAATCATTGAACATTTACCAATAGGATTTAATAAAGAATTAAAAGAAGAGTTATCAAAAGTATTTAAAACTAAAGACTATGATAAGTTAGAAAAAGTTCTAACAGATATTAAGGAAGGATTATAAAATGATTAATAAAACTATATTAGTTGTAGATGATGAAGAATCAAATCTATATCTTTTAAATAATTTATTATCATCAACATACGATGTAAAATCTGCCTATAGCGCGCAACATGCTTTAAATATTTTGAATAAAATAGAAGTTGATTTGATTTTATTAGATATACAAATGCCAGAAATGGATGGTTTTGAAATGGCATTTAAATTAAAAGAAGATGAAAAGCTAGCTGATATTCCAATCATATTTTTAACAGCACAAAAGGAAGAAAAAACAATTTCTTATGCTTTTAATTTGGGTGCAGAAGACTACATCACAAAACCATTTTTAAAAGAAGAATTGAAAGCTAGAGTTCATACTCATTTAAAAACAAGAGAATTACAACAAAGACTAACTAAACAAAATGAAGTTCAATCAAACATACTGATAAATCAGGCAAGGTTGTCATTTTTAGATGATATTATTAAATCTGTTTCACTAAAATGTAAGATGCCAATTAGTTTTATTGAAGCTAATTTAACTAATTTAAAAAGTGCATATTTAAGTGATGAAATGACTCAAGATTACTTTTTATCAAATGTAAATAGAAGTATTGAAAATATAAAAATAATAGAAGAACTTGTAAAAGAGTTTAATGAATATTTCTCAAAAGAGTCTAAAGATGAGAATTTTAATATTATTGTTTTAATTAAAAAAGTACTTGATATATTAAATGCAACAATGGTAAAACATGCTATTTATAGTATTATTGAAATTGAAAATGAGCAATTAAATTTATTTGATATTCAATATGAGGATAGTAGATTTGATATGTACGGCAAAAAAAATGACTTTATGCAAGTGCTAATTAATATCTTAAATAATGCAAAAGAATCAATCTGTGAAAGATTTGAAACTGTATCTGAATTCCCTGAGGGATTAATAAAAATTAATCTTAGTGTAGATGGTGAAAATGATATAAAAATAGAAATTCATGATAATGGATTAGGGTTAAATAATAGTACAAAAGAAAGAATGTTTGAACCATATTTCAGCACTAAAGATGTAGTTGAAAATTCAGGTATTGGTTTATATATGTGTAAAAAAATTATAGAAGAAAATATGAATTCAACGATTGATATTGTAAATAACGAAGATGATTTTGGAGCAGTTTGTATCTTAAATATTAAAAAGAGTTAAAAAAACTCTTTTTAAAATGGCATAGCAGCTCCACTAGCACCCATAACTTCTCTTGCTTCTTCAGTCATTTTTTCAGGACTCCATGGGGGATTAAAAGTTAAATTAACTTTTGCCTCATCTACTAAATCAACTGCTAAAGTTACGTATTTTACTTGTTCTACTAATGATTCAGCAACCGGACATGCAGGACTTGTTAAAGTCATTTCAATAATTGCATGTAAATAGTTGTTTTTGTATTCTAAATCAATATTGTAAATTAACCCTAAATCATAAATATTAGCAGGTATTTCAGGGTCAAATACATTTTTTAAATTTTTTATAATTTGTTCTTTAATTTCATCAAAATTAGCATCTTTTGACATTATATATCCTTTGTTTCTCTAAGCTTGTAAAGCATATTCTTTTATTTTTTTTATCATTCCTATTACACCGCTTTGTCTATTTGGAGTAATAACTTCGCTTAGTCCAAGTTCATAAACTATATCCATATCAACTTCTTTTAATTCATCAATTGTGCTATTAGAAAATATTTTTAAAATAATATAAACTAAACCTTTAACAATAATAGCATCACTTGTACCTTTGAATATCAGTTTGTCTTCATTTTTTTCACAGATAAGCCAAACTTGAGAAGTACATCCATGAACTAAGTTTTCAGGAACTTGGAACTTTTCATCAAATTTTTCTAGTTTTTTCCCTAAATCTATAATATATTCATATTTTTGCAATTCATCTTCAAAAAAATCTAAATCTTCTTTTATATCTTCAACTCTTTGTTCAATACTCATTTTTCTTAATCCTTTAACATTTTAAGTGCTCTTTTTAAAGCTTCTATAAACATATTTATATCATTTAAATCATTATAAAATGCAAGGCTTACTCTAATTGTTCCATTTATACCTAGTTGTTTCATAATAGGTTGTGCACAATGGTGACCAACTCTTAGTGCTATTTTCATTTTATCCACTAAAATTCCAATATCATCATGGCTTATACCTTTTATATTAAAACTTCTACTTCCAACACTGTCATGAATATCATTGTAAAAAACTATATCATCTATCTTTCTTAATTCAGTGTCTAAATATTGGTACAATTCATTCTCTATAACTTCAATATTTTCATAACCTACATGAGAAATATAATTTAGTGCTTCAGCAAACCCTATAACACCTGCAATATTTTGAGTACCAGCTTCATATTTATATGGGCTTGGTAATAGTGTTGAACTATTAAAATCAACTTGATCAATAGTTGCACCACCTGTTTGATAGTGTTCAACCTCATCTAAATATTTTTCTTTTATATAAATAGCTCCAACACCTGTTGGTGCAAATGTTTTATGTCCAGACATTGCAAAAAAATCACAATCCATTACTTGCATATCAACTTTTAAGTGTGCTAAACTTTGTGCTCCATCAACCATAACAACAGCACCATAAGAATGAGCAAGTTTAGTTATTGCAGTAATATCATGAATTTTTCCAAATGCATTGGATATATGAGTTACACTTACAAAGCTATTTGGATTTGCTTTTAATAACTCTTCAAAGTTTTCCATATCAAAATCAAGATTATCATTACACTTTACAACTTCAAGACCATTACCTAAACTTCTTCCTTGCATATGCCAAGGAACAATATTAGAATGATGCTCTAAACTAGAAATAATTACTGTTTTGAATTTTTTAGCAAAAGATGTAGCAATGAAATTAATAGATTCAGTTACACCTTTTGTAAAAATAATCTCCTCATTTTTTGAAGCATTAATAAACTCTTTTACAGTTTTTCTTGCATTTTCAAATTTTTGAGTTGCTTTATTTGCATCTCCAAAATTACTTCTATGTGTATTTGCACAATATTTTTCATAATAATCAACTTGTGAGTCAATTACTGATTTTGGTTTTTGAGTAGTAGCACCATTATCTAAATAGGTAATGTCACTATTACTAAAATATGGAAAATCTTTTTTAAACATAACTTTCCCTTTTGTAAGTTTTTAAGAACTCTTGTATATCTTCATTTTCTACACATGAATAAATATGTTGTTCAAAGGCATCTAATAAAATCTCATAGGCTTTGTCTTTGTTAATACCTCTACTTTGAAGATATAGTAATTGTTCTTTATCTAAAGTACCTGTTGTAGTACCGTGACTAGCTTCAAGTTCATCTATTTTAATTTCAAGATGAGGTTGAGCAAAAATCTCAGCATCATTACTTAAAAGTATAGTGTTTGAATTTTGGAATGCTTTTGAACCAATTCCTTGTTCATTTACGATAGATTTTGCTTTAAAAACTGCTTTTGAACTATCTTTTAAAGTATGTTTAAAATTTATATCACTTGTTGAATTTTCATTTTCATGTACTGTTTTAATTAAATTTGAACTATTAGCATTATTTGAAAGTTTTACTAAACCATTTAAATTATATGTACAGTTTTTTTCTTTGATGTGATTAACATACTCATTAATACTAAGACCATTTCCAAACTCAAAATTTGTAATATTTAACTTACTATTTTGACCTTGATTAATATTTAGGTTATAGTTTAAACTTGCATCTTGTGAATAATCTTGTACTTTTACATATTCAAATTCACTATCATTACCAAGACTAATATTTCTTAAAACACTGTATGAACTATTTGTGTTTGTTGCAAATACCTCAACAACTTGTGCTTTAATATTTTCTTCAATCACAATTTCTAAGTTATTTGTAAATAGCGTTTCTTCATCATTTAATTTATGAACTAAAAATATTGGTTCTGGAGTATTTGAAGTGATTTTTAAAACCTTAGTTTCATTATCTAAAGTTTTAACTACTTCAAATAGTTTTGAATCATAGTTTCTTTCATCTAAATAAATTTCTAAACCCATTATGTCAAGTTGATGTTTTTCTATTTTTTTAAAATTTTTTGTAAATAATTTTTCAAAATCAACTTTTAAATACTCTTCTTCTTTTTTTGAAGGAAGATTTATATTATTTAATTCATTTACTTTCATCTTTTATTCCTATTCCCTCAAAACCTTTTTTATCTAGTTCTAAAGCCAGGTTGTAATCTCCCGTTTTTTCAATTTTACCGTTGTTTATGATGTGTACATAATCAGGTTTAATTAATTCTAATAATCTATCATAGTGTGTAATCATAATGATTGATCTTTTACCATCTAACATGTCATTAATTACATTAGCAACTGTTTTAATAGCATCAACATCAAGTCCAGAGTCAATTTCATCTAACATGATTAGGTCAGGTTGTAGCATTAAAAGTTGAATTAATTCATTTCTTTTTTTCTCACCACCACTGAAACCATCATTTAAATCTCTTTGTAAAAGTTTTCTATCAATATTAAACTTTCCAGTTTCTTCTTTTATGTGTTTTAAGAAGTCCATTGCATCAATTTCATCTTTACCTTCAAAGGCTCTTTTTTCATTTAATGCTGTTTTTAAGAAGTAACTATTATTTACTCCTGGAACTTCAACAGGATTCTGAAAACTCATAAAAATACCTTCATTAGCTCTACTAGCAACATCCATTTCTAAAAGGTCTTTGTTTTTATAAGTAACTACACCGTCACTTACTTCACAGTCATAATGACCACTTAGTGTTTTTACTAGTGTTGATTTACCAGCACCATTAGTTCCCATAATAGCGTGAACTTCTCCTGGATTAACTTTTAAATCTAATCCCTTTAAAATCTCTTTATCATTTATGTTTACATGTAAATTTTCTATATTTAACATTTTAATTCCTTAAACATGTGGATTAACCCACACTTCCTTCTAGTGATATATTTAATAATTCTTTTGCTTCAGCAGCAAATTCCATTGGTAATTCTTTTAATACTTCTTTACAGAATCCATTTACAATCATTGCAATTGCATTTTCTTCACTAATACCTCTTTGAGTAATATAAAACAATTGCTCATCAGAAATTTTTGAAGTTGTTGCTTCATGCTCAATATTTGCATTCATGTTTTTAATTTCATGGTATGGATAAGTATGTGCTTGACAGTGATTTCCAATTAATAGTGAATCACATTCTGAAATATTTCTTGCATTTTCAGCTGTTTTAGCAACTTTTACTAATCCTCTATAAGCATTTACTCCATGCATTGCACTAATACCTTTTGAGATGATTGTTGATTTAGTGTTTTTACCTAAATGTATCATCTTAGTTCCTGTATCTGCTTGCTGACCTTTTGATGAAATAGCTACTGAATAAAATTCACCAACGCTATTTTCACCAGCTAATACACATGATGGATATTTCCAAGTTAAACTAGAACCAGTTTCAACTTGTGTCCAAGAGATTTTAGAATTATCTCCTTTACACTTACCTCTTTTTGTAACGAAATTTAAAATTCCACCTTTACCTTCATCATCACCTGGATACCAGTTTTGAATAGTTGAATATTTTATTTGAGAATTTTCAAGGGCAACTAATTCAACAACTGCAGCATGAAGTTGTCTTTCATCTCTTTGAGGAGCTGAACAACCTTCATTATATGATACGTATGAGTTATCATCACAGATGATTAAAGTTCTTTCGAACTGACCTGTATTTAGAGCATTTATTCTAAAATATGTTGATAATTCCATTGGACATCTTGTGTTTGGTGGAATATAAACAAAACTACCATCTGTAAATACAGCAGAGTTTAAACATGCAAAATAGTTATCTGCCACAGGAACAACCGATGCTAAATATTTTTTAAGTAATTCTGGGTGGTTATTTGCAGCTTCACTAATAGAGCAAAATATAATTCCTAATTCTTCAAGCTCTTTTTGGAAAGTTGTTTTAACTGATACTGAATCAAATACAGCATCAACTGCAACACCTGCTAACATCTTTTGTTCTTCTAATGGAATACCTAATTTTTCATAAGTTTTTAAAATCTCTGGATCTACTTCATCTAATGAATCTAATGCTTTTTTTGGAGCACTATAATATGCAATATCTTGGTAGTCAATTTCTGGGTAGTCTAAGCTTGCCCAATCTGGTTCTTCCATTTTTAACCATTTTTTATAAGCTTTTAATCTAAAATCTAAAAGCCAACTAGGTTCTTCTTTTTTAGCACTAATTGCTTTGATAACATCTTCATTTAATCCAACTGGGAAAGTGTCACTTTCTACTAAAGTTTCAAATCCTAGTTTGTATTCGTTATTAACAATTTTTTGTATATCTTTGTTGTCACTCATTTGGGGACTCCAATAAATTATTTTAAATAGGACATTTTTTGTCCTAATTGAATTGTAGCAAATTTTTATTTTAAAAGTAAAGGAAAATTAAACATATTTATAAATTTAATAAATATAGGTAACATTTGATAAAATACCATTCTAACAATATGATGAGAAATAAAATGTTACCTTTTGGAATAAATCAAATTAAGATGATTTTAATTAAGACAAGTTTTATCCTATTTAGAATAAAATACGAAAAATTTATGAAATATAGATATAAAAATATTAGGAATTAAAAGTATGATGGAAGTTTATTTAGACAATAACGCAACTACAAAAATTGATCCTCTTGTATTTGAAGAGATGAAACCATTTTTAACAGATGTATATGGTAACCCAAACTCATTACACAAGTTTGGAGCTGGTACTCACAGAAAAATGGCTGAAGCTTTAGATTACCTTTACGAGGGTATTAATGCAGATGATGCTGATGATATTATTATCACAGCTAATGCTACTGAAAGTATTAATACAGTTTTAAAAGGTATTTGGATTGATAAGATTTTAAATGGTGATAAAAAGCACATTATTACTACTGAAGTTGAGCATCCAGCTACAACTGCAGCATGTAAATTTTTAGAATCTCAAGGTGTTGCTGTAACTTACTTAAGTGTAAATGAAGAAGGTACAATTGATGCTTCTGCTGTTAAAGATGCTATCAAAGAAGAAACAGCACTAGTATCTGTTATGTGGGCAAATAACGAAACTGGTAAAATTTTCCCAATTGCTGAAATTGGTGCAATTTGTAAAGAAGCAGGAGTTCCATTCCATACAGATGGTACCCAAGCTATTGGTAAATTTAAAGTTGATGTTCAAGCATGTGATGTAGATTATATGTCATTTTCAGCTCATAAATTCCACGGACCAAAAGGTGTAGGTGGATTATATGTAAGAAAAGGTTACAAATTAACTCCATTATTACATGGTGGTGAGCAAATGGGTGGTTTAAGAGCCGGTACTGTTGATGTTGCATCAATGATTGGTATGGGTTTTGCTATGAAATTAGCTACTTCTCCAATGGCTTTAGCTTATGAAGAAAACCATGTAAAAAAACTTAGAGATAAGTTAGAAGCGGCAATTTTAGAAATGCCTGAAACTATTGTAATTGGTGGAACTGAAAATAGAACTCCTAATACAACTTTAATCTCTATTAGAGGTGTTGAGGGTGAGTCTATGTTATGGGATTTAAACCAAAACACAATTGGAGCTTCAACAGGTTCTGCATGTGCTAGTGAAGATTTAGAAGCAAATCCTGTAATGAATGCATTTGGTTCTGATAGTGAATTAGCTCATACAGGTGTTAGATTTTCTTTAAGTAGATTTAATACTGAAGAAGAAATTGATTATGCAATTGAGCAAATTAAAAAAGCTATAATTAGATTAAGAAATTTATCTAGTTCTTATGCTTACGCACCAGCATCGCACGCATCTGGTTTATAATAAAAAGAATTTATATAAAGGATTATTAAAATGGCAAAAAATGATTTAATAAGCGGTTCAATTTGGGATGAATACTCAAATGAAGTTGTAAATAGAATGAATAGCCCTCAACATCAAGGTGAAATCACTGAAGAAAGAGCAAAAGAATTAGGAGCAAAATTAATTGTTGCTGATTTTGGTGCTGAATCTTGTGGTGATGCAGTTAGATTATACTGGGCTGTTAATGAAGAAACTGATGAGATTTTAGAATCAAAATTCAAATCTTTTGGTTGTGGTACTGCAATTGCATCATCAGATGTTATGGCTGAGTTATGTGTTGGTAAGACAGTTGATGAAGCTGTAAAGATTACAAACATTGATGTTGAAAAAGCATTAAGAGATAATCCAGAAACTCCAGCTGTTCCACCTCAAAAAATGCACTGTTCAGTTATGGCTTATGATGTTATCAAAAAAGCTGCATCTGAGTATAAAGGTGTAGATATGGAATCATTCGAAACTGAAGTTATTGTTTGTGAATGTGCAAGAGTTTCTTTAGGAACTTTAAAAGAAGTAATTAAAATTAACAACTTAAATAGTGTTGAAGAAATTACTGATTTTACAAAAGCTGGTGCTTTCTGTAAATCATGTGTTAAACCAGGTGGACATGAAGCTATGGATCACTACTTAGTAGATATCTTAGCTGATACTAGAAAAGAAATGGACGAAGAAAAAATGACTGCAGCTGCTGATGCTAGTATTGCTGGTGATTTAACATTTGATAAAATGACTATTGTTCAAAGAATCAAAGCTGTTGATGAAGTTTTAGATACTGAAATTAGACCAATGTTAGCTATGGATGGTGGTAATATGGAAATTATCGATATCAAAGAAAACTTACCACATTATGATTTATATATCAGATACTTAGGAGCATGTTCAGGATGTTCGTCAGGGAGTACTGGAACATTATACGCAATTGAATCAGTTTTACAACAAAAAATTGATGAAAACTTAAGAGTTTTACCAGTTTAATTTTTAAAATAACTATTTTATAACAAATAAACTTTACAAAAGGGAGCCTATGTATTAGGCTCCCTTTTTTGTTTGTATCTTTTAAATGACACTTTATAACGTTTTAAGTATAAATAAAGTGGATCAATCATATAATTCTTATTGGGACATATAAAAGTTAAAGATATGAAATGAAAAACAACATGGGATTTTTAAATATAGTTGACACAGAAAAACAAAAACTATTAGAATTGTTTGATAAAAATGTAATAGCAAGTAATACTGACTTAAAAGGTATTATTACATATGCTAGTCAAGCATTTTGTGACATAAGTGGATATACTAAAAATGAATTGATTGGAAAAAACCATTCTATTTTAAGACATCCTGACATGCCCAAAGATTTATATAAAGACCTTTGGACTACTATTTTAGAAAAAAAAGAGTGGAAAGGTGAAGTAAAAAATCTTAAGAAAGATGGTGGATATTATTGGGTAAGAGTTACAATTACTCCTATATATGATAATAGAAATAATCATACTGGATATAGTGCTATTAGAGAAGATATAACATCTCAAAAAAATGTAGAAAAACTATCATTTGATTTAAATCAAAAAATAAAATTAGTTGAATTAAAAAATTATGAAAACCAGTTGTTGTTAGAATCTTTTGACAAAAATATTATCTCAAGTAAAACAGACCTTAGGGGTGTAGTAACATATGTAAGTGAAGCATTTTGTAAAATAAGTGGATTTGAAAAAGAAGAATTACTTGGAATGACTCATAATGTGGTAAGACACGCTGATATGCCAAAAGAGTTGTTCACTGATTTATGGAATACACTTTTACAAAAAAAAGTATGGCACGGTGAAATTAAAAATAGAACAAAAAATGGTGGATATTATTGGGTTGAAGCTATTATATCACCTTTATACAGTTCAAACAATCAACATATCGGTTATAGTGCAATTAGATACGATATAACTGCACAAAAAGAACTTGAAAGTTTAAGTAAAGAATTTGAAAAAAATAAACAGTTTTTAGATGATGTACTAGACTCTCAAGAACAAATAGTAGTTACAACTGATGGTGAATCACTTATTAGTATGAATAAAAGATTTTTAGATGTTTTTGGTTTTGAAGATAAAATGGAATTTTTATTTGATTATGAATGTATATGTGATTTATTTCATGAAGAAGATGGCTTTATAAAAAAAGATATGAATGGTCAAAGTTGGATAAATTATATATTAAGTAATCCAAGTAAAATTCATAAAGTAAAGTTTATTATTGATAATCAACCAAAAATATATTCTGTAAGTGTTGGTAACTTAACAAATGAAAATAATACAAGCATCAAATCAGCTGTATTTACAGATATTACAGAGTTAGAAAATGTAAAAAATAAAGTTGAATTTATAAATAAACAGATGAAAGAATCAATTGAATATGCATCATTAATTCAACAATCAATTATTCCTAATAAAGTTGAATTAGATAAGTTTTTTTCTGATCATTTTGTTATGTGGGAACCAAAAGATATTGTTGGTGGGGATATTTATTTATTTGAAAAACTAAATGATAACGAAGCTTTAGTTTTAGTTGTAGATTGTACAGGGCATGGTGTTGCTGGTGCATTTTTAACAATGTTAGTAAAGGCTGTAAAAAAGCAGTTACTATCAGAAGTATACAATGACTTAGGGGATATTAGCACATCTGATTTATTGAAAAAGTTTTCAGTTGCTATGCAACAACTTTTAATTCAAAATAATCAAGGTGATAATGTACATTTAGGCTTTGATGGAATGGTTTTATATATAAATAAAAGAAGAAGGGAAGTTAAATTCTCCAGTTCTGAAGTTCCACTTTTTTATAAAGATAAAAACCAAAATGTACAGATTGTAAAAGCTGATAGAAATTCATTTTCAATCAGAAATGCAAATGAAAATTATACTTTCAAAGAAAATGTAATTAGCCTAGAAGGTAATATGAGATTTTATATTACTACAGATGGATATATAGATCAAAACGGAGGAGAGAAGAGTTTTTCATTTGGTAAGAGTAACTTCAAGAAAATAATTGAAAAATCTATAAATATAAAACCAAGTGAACAGAAAGAAGTTTTTGAGAATCAATTAGCTATTTATCAAGGTCATGAGGAAAGAAATGATGATATAACAGTTGTTTGCTTTGAATTAAATGAAGAAGATACTGAAATGAATTTGGAACATCATTATAGTATATAAAGGAATATTATGAATATATCTATGGTTCAAGATCTAATTGAAAAAGATGGAATTGTTTTTTTAACATATGGTGGTTCTTTAACTCAAACCTTAATTGCAGGTATGACAGAAGCCCTTGAAAATGAAGCTAAATTTAATGATTTAAATATGTCAACATCAAACAATATATTTACTATATTTATTGAGCTTGCCCAAAATATGATGAATTATTCAAAGAAAAATCATGAAAATGAAAATGGTAGAAAATCAGAAGGTTTAATTTTAGTTGGTAAATCTACTAATAATGAATATTTTATACATAGTCAAAATGTTGTGAATTCTAAAGATATGCACTCTATTCAAAAAAAACTAGAATTAATAAAAAATATGGATAAAGAGACTATTAAAAGTGAATATAGAAGATTAAGAAAAGAAGGTAGAGACTTACATCCATTAGGTGCGGGAATAGGCTTTTATGAAATTTCAAAGAGATGTGATGAAATAGACTTTGAATTTAAAAAAGTTGATGAAAATAGATTCTATTTTCACTTTAAAGCGAAAATTACAGAAAAAGTTGAGGTTAATTAAATGTTAGAAAACTTAATAGTTCAAGAAACTCAATATACACCCTATATTGATTTAAATAAAGATACAAATAAAATAGTTATTAGAGGTAAATCATATCCTGAAAATACATTTGAATTTTATGAGCCAATGTTAACTTGGATGAAAGAGTTCATTAAATATGATGAAAATAAGAAATTAGATGTAACTATGGAAATTATATATTTTAATTCAAGTAGTTCTAAAATATTTTTTGATTTATTTGATATTTTATTTGAAGCAAGTAAGAAAATGGAAGTTAATATAATTTGGTTATGTGATGAAGAAAATGAATGTGCCATTGAAGCTGGAGAAGACTTTAAAGAAGACTTTGAAGAGTTAAATTTCAATATTACTTTTAAATAGAGGTATTTTAAAATGATATCTAAAGAACTTAATACTTATAACTACGGTAAAAATATTCTTGAGGAATTAAAAAATTTATATTCTGATGGAAACTTAGTAAATGAATATGAGAAGTTATTAAATGATTATAGTTCTTTAGTTAATAGATATGAAAAAATACTTAAGATTTCAGATAAGTTTGAAGTAAACTTTTTTAAAGAGAATGAAAATTTAAAATCTACACTAGACTATACTTTAAAAAAAGCTCAATCAAAAATACTTGATAATATTACAGAACATAGAAAAACAAAAGTTGCAAAATCTTTGTATAAAGAAAAGATTTATTTGTTAGAGGATGAAATTGATATTTTAATACATCAAAATCAATTTTTAAAAAATAAGTTAGAGTTTTATATATCAAAGTATGGTGACACAGATTTTGTTTTTTCTCAAAAAGAAATCATGGAATATCTTTTAAAATTTTCTTTAAATAAAAAAGAACTAGAAAATAAAAAGATTGACGATATTTTAAAACGGGAATTGTTAGTTCACGATGAGCTTATACTTGTAAAATTAGGGATAACAGATTTTTATAAAGTAGTTTCAAATATTAAAAATATGAATGATATTGAAAATTTTATACTTCTTATATCTAAATTTATAAGGAATAGTTTTCACAATAGTGATATTATATTTCACCATGAATATGATGAATTTTATATTATTGTTGAAGATAGAGATATTGATAGTATTAAAAAAACCCACAAAAATATGAATTCAAAAAGAGATATTATGGGTTTAGATATAAAATTTACATGCTCTGTTATAACTGTTAATAAAGATAATATTAATGAATCAATAAAAATATCAAATGAATTATATACTAAAGCATCACAATTAAATGAAAGAATAGTTTGTAATAGGACTACATTATGAATAAAATAAAAGATAATAAACTAATTTCTGAATTAGAGGAATTAAAATCACAATTTGATGAAACTGCAAATAAAATCATAAAAGACATGAGAAGACAAGATAAAATCATGTTAAGAAGTGATCAAAGACAACAATTTGAATATGACCAACTTCAAGAAAAACTAAATGAAGTTGAACTATTAAAAAAAGAGATAGAAGATACTCAAAGAGAAGTTATTTATACAGTTGGGGCAATAGTTGAAACTAGAAGTAAAGAAACAGGAAATCATGTTAAAAGAGTTGCTGAGTATTCAGAATTATTTGCTTTGAAATATGGACTTGATGAAAGAGAAGCTGAAATAATAAAACAAGCCAGTCCTATGCATGATGTGGGAAAAATTGGAATACAAGATTCTATATTAAACAAACCAGGTAGATTAAATGAGAGTGAGAGAGACGTAATGGAAACTCACGCAAGAATAGGTTATGAAATGTTAAAACATTCTAATAGAAAACTACTAAAAGTTGCAGCTATCATAGCCCATGAACATCATGAAAAATGGGATGGAACGGGATATCCTAGAGGCTTAAAGGGTGAAGAGATATCTATTTATGGAAGAATTACTGCTATTGCTGATGTATTTGATGCTTTAGGTAGTGTTAGATGTTATAAACCTGCATGGGAAGATGAAAAAATATTTCAATTAATAAATGAAGAAAATGGTAAACAATTTGATCCAAAACTTGTGGAGATATTCTTTGATAATTTAGATGAATTTTTAGAAATTAGAGAAAAATATAAAGACGTAGTATAATTTACTAAGCTGATATTTTAACTATGATATAATCCTCAAAACTACAAAAGGATTATATTATGTCTGCTCAAGATAAAGAAATAGCTCAATTACATGATGATATGGTAGAAGACTTGTATGCTTTAGTTAATAAATACATGAAAATCATTAGTTTAGATGTTCCTGAAAATGACGAAAAAGAAGCACTTAAAAAAATTACTGTAATTATGAGAGATGCTTTACACAATGTCGAAGAAGTAGCTAATAATATGCCTGATATCAAAATAATTGGAGAAGATGATTAGAATGTCAAATCAGAATAATTCACAAATTTTAAAAAATACAAATGCACAAATCTTAGATGAGTTTAATGCCTCAATAATGTTTGATAAAGAGTTATATGCTCAAGATATCAAAGGAAGTATTGCCCACTCTAAAATGTTATGTAAGCAGGGAGTTCTTACAAGTGAAGAACAAGAAGCCATTGAAAATGGTTTATTACAAGTAAAAGATGAAATTGAATCAGGTAATTTTGAGTTTACATTAGCAACTGAAGATATTCATATGGCAGTTGAAAGTAGATTAACTGAAATAATAGGCGAACCAGGTAAAAAACTTCACACTGCAAGAAGTAGAAATGACCAAGTTGCAACTGATTTTAGACTTTATGTTCAAGAAAAATCTCAATCAATTATGAGTCAACTAAAAGAGGTAGTAGAAACTTTTGTAAATGTAGCTTCAAAACATACAGAAACATTAATTCCAGGTATGACTCACTTACAACACGCTCAACCTTTAAATTTTGGTTACCATATGCTTACATATGCAAATATGTTTAAAAGAGATTTTGAAAGATTTGAAAGTTCTTATGAAAGAAATCATTATTGTCCATTAGGAAGTGCTGCATTAGCAGGTACTCCACATAATATTGATAGATTTGAGTCAAGTGATTTATTAGGATTTAAAGCTCCAACAGCACATGCTATGGATACAGTTTCAGATAGAGATTTTGCTTTAGAGATTTTATTTAATATAAGTACAGCTATGATGCATGTTTCAAGAATTTCTGAAGAACTTATTTTATGGTCATCTTATGAATATCAATTTGTAAGAATGAGTGATGAATATGCTACAACTTCTTCAATTATGCCTCAAAAGAAAAACCCTGATGTACCTGAATTATTAAGAGGTAAGACAGGAAGAGTTTATGGGAATTTAATTTCATTATTAACTGTTATGAAAGGTTTACCTTTAGCTTATAATAAAGATACTCAAGAAGATAAAGAGGGTGTTTTTGATAGTGTTAAAACTATTGAAATATCTTTAGCAATTTTAAATGAAGTTATCAAAACTATGATTGTAAACGTAGATAAAATGGAAAATGCTTGTAAAATAGGGCACTTAACTGCAACTGATTTAGCTGATTTCTTAGTTCAAAAACAAAATATGCCTTTTAGAACTGCTTATTATATTACAAAAGATGTTGTAACTAGAGCAAATGAATTAAATAAAGATATTAGCGAATTATCTATTGAAGAAATTAGAAGTTCAAATGATGAATTAAAAAATGTTAGTGAAGAGATTGTAATGTTCTTGGATTTAAGAAATTCAATGAATTCTAGAAAGTCATTTGGTGGAACTTCTACAGCTCAAACATTAAGTCAAATAGAAGTATTTAAAGAGTGGCTAAAATAAATCAAAATAAAAGAGATTTTCTCTTTTATTTTAAGTTAATAAATATTTTTTTGTTAAATCGTATAGATTGTTAATATCTGTTTTTCCAACAAATCCATCAACACCTATTGCATTCATTTTTCCTCTAACTGCATCAGTAGTCATAGAAGAATTTACAATTACAGGTATGTGAGAATAATCACTATTACCTTTAATAAATGATGCTATTTGATAACCATCACATCCAGGCATTTCAATATCTGTTAAAATCATTCCAATTTTACTTGGGTCAATTTCCTCTAATCTACTTAATAATTGTAAACCATCATTGTAGATTTCATATTGTACACCAGTTTTTTTGAAAAATTTATGTAAAACTTCTCTAGCGACTCCTGAGTCCTCAGCAGCTAAAATTACTTTTGAAGATTGAAGTTGTCCTTCAACATATTTTCTAACATCATCTTCTCCATCATCAGTCCAACCAACGTCCCTTAAAAGTTGTTCAGCATTGAATACTGTGCATAGTTCATCTTTATCTTCAACTTTTACATAAGTTGTATATGTGATTTTTGAGTTTGTATCTTCTGTATGTCTTAGTTGGTCAGTAGTTTTTTCAACAATATCAAGCATGTCTTTAACTAAAAAACCTACCTTTTTATGATTGAATTCACAAAATATAATAAGTTTATACTCTTTTATATCAAGGGGTTTCATACCTAACCATACATCTAAATTTACTAAAGTAACAGGTTCCCCTCTAATAGTGGCAATACCAGCTATTACATCACTATCTCTTGGTGTATCATTTACTTTCACTTCTTCAGTGATAATAAATGCTTTAACTTTAGCTATGTTAATAGCGTAAATACTGTTGTGTCCAGTATAAAACACTGCTAATTGCTGTACGTTTCTTAGGTGACCTTGTGTCATTTGTTCAACAGAACTGTTGATATCACTCATACATATCCTTTACAAATCTCTCAATATTACTTATTATATTTACTTTAGACTTTGAGAATCTTTAATTTTTCTTAATTATTTTCTGTACAGTCACTGAAGCCATCATTAATCCAAAAGAAGCTGTAACTGCTTCAAAGCTACCTTTCTCAATACAATTAGGGTTTTCACTTGAAAAAATTACTTTAAACTTTTTCTTGAAACCTTGATTTTTTAGTTCAGTTCTTATTTTTCTAATAAAAGGGTCGTTAAAAGTATCCCAAATTGACTTGTATTCAATTTTACTTGGATCAATTCTTTTAGCACTACCACTAGTACTAATAATTTTTGTGAAATACTTTTTAATCAAATGAACTTTTGGTTTTATATCATCAATTGCATCTAAAATATAATCGTATTCATCAAAATTAAATTCATCAATCCATTCAGGTGTGATTTTTGCATGAATTGGAGTTACTTCTGGGTACTTTTCTTTTAAAGCATCAACTTTTATTCTTCCAATATTGCCATGACTTCCAAGTTGTCTATTCATATTTGATTCTTCATATGTATCAAAATCAACTATTGTAATGTTTTTTATACCAGTATTATAAAGGGCATCTAAGGCAAAACTTCCAACTCCACCAACACCTAATAAGATAACTTTTGTGTTTTGAAATTTCTCAAAATTATCTTCGCCAAATAATTTAATGGTTCTATCGTATTGCATAAACTTCTCTTTTAAATTTTTTGGGTATTATATCACAAATATTTTAGGGAGTAGTTGATGGATAAAGAGCCTATGACAAATGCAGGTTATGAAAAAATAACTGGAGAATTAAATTTTTTAAAAAGTGAAGAAAGACCTGAAACTGTAATTGCTTTAGATGAAGCAAGACAGTTAGGAGATTTAAAAGAGAATGCAGAATATCATGCTGCAAAAGATAAGTTAAAAATTATTGATTCTCAAATTGCAGAGTTAGGAGCAGTTATTTCAAAGGCTGTAATTATTGATCCTTCAACTCTTCCTCATACTAAAATTAGTTTTGGATCAACAATTAAGTTAGTAGATCTTGAAACAGATGAAGAGTTTGAATACTCAATTGTTGGTGGAATTGAAGCAAATCTTGACAAAGGATATATATCTTTTAACTCACCTTTAGCAAAACAGCTATTAGGAAAAGAAGAGGGTGATGAAGTTACAGCTACTTTACCTGGTGGACAAAAAATATTTGAAATATTAGAAGTATTTTATAAAGAGTTGGAGCTTTAGTATGAATGTTGCAGTTATTGGAGCTAGTGGATATACAGGATTAGAATTAATTAAAATTTTAGTTACTCACCCAAGTTTTAAAATCACATATATTGCAAACTCAACAGGTGAAATTAAAGTTCAAGATTTACATCCAAGTTTAAAAAATGTAATTGATATGGATGTTGAAAAAGTTGATGCAAATGATGTTGCAAAAAATTGTGATTTAGCTTTTTTAGCTTTACCCCATAAAACATCAATGTCTTTTGCTAAAGAGCTTTTAGCTTTAAATGTAAAAGTAGTTGATTTAAGTGCTGATTATAGACTTGAACTTGAAGCATATGAAGAACATTATTGTGCCCATGAAGATAAAGAAAATATTCCAAATTCTGTTTATGGATTACCTGAGTTTTACAAAAATGAAATTGCAAATTCAAATTTAGTTGCAAATCCTGGATGTTATCCTACGGCTTCGCTTTTAGCACTTTTACCATTTGTAGAGTATATTAAAGATGATAATCCTGTTTTTATTGATGCTAAATCAGGATTAAGTGGTGCTGGAAAGAAGTTAAGTGAAATAAATACTTTTTGCCATATAAATGAAAACACTCATGCTTATAATCCATTTAAACATAGACATATGCCTGAAATTGAAGAAAAAGTAAGATTAGTTAAAAACACTAATTTATCTATTAATTTTGTACCTCATTTAATTCCTGTAACAAGAGGAATGTTAGTATCTGTTTTTGCAACATTAAAAGATGAAAATACTGATGTAAAAGCAATATTAGAAGATTTTTATAAAGATAGCGAATTTGTAAGAGTTAGAAATAATCCTGTTGATATTAAATCAACAGCAGGAACTAATTATTGTGATATTTTCGTTGAAAAAAATGGAAATGCTTTATTTATAAATTCTTCAATTGATAACTTATTAAGGGGTGCATCTTCACAAGCTGTAGCTAATGCAAACATTATGTGTGGATTGCAAGAAGGTGCTGGAATTCCTAAAATAGCGTATGTACCTTAGTCTTAATAAAGATGCAATATTCATTGCAGATGCTCATTTTAATAAAAAGAATTTAGAGTTTGAGTTTTTCTTAGAGAAACTTAACTCTAAAGAAATAACTACTACCCAATTAATTCTAATGGGTGATATTTTTGATTTTATATCAGGGGAATCAAAATATTTTATAAAACTATACAAAAAAGCAATAGACCTTTTAAATAAATTATCTAACGAAATAGAGATAATTTATTTAGAAGGAAACCATGACTATAACTTACAAAAAATATTTCCAAAAATAAAAGTATTTAAAATAGAACAACAACCAATCAAAATGAAATTTGATGATAAACTTATAGCTTTGTCCCATGGAGATAATTTTGTAGGTGGTGCTTATAATTTATATACAAAAGTTATTAGAAATCACTCTTTACTAGTATTTTTAAATCTTTTAGATTTTGGTCATGTTATTTCTAAGAAAATTGAATCTTCTTTATTATCTAAAACTATTTGTAAAGATTTTATAGGTTTTGAAAATTTTGCAAGTAAAAGATTAAGTTTTTATGATGAGAGTATTGTTATTGAGGGACATTATCATCAAGGAAAAACAGTAAAAAAAGATAATAAAACTTACATAAATATTCCATCTTTATGCTGTCAAAAACAGTTTATGAAAATAAACAACAATAGTTTTGAAAAGGTAAATATTGGAAACTAACGTAATTATTGCCATATTATTAATAATTTTGGCCTTTGTGGTATTGATTTATATGTCAGCTGCAGAAAAGAAGAAAAGAAAAAAATTAAAACTTGAAATAGAGAATTCAAAACAAAAAAGTAGTACAAAATTTAATATTGATATTAACACTATCATGTTTCCATACTTAATAGATAAAATGAATTATGAAAGTTTAACAAATGCTTTTAAAGTTGTATTTGATACATTTTGTTTTTTAGATTATTCTAAAAAAACTACAGATGAAATAACTACTAAAGAGTGGCACTCTTGGCAATTTGCAATATTATTGAAGTACTTATCAAAAAACTATACTTATACAACTGCACTTGATAAGAAAATATTCCCTGTTGAAATAGAAAAATTATCTAAAATTAAATTAGATTTGGAAGTTGAAATGATTTTAAAAAGATACTACAATGGTGTAGATGTAAACTTATCAAAAGAAGAGTTGTGCGAACAAGTGATTTGGACTGCTAGAGATGTTGCTGTAATAATTAAAGCAATATTAGACCTAAAATAGGAAAATGTTTTGAAAAATGAGAATAGAATTATAAGTATTATAAAATATGCACCAATTTATTTTATCTTGATATTATCTTTTTTAACTATTAGTTTTATCTCTTATAATCATTATGAACAACTAGAAAATGAAAAAGCATTTTATAAAAAGCATTATTATGATGCAGAAAAAACTAGAATTGATGAATTAATTGATTTAATATATGCTTATATTGTAAGTAGAGAATCAAATCAAGTAAATGAATTAAAAGAGCAATTAAAAGTTAATGTTAATAATGCCCACTCAATTATGACTTCTATTTATGAAGAAAATATAGATAAAAAATCAAAAGCTGAAATATTAGAAAATATAAATGATGTTCTTAGAAACTTAAAATACTATGATGGAAGAGGTTATTATTTTATTTATGATTTAAATGGTAACGCTATATTAAATTCACAATTCCCAAATCTTGAAGGTAAAAATCTTTGGAATTATCAAGACTCTAAGGGTGTATATTTATTACAAGAAATGTGTAAAATCTTAAGTGAAAAAGATAGTACATATTTTGAATGGTACTGGAAAAAGATTGATAGTAATGAACATAGTAAAAAGTTAGGATATTTTAAAAAGTTTGAACCTTACAACATATTTATTGGTATGGGAGAATATATTGAAGATTTTGATGAGTCATTAAAAAATGAGATTATTGAATATGTTAAAAGATTAAAATCTAAAAATAATGAATATATTTTCTTAGCAGATGAAAATGCTAATGTTCTTGCAACTCAAAATGAAGTATTTATTAATACAAATTTTTATACTTCAAAATATGTAAAAATAAGTGAAGAAGAAAAATTAAAAGTTGAAAAAATTAAAACTTCTAAAAAACCCTCTACTTATATTGAATATGAGATATTTAATCCTGAAACAAATGAGTATGAAGTTAAAACAACTTATATAAAATGGGTTGATAAATGGAAATTTTATATTGGAACTGGATTTCAAAATAAAAATATCGATTTATTAATTGAAAAAAGAGAAAATGAGTTAGAAAAAGTTTATAGTGAAAATATAAATAAAATACTGTTTCTTAGTTTACTTATTGTGATGGGATTAATGATTGTTTCATTGCTTATAAGTAAGAAATTAGAAAACAGTTTTAATAGATACAAAAACAACATCAACAAAGCTAAAAAGAAACTAATAAAGGCTCAAGAAATTGCTTTAATGGGTGATTGGGAATATTGCTTAGCTGATAAAAGAATGTATTGGTCAAAACAAATATATAAGATTTTAAACATAGATAAAAAACCAAAGAAATTTTCAAAAAGC
The DNA here is from genome assembly GCA_937138295.1 of uncultured Campylobacteraceae bacterium. GTDB lineage: Bacteria > Campylobacterota > Campylobacteria > Campylobacterales > Arcobacteraceae > JALRJW01. Next base: position 60,186 of record CAKZOX010000201.1, read on the forward strand.
TTTTTAAGTAGCATATTACATGAAGATGATATAGAAAAGTTCTATAAGGCATTGGAAAAAACTATTAATGATGGTGTAAGTGATGATAACATTTATAGAATGTATGATTCTCAAATGAATATAAAATATTTAAGTGTAAAATCAGAAAAAGCTTCAGATATAAAACTTATTGGAGTTGTTCAAGACATTACTAGTACTGTAAAAGCCCAATTAGAACAAAAAGAACAAGAAAGAATTATTTTCCAACAAAGTAAATTAGCTGCTATGGGTGAAATGATTGGAAATATTGCACATCAATGGAGACAACCATTATCTACTATTTCAACAGTGAGTACAGGTGTAAAAGTTCAAAAAGAGAATAATATTTTAAATGAAGATCAGTTAATTGAAGATATGAATACAATTAACAATGCAACTCAATATTTATCTCAAACAATTGATGACTTTAGAAATTTCTTTGAACCCAAAAAAGATAAGCTAACTGTATTTGATATTTCAGATGCATTAGATAAAACTCTAAAATTAGTATCAGCACAATTCCAGCATAGAAATATAAGAATTCATAAAGATGTATTAAATATAAATATTGAAAGTTTAGAAAATGAAATAATTCAAGTTTTAATTAATATCTTAAATAATTCAAAAGATGCATTAGGAAATCTAACTAGCAATGAAAAACATATATTCATAAAAATTAGAGACTTAGATGATAAAATTAAAATAGAAATATATGACAATGCAGGTGGAATTGATAAAAAAATAATAGATAGAGTTTTTGAACCTTATTTTACAACTAAACACAAATCACAAGGAACAGGGATTGGTTTATATATGAGTAAAGAAATTATAAACAGTCTTTTAAAAGGTGAAATAACAGTAAATAACTATGAATTTGAATATGAAGAGGTAAAATACACTGGTGCAAAATTTACACTAATATTCGATAAAAATGGAGAGAAAATTAATTAATGCCTAAATTAGAAGTAAAAAGTGAATATGAACCAGCAGGTGATCAGCCAAAGGCAATTGAGGCTTTAAGTAATTCTATTATTGAAGGAAATAAATATCAAACTCTTTTAGGTGTAACAGGTTCTGGAAAAACTTATACAATGGCTAAAGTTATTGAAAAGACCCAAAAACCAACACTTATAATGACTCATAATAAAACTCTTGCAGCTCAATTATATAGTGAGTTTAAAGAGTTTTTTCCAAATAATCATGTGGAGTATTTTATTTCATATTATGATTATTATCAACCTGAAGCATATATTCCAAGAACTGATTTATTTATAGAAAAAGATTCTTCAATAAACGCTGAACTTGAAAGATTAAGACTTAGTACAACGGCATCTTTACTTAGTTTTGATGATGTTATTGTAATTGCTTCAGTTTCAGCTAACTATGGTTTAGGTAATCCTAGTGAATATAAATCAATGGTTCAAAGAATTGAAGTTGGTTTTGAATATTCTCAAAAAAGTTTTTTACTAAAACTTGTTGAAATGGGATATAAAAGAAATGATAAGTTTTTTGATAGGGCTGATTTTAGAGTAAATGGAGATGTAATAGACATATTTCCTGCTTATTTTGAAGATGAGTTTATAAGAGTTGAATTTTTTGGTGATGAGGTTGAAAGTATCACTAAACATGAATATTTAACTAATAACAAAACAAAAGAACTTGAAGAAGCTATTATTTATTCAGTTAATCCCTTTGTTGTAACTCAAGATAGATTAGCAAATGCAGTTAAACAAATCGAAGAAGAGTTAGACGATAGATTAGATTACTATGTAAAAGAAGAAAGAGTAGTTGAATATCAAAGACTAAAACAAAGAGTTGAGTTTGATTTAGAGATGATTGAAAGTACAGGTGTTTGTAAGGGAATTGAAAATTATGCAAGACATCTTACAGGACAAAAACCTGGAGAAACTCCATATTCTTTAATGGATTATTTTGAGCAAATGGGAAAAGACTTTTTAGTTATTGTTGATGAATCACATGTATCTTTATCTCAGTTTAGAGGTATGTATGCAGCTGATAGAAGTAGAAAAGAGGTATTAGTTGATTATGGATTTAGACTTCCAAGTGCTTTAGATAATAGACCTTTGAAATTTGATGAATATATAGAAAAAGCTCCTCACTTTTTATTTGTAAGTGCAACTCCTAATGAACTTGAAATAGAAAAATCAAGTGTAGTTGCTGAACAAATTATTAGACCAACGGGATTACTTGACCCAATTATTGATATTGTTGATTCAGAATATCAAGTTGAAAAATTGCACGATGAAATTAAAAAGATAGTTGAAAAAAATGAAAGAGTTTTAGTAACAGTTTTAACTAAAAAAATGGCAGAAGAATTAAGTAGCTATTATCAAGACTTAGGAATAAAAGTTAAATATATGCACTCAGAAATTGATGCTATTGAAAGAAATGAAATTATAAGAGATTTAAGACTTGGAAAGTTTGATGTTTTAATTGGTATTAACTTACTAAGAGAAGGTCTTGATATCCCTGAAACATCTTTAGTAGCTATTTTAGATGCAGATAAAGAAGGTTTTTTAAGAAGTAAAACATCACTTATACAAACAATAGGGCGTGCTGCTAGAAATGAAAATGGTAGAGTTATTTTATTTGCCAAAAAAATTACAGCTTCAATGCAATTTGCAATTGATGAAACAAATAGAAGAAGAAAGCTTCAAGAAGAACACAATAAAATCCATGGAATTACACCTAAATCAACTAAAAGAAAACTAGATGGAAGCTTAAAATTAGAAGAACATGATGATGTAGCTTGGAAAAAACAAAAGATGGAAAAAATGCCAGCAGCTGAAAGAAAAAAAATCTTAATTGAATTAAATAAACAAATGAAAAAAGCAGCCGGTGATTTAAATTTTGAAGAAGCAATTCGATTAAGAGATGAAATCGAAAAAATAAAAAAGATATAAGTTTTAAAGGAAAGAACTTGCCAAAAAAAGCAACTAAAGCAGATATTGAAATAATAAAACAAGCATTTATTGAAAAATATAGTGATGCTGTTACTGAATTAAATTATAACAATGATTATGAATTATTGATTGCAATTATTTTAAGTGCTCAATGTACAGATAAAAGAGTAAATATTATAACTCCAGCGTTGTTTGAAAAATACCCTTCTGTATATGAATTAGCAGTAGCTAATTTAGAAGATGTAAAAGAGCTTTTAAAATCATGTTCATTTTTTAATAATAAATCAAAAAATATTATCAAAATGGCCCAAAGTGTTATTGAAAATTATGATGGTGAAATACCACATGATCAAAAAGAACTTATGAAACTTGCAGGTGTTGGAAA
>CAKZOX010000202.1 GCA_937138295.1 uncultured Campylobacteraceae bacterium
GCACTTGTGTAGTCATTTAATCTTGTATTTGAATCAACTGTACAAGGTAATACATCAACATCTGCACCATCAAAAAACTCATATAAAGAGAACATCTTTTTATAAGTTGGGAATCCACCTCTTGGTTGAACAAGCATTTTGTTTTTTGTTTTAAAGTTATGAGAAATAAAAAGGTCTTTTGAAGCTCCTTTTACAAACTCTTCAATTTCAGCAAAATCAAAATTGTCAGCGTATTTATTTTGTACAATTATGTTTCTTTCTTCTTGAAGTAAACTCATTTTTTATTCTCCTCCAAGTATTTTTCAAGGCCATCTAAACCTGTGTTTAAATCTGTTTGGTGATAAACTAAATCAAAACCATAGTCTTTGAATTTAGGAACTAAAACATCAGCATCACCTTCACCAACTGCTAAGTTTCCACCTATCATAAATACAACATCTTTTAAATTTTTATATTTTGATTTTAGAATTTTTAATTCTCTACACCAGCCTTCAGCTTCACCATTTAATGATGAAATTAAAAGTACATCTGCGTTTGTTTCTATTACAGCATCAATGAATTCTTCAAGATAAGTATTAACACCTAAGTTAAATACTTCGAATCCTCTAGCTTGTAATGATATATCAATAAGTCTGTTGGCAACAACGTGGATATCGTTTCCAACTACCCCTGTAACTACTTTCATATTCTTTAACCTAAAATTTAATTTATTTTGTACATTCTCTTAAAATTCGTGGATTATATCTAAATTATTGTTTGTTTAATATTAGATGTATGTCTAATGAACGCTTATTTAATGTAACTTTTGATTATTTTTGAAATCATAAATTTGACTATTTAAAAAAATAAGATTTTTTTAAAAATATTATGAGATAATATTGTCTTAATATAATAAAATAATTTATAGGAGATAGAATGGGATTTTTTACAGCTGATATGTGTGATGAGTATCCGGATCAAACTGAAGTTTTAGGACCAAAGTTTAGTTCATATGGAGGAAATAGAAAGTTTTCAGGAGAAATTGTAACTGTAAAGTTAGATAAAAATAATAAAGTTTTAGCTGAATATTTAAAAAATAATGATGGACACAATAAGGTTGTAGTTGTAGATGTTGAAGAAAAATATTTTGCAGTTGTTGGTGATAACTTAATGAAGTTTGCAAGTGATAACAAGTTTGAAGGAATCATTGTAAATGGATATGTTAGAGATACTGTAACTACAAAAGAGTTTGATTTAGGTTTATATGCAAAAGGAACTTGCCCTAGAAAATATATACCAGTTCAAGATGGAGAAATAGGAGTTGACATTAATATTGATGATGTAGAAATCAAAAATGGAGATTATATTTATGTTGATCAAGATGGAATTGTAATTACAAAAGAGAAGATAGTTTAATGTATTTATTTGGATTTGGTTCACTAATTAATCTTAATAGTGCTCAAAAATCTTTTGAAAGAACTATTACTCAAGATGATTTAATTGAAGTTGAATTAAAGGGATATAAAAAAGTTTGGAATTCTATTGAATCTATAAAATTTAGTGATGATATTGAAGTCAATGGTGTTTTTTTAAATCTTCAAAAAGATGAAAATAGATCTACTTTAGGAGTTGTTATCAAAATAACTCCTAAAGAATTAGAACATTTAAAATTAAGAGAAAAGAATTATTCGTGTGTAACTATTGATAAATCTAACATATTAGGTCAAGAAATAGATGATAATGTAACTTTTTTTATGACAACTAATGAAGATAAAATTGCAAAAAATTCATGTAAAAATTGTTTTATAGGTCAAAAATATATAGATATTGTTGAGAATGGCTTAAAAAACTACTCAAAAGAGTTTCAAGATAGATTTAGAAATGAAGCTTTAAATAACTTTCCCTTTGAAATCAGAGAAGGTGAATACAATTTTACAGATTTAGTACAAAATAAATTTGCAAAAATAGGAATTAAGAAATAAATGATTAAAAGTTGTGATTTTTATACTGGATTGTTATATAAATCTTCACGAAAAATATTATCAGACAAAATGATAGAAAAAAATACAAATGAGTTAAATATAACTTATTGTATTGAAGATAGTTTTGAAAAGTTTGAAGAAGAATTAAACATTTCAGTTGGAAAATCATCTATTTTTTATAAGCTTAGAAAGAAATTTGTTCTTAATTTTATTTCTTTTATTACAGCAATTATAATTTTAATTGCACTTTTATCTGTTTCTATTTATGAAGACATATTAAAAAAAATAATTTTTGAAATGCCATTTGAATGGACTTTAAATGATTCTATTTCAATATTTTTTGCTTTGACTTTTTTTATTGGATTATTTTTGATGCCTTCATTAATTGAAGGTGAAAGTAATGAGTTTAAAACTCTTGTATTTTCTTGGTTCAACAAAGATATAAGAAAAGATAAAAAAATAAATGTTTTACTTTCTTCAATTGATAAAAAAACTACCATAAACCTTTATAATTTTGATATTGCACCTAAAGATAGTTTTTTGTGGAGTATTGTTGTAAAAAATATTCTTCAAAATTTTGAGAATGTAAACTTTTATATTAGAAATGAAAATATCCAAACTCTTAAGAAAAATCTATCAAAATTTGATATTCAAGAAATAAACGAAAAAAAGATAAATGAAAAAAATCAAAAAAAAGTAATTAACAAAATATTACTTTCAAATGACGAAAAAAAACTTAGTTCATTATTGTATTTATGTTCTTTTTCAAATATAGAAAATATAAATGATAAAGAGTATTTTTCACTAGAATTATTTGAATATTACAGTAAGAATATTCTTTCAACAATGGATAATAATATTAGTTTTCAATCTTTTGTAAACAGTTGTTTTAATGACTTTTATTATTTAAATCAAGAAAACTCAAATCAGATTTTTATCATAAATAGCAATGATATACATTTTGATAAAAATGATGAGAAAAAGATATCATACTATTTAAAAAATAATCTTGAAGATTGTATTGAAAGATTTGATAATCCAATATCTTTGGTAGTTTTATATTATTTTGTAAAAAATATAGTAGTTGATGATAACAGAATTATTAAATTACTTAATAAACTTATTTTAACAATACAAAATTCTCAAGAATATAGCCTAATAAAATCTTGTTGGTTTGATATTGCTGGTAAATTTTTCGATTGTGATGATATAGATAATTTTGATAAAACTATGAAATCATATTACAGAAAAATACCAATAAATAATCTTGATATTTTGGCGAATTTGTTTATAAGAAATGGTTTTTTTGATGATGCTATTTTGATTTATAAATATCTAAAACAAGTAAATATTGACAAATATGCCATAAAAACTTCTTCATTATATGAAAGAATTGGTAATTTTAAACTAGCTTTAGAAACTTTACCTACAAAATTACAAAATAAATCAAACTCAAAACCAAGTGATTTAAAAATCTCTTATTTGCAAAAGAAATCATGGATTATTGTTAGCCAAAGAAATGATAGTTTAAAGGAAGAAGGACAAGAGTTATTAAATGAACTAAGAGAAGTTTTATTTGGTTATGAAGGTGAAATTGAGCCTTTAGCTTTATGGCATTATTACAATATCAAAGCTAATTATGATGAATGGAATAATGATTTTGATAGTGCAATTAAATATTATAAAAAATCTTTAAAGGTTCCAGTTTTAGGACCTTATGAGTATGGTGCCACTTTTATAAATATGTCTATTGCTTTTAGATTTTTGTATATTAATAGTAATTACAAGAATAAAGAGTATATAGATTTAAGTATAAAATATGGTCAAATTGGTTTAAATTTAAAATTATCAAGTGGTGAAAGAGATGAAATTTCAGTGGTAGTTCATAACCAAGCATTAAATATATTATATAAAAGTTTTACAGAAGTTAACATAGAAGAATGTGACTATGTTTTTAACTTAACAAAAGATGCTTTAACTACTTTAAAAGAGATAAACTCAACAAAAAAACTAGGAATGTTATTAATTGAAAATTATATAAGTGCATGTTTAAGTAATAATGATATGATGTTAAGTAATCAGTTATTTGAAGATAACATTGATAAAATCGATATAAATGAATTAAAACAGTTATTAAATGTGTACAAACTGTTCCGAAATGATAATAAAATAACATGTGTAGAAATATTAGAAAATACAAATATTAAAGGAAATTGATGGATTTAAAAAGTTTTAGTGTAAATTTAAGTGAAGTAACAATTGAAGAAAAAAGAAAAGAAATAAAAAAATATTTTTTACAAACATTTGAGTTAGATGAAAAATTATTTGAGTTATTAAAAGATGAAAAAAATATATATGAACAACCAAATAAATTAAGACATCCATTAATTTTTTATTTTGGTCATACAGCTACTTTTTTTATAAACAAATTAGTATTAGCAAATATTTTAGATAAAAGAGTAAATAAAGAATTTGAATCAATTTTTGCAATTGGTGTTGATGAAATGTCATGGGATGATTTAGATGGCAATCATTATTCTTGGCCTAGTTTAGAAGAAGTTAAAGCATATAGAAATACTGTTAAAGAGATAGTATGTGATTTAATAGATAATATTGAATTTACTCTTCCTGTAAACTGGGAAAGTCCAATGTGGATTATTATGATGGGTATTGAGCATGAAAATATTCATATTGAAACTAGTTCTGTATTACTTAGAGAATTAGGTATTGAGTTTTTAACTGATAAAGAAATCTTCCCTTATGTAGATACTGCTAAAAAAGAATACCCTAAAAATGAACTTTTAACTGTTAAAGCTGGTGAAGTTGTACTTGAAAAAGATAGAAATTGCCCTGATTATTACGGTTGGGATAATGAATTTTCATTTCACAAAGCTCATATAAAAGAGTTTGAAGCTTCAAAATACTTAGTTAGCAATGGTGAGTATTTAGAATTTGTTAAAGATGGTGGATATGAAAATTCTAACTTCTTTAGTGAAGAGGGAAAAGATTGGTTAATGTTTACAAAAGCTAAACATCCAAGATTTTGGGTTAAAAATGAAGATGAGTATTTATTAAGAGAAATCAACAGAGAATTGCCTTTACCTTTAAATTATCCTGTTGATGTTAACTATTATGAAGCAGAAGCATTTTGTAAGTATAAATCTCAAAAATTAGGTTATGAAGTTAGATTACCTAGTGAAGATGAATATTACAGATTATATGACCAAACTGATGCATTTAATAAAGATGCAAATATTGGTTTCAAACAATTTAATCAATGTAGTGTTGATAAATATGAATTTGATGGTTTCTATGATGTTAAAGGAAATGTTTGGCAATGGACTTTAACTCCAACTTATCCTTTTGATGATTTTGAAACTCATCCTGTATATGATGATTTTACAACTCCAACTTTTGATGATAAACATATGTTATTTAAGGGTGGGGCATTTATTTCTTTAGGAAACGAAACATTAAGAGAAGCTAGATATGCATTTAGAAAACATTTCTTCCAACACGCTGGATTTAGATATGTAAAATCAAATAATGAATATAAAACAAAATTGAATGACAATGTTTATGAAACAGATGAATTAATCTCTCAATATTGTGAGTTCCATTATGGAAAAGAAAATTTTGGAGTTAAAAACTTCTGTGTAAACTCTGTAGAATTATTAGAACCATATATCAAAGATATAGATACTGATAAAGCTTTAGATTTAGGATGTTCTGTTGGTAGAAGTACATTTGAATTAGCTAAAACTTTTGATGAAGTAATGGGAATTGATTTTAGTGCAAACTTCATTAACGTTGGTGTAAAATTAAAAAAATATGACTCTTTAACATACAAAGAAAAAGTTGAAGGTGAAATTTTTAAAGATAATAAAGTATCTTTAAAAGACTTTGGATATGAAGATATTAAAGACAAAGTACAATTTATGCAAGGTGATGCTTGTAACTTAAAAGATATATACAATGGATATGATTTAATCTTCTGTTCAAACTTAATAGATAGATTATATAGTCCTCAAAAATTCTTAGAAGATATCCCAAGTAGACTTAATGATAATGGTATATTAGTACTTTTAAGCCCTTATACATGGCTTGAAGATTACACTCCAAAACAAAATTGGCTTGGTGGATATATTAAAGATAATAAAGAAGTTAGAACTATAGATACTTTAAAAGAAAAACTTTCAGGATTTGAATTAGTTGGTGAGCATGATGTTCCTTTTGTAATTAAAGAAACAGCTAGAAAACATCAATATACAATTTCAAATATGACTGTATGGAAGAAAAAAGCTTAATAGCTTTTTCTTCTAAAACAAAGAAATAATCTGAACAACTAACAAAACTACATTTACAATAGTACCTATAATAGGGATTATTATTGGAAAATCTATTTTAGAATCACTACTTTCATTTGATTTTTTTATTTTTATTAATGCTATATTCATTAAAGTAAAAACTATAAAAATAAAGAAACTTGTTAAACTAGCCAGTGTAATAATTGGAAGCCATAGTGCAAATATCAAAATTAAAACAGACGCTACTACAGTTGAAAACACTGGAGTTGAAGTTTTTTTATTTACACTTCCAAATATTTTAGGTAATAAATCATTATTTGCCATTCCATAAAAAAGTCTTGAAACCATTATTATTTGAATTAATGCTCCATTTATAACTGCAAAAGATCCAATTGTTGCTATTAAAACAGGTTCATTTGAAGTTAGAGTTTTATACACATCAACAAGTGGAGCATCACTTGTTGCTAAAATACTTGGTTCTATAGTTATTACAGAAATAATTGCAACTAAAAAATATAAAATCGTTGATACTACAAGAGATATTATAATTGCCCTTGGTAATGTATAACTTGGATTTTTAACTTCTTCAGCTACATTTACAATATCTTCAAAACCTATAAAAGCATAAAAAGCTAAGAAAGCTCCAAGTGTTATTACATAAAAAGTATTTATTTCAAAAGAGGGAATAAATTTATCATAATCAATGACAGAAAATTCGATATTATTTAATCCATAATAAACAATAATTAAAAGGCCAAATATCTCAATTATTGTAAATAAGGCTGCTATTTTCACTGATTTTGCAATACCAATTATTGCTGTGAAACATAAAATTGAAATTAAAAAAATAGATATTATCCACGTAGGAAGATTTATAAATGTAGAAATATATCCATTAAAGCCATTTACAATTGTAGCGCTGGATAAAATACCACTTAATGCTATCATTATTCCAATAGCAATAGATAAAAATTTAGAATTAAAAGCTTTTTTAGCATATAAAGCTTCTCCCGCACTATAAGGAAACCTTGAAGATAATTCACTATAGCTAAGTGCTGTAAAAAGTACAACTATACACGCTACTACGAATGCTAATGGCGTTAGATAACCTGATATAGAAGCTACTTTTCCAACTAAAACATATATACCAGCACCTAGTATATTTCCTAATCCATAAAACACTAATAGCGGTAATGTAATATCTCTTTTTAATAAATTTTTTTCATTCATTAACATTTCCTTATATAATAAAAATTATTATGATAGAATAAATCATGAAATTTAAAATTTTTACAGCCATAATATTTTTAATAATATTTAGTTTAAACATATTTATTAATTATCAAGTATACAATGAATTGATAAAAGATAAGATTGTTCAAGAAGATTTTATCGTTGAGAATGTCTATAATAAAGAATTATATGATGTATTAAAACTAAGTACTAATGAATATTTTTTGTTTACATCTGTTGATAAAAATTTGAACTTGGAAAAACTCGATAGGGTAAAATTAGCATTTATTACAAATAAAATTACATTTTTAGATTTTCTAAAAGGCTTTTATGTTCAAAATATTTTTATAGAAAAAATTGAGAAACCTAATTCACTAAAAGAAGACATTTATCAAAATATAAAACTACAGCATAATACTTCACTAAACCAAGATTTATTTTCAGCATTGTTTTTAGCAATACCAATTTCAAGCGAATTGAGAGATATTACAAATACCTTTGGTATTTCACATCTTTTAGCTTTATCAGGGTTTCATTTAGGCTTAATACTTTTTTTCTCTTATTGGATTATTTATGCTTTTTATTCACCTTTACATCAAAAGTATGTTCCTTATAGAAATAAAAAATTTGACGCATTAGTTGTTTCAGGAGTTATGATTTTTACTTATTTGATATTTACAAATGTAGTGCCATCACTATTGAGGGCTTTTGTGATGTTTGTTTTTGGCTTGTATTTACTTAGAAATAATATAAAAATATTTTCATTTTTAAATCTTTTTTTAGTGTTGTTAATAATAGTTGCTTTATTTCCTAAATATGCCTTTAGTATATCATTATGGTTTTCTATTTCTGGAGTTTTTTATATTCTATTATATGTTAAATATTTTTCTTCTTTGAATAAATACATATCATTTTTACTATTTAATTTTTGGATATTTTTTGCTTTAAATCCAATTATTTTGTATTTTTTTGATGTTGTTAGTTATGCACAATTATTTAGTGCACCAATTACTTTAGCCTTTATTTTGTTTTATCCAATTGAAATAGTACTACATTTACTTGAGTATGGATATATTCTTGATAAATACTTATTATGGTTATTTGAATTAAACTTTGAAGTTAAAAGATATATTACAGAGTTTTATTTTTTAATGTTTTTTTTAATAGTTTCATTTTGGGCAATTTATAAAAAAATTGCCTTTTATGTTTTAAATTCTTTGATAGTCTGTTTTAATATTTATGTTTATTTAATAGTTTAGTATGAGTTATCACTACCAAGATATTTATCAATAGTATATTTTAAATCTTCATCCATATCTTGCATATTTTTTCTCATCCATCCTAAATAACCTGCATCTTCACTGGCTACTTTTGCTATTTCTTGACCTTTGTATTTACCAAATCTAAAAGTTTTAATTAATACAGGAGTTGCTGTTAAAGCAACTAGTTTTTCCATAGGATTATAATCAGGATAAATCTCTCTACATTTTGCAACTAACTTTGATAAAAATAGTTTCATCACAAGAACATCACCCATAGCATCGTGGGCTTTTATAGTAATATTTAACTTCTGTGCTTCTTGCTTTTCAGTTTCATAAAGTTTTAGGGCATATCTTAGATATTGTAGTCTGTGATAAGGAAGTTCACTAAATAAATGTTTTGCACATCTTAAAGTATCTATTATTTGAAGTTGATTTTCAAAGCCTTCTTTTTGAATCATTCCTAAATCAAACTTAATATTGTGAGCAATTAAAAAATTTTCCGGAGAATTTAATTCATTAATTCTTTTGTAAAAACTAGTTTCAACTGCTTTTGGTTTACCTTCAATCATATCAGGAGTGATATTATGTACTTCCATAGCTTCAAGCTTTATTTCAACATCACTGTGACATATCTCATCAAAAGTTTCCATATTACCTGTGTGATCAAATATCATTGCTCCAAACTGAATAATTCTATCTTCAGCGCTTCCACCTGTTGTTTCTGTATCAAATAGTATATAGTGCGGCATTATGTTTAAAGTCCTTAATTTATTTATATTATTAGCATTCCATCGCCATAAGAGTAAAATCTATATTTCTCTTTAATGGCTTCATTGTAAACTTCTAAAGTTTTTTCCAATCCTAAAAATGATGCTATTAACATTATTAGTGTTGATTTAGGTAAGTGAAAATTTGTAAGTAAATAATCTACTATAATAGGTTTATTAGCAGGATTTAAAAATAAATCACATTCACCTTGAATTTTGTTTGTTCTTGCGTAGTACTCTAAAGTTCTAGTTACAGTAGTTCCTACAGCTAATCTTTTTTGTGAATTATTGATTGAAGCTAAAGCTTCTCTACCTATTTCAAAATATTCACTATGCATAGGATGTTCTAAAATATCTTCAGAATCAACGGGTTTAAAAGTACCAGCTCCTACATGAAGAGTTAAAAAGTTAACATCAAATTTATCATGTATTTTCTTTAATAGTTCATCTGTAAAGTGTAAAGATGCAGTTGGTGCAGCAACTGCACCATAGTTCTTAGCAAACAATGTTTGATAATCTTGCTCATCTTGCTTATCATCTTCTCTATTCATATAAGGAGGTAAAGGTAAATGACCAATATCATTTAATGTTTCAACTAATTCTAGAAAATCAATTTTTTCATTGTTTTTAGTGAATTTAACAACTCTTGAGCCATCTTCATTTAGTTCTAAAACTTCAGCTTTTAAACCTTTTTCAAAATTAAGTTCCATACCAACTTGAACTTTTCCCCTAATCATTACTAAATATCTATCCATAAATAGAGGTTTATTTAAAAGAAGTTCTACTTTACCACCACTTGGTTTTGTACCAAAAATTCTAGCTTTTATTACTTTTGTATCATTTAAAAATATTGAAGCATCATCAGGTATAAAATCCATAAGATTTTTAAAAGTAGTGTGAGTTATAGTGTCAGTTTTTCTATCATATACCAAAAGTCTTGCACTATCAGCTGGAACAGCTGGATGAGTTGCAATTAATTCTTTTGGTAGTGTGTAATCATAACTTGATGTTTTTAAAGGATCAAGCAATTTAGTCTTCCTCCACATCATCATCAATTTGTTTAGCAGCTGGATTAACTACTTTTGCAATATATATTGATACTCCATAAAGTATAATCAATGGACCAGCCATTAAAAATTGTGTAATAACATCAGGTGGTGTTAAAAGAGCAGATAGTAAAAAGATAATTACAATAGCGTATTTAAAGAAATCTTTTAATGTTCTATCATCTACTAAACCAATTGATGCTAAAAAGAATGTTAATACAGGTAATTCAAATGCAACTCCAAAACCAAACAATAATTTAGTAAAGAAAGTTACATATTTACCAATACTTGGTAATACAGTTACAACAGCAGAACCAAAATTAACTAAAAATTCAAAACCAAATGGAACAACTACCCAATAAGCAAATGAAGCACCTAATAAGAACATAAATGTTGCCGAAAATACAAAAGGTAAAACTAGCTTTTTTTCATGTTCATATAATCCAGGTGCTAAAAATAACCATAATTGCCAAAATATTATTGGTAGTGAAATTAAAAACGCACTGAAAAATGATACTTTAAGAGCTGTAAAGAATGTTTCTTGAACTTCAACTGCTACCATTTGTGAATTAGGTGGTAAAACAGCCTCAACAGGCACCATCATCCAACCTAAAATTGGTTCATAAAATGCAAAACATGCAAAAAATGTAACAAATATTGATAAACTTGAGATTACTAATCTTTTTCTAAGATCAGCTATGTGGGGTTTTAAATCTTCAAACATTAAAGATTATCCTCTTTTTTTGTTTTATTTTGTGTGTTTTCTTCTTGAGCAACTTCTATTGTCTCATCTTTCTCTTTTGAAGTTTTTTTAGGTTTTGATTCTTTTTTAGATTCTAAGGCATAATCACCATTAATAACTTCATCTAAATTTAAATCATCTAAACCTGAAGATTTTTTAGCATCTTCTTTTGTTTGGGCTAATTGTTGCTTTAAACTTTCTAATTCTGATTTCATATCACTTAAATTAAGCTCACTATCTAGTGTTTGCTTAGCATCATTCACACCTGATTTAAACTTACCTATAAATTTTGCTATTTCTACCATCGCTGTTGGTAATTTATCAGGTCCTAATGCAATAATTGCTACTACTGCTATCAAGAATATTTCCATAAAGCCCATTCCAAACATTCAAAACTCCATTAATTATTTAAAGAGCAGATTTTACCTAATTTTTGTTAAAATTTGCCAAATAAAATTTAACGGGATTTAATAATGAAAATATTAGTTTTACTTGTAGTGGGTTTAATACTGTTTATAATTGCTAGAAATTACAAAACAGAAAAGTTTCAAAATATTAATTTAAAGCAAAAAGAAAAATTTGAGGGTGACTTAATGCACCATGAAGCAGGTTTGCTAGTAGCATTAATGGCAAAAGTAGCAAAAGCAGATGGTCAAGTTTGTGAATTAGAAGCTGAAATTTTAAAACATACTTTTAATGATATTTCAAGTCATTTTGAAAACAATGATGATGTAAGAGAAAAGTTAAAAGTTTTATATACAGAAGAGAAAAAAAGTTTTGATAACACAATGGAAGTGTGCGATAGACTTTTAAAACTAACTAAATTTGATTATTCTAAAAGATTAAAAATTATGGAATATCTTTTAAATTTAGCTTTTATTGATAAAAGTTTTAGTGATACTGAAAGAATGATTACAGAAGATATTGCAAATGCCCTTAAAATCAAAGCAGTTGATTTTGAGAATATTGTGAATAACTTTAAAGCATTTTATGCAAATGCTGCTGCTAATCACTCTATGAACTTAGAAAAAGCCTATGAAATACTTGAAGCTACAAGTGAAGATGATAATAATGTTTTAAAGAAAAAATATAGAACTTTAGTAAAAAAACATCACCCTGATATTATTGCAGGGCAGGGTGCTGATCAAAATATTATAGATGAAGCTACTCAAAAACTTCAAGAAATAAATGAAGCATATGAATTAATAAAAAAAGAAAGAGGAATATAATTTGTTAGGTTTTGATGATAATTATGAAGTTTGTAATTGTAAAAAAGTTACAATCTCCCATTTAAAAGATGCTATATATAACAAAAATGCTCAAAACTTAAGTGATATTCAAGAGCTTACAACAGCAGGTACTGAATGCAGACATTGTATTTTTCCTGAAGGTGATTTTGGGAAAATCAAGAAAAAGATTTATTGTAAAGATATTTTAAAAGAATTAAAAAAGGATTAAATTATCATGGCTAGAAATTTTCAACATAGTTATGTTGTATGTACATGTAAAAATGTTACTTTAGGTGAAATTATATATGCCATTAAAGAAAGAGATGCAAAAACTTTAGAGGATTTAGCTGAAATGACTGATGCTGGTTCTTGTTGTGGATCTTGTAAAAATGCCCAAAGTGATATTGGAGCAGAAAAAATGGAATTGTATCTAGATGAAATTTTAGATAAATTTAACGGGAAATAATTTGGAAAAAACAGAACTAATAGAAGACATTAAAAATTTAATTAAGATTAATCCAGAAGAAACAATTGAGATTAATCCTAATTACTTAAACTATTTTGAATTAGAGGAATTAATAGAAATAAAAAAGAAACTTTCTTATAAAAGAGAGAATTTTCAAGAAGAAAATGCTGAATTTCTTGAAGATATTTATAATAAAACAAAAGAAGATTAGATACAATATCCATTATTAAGGATGGATATTATGATTGACTGGCAAAATATTAAAGAACAATTAATTTATTTTTTACAAGACGAAGTTAAGAAAACTGGTCTTAATAAAGTTACTGTAGGTTTATCAGGTGGACTTGATTCAGCTGTTGTTGCTGTATTATGTAAAGAAGCTTTTGGTGATAACTTAAACTGTGTATTACTTCCTTCACAATTTTCTTCAAAACAAAGTAGTGAGCATGCAATTGAACTTTGTGAAAAGTTTGATATTAAATATGAAACTATATCTATTGCTCCTATGGTTGAGGCGTTTATTTCAAATATGGATGAAGATAAACTTAGAATTGGAAATTTTAGTGCAAGAATGAGAATGTCTGTTTTATATGATGTTTCAGCTAGAGAAAGTTCTTTGGTGGTTGGAACTTCAAATAGAAGTGAAATCTTATTAGGTTATGGAACAATGTATGGTGATACAGCTTGTGCGATAAATCCTATTGGGCAAATATATAAAAGTGATGAATTTGAATTTGCAAAGTTTTTAGGTGTAACAGATTCAATTTTAAATAAAGCCCCTAGTGCAGATTTATGGGAAGGTCAAAGTGATGAAGATGAACTTGGATACTCTTATAAAGAAATGGATGATGTGTTAAAAGAACTTTTTGACAATAATAAAAGTGCTAATGATTTAATATCTAGTGGTGTAGATGAAAAATTAGTAAATATGTGTGTTAATAGATTTAAAGCAAATGAGTTTAAAGGTAAAACTCCAACAATTGCTAATATCAAATGGAGTTAAGTTAAAGAATGAAAAGAAATATCCCAATTTTTAGAGCATCAGTAGATAATGATGAATTAAACCAACTAAAACAAGTATTAGATTCAAAAGAATTTTTATCAAAGGTTTTAGAATTAGAAAAAAATTTAGAAGAGTTTATTGGAGCAAAATATGCAATTGCAACTTCTACAACTACTTCTGCATTACATCTTGCTTTAAGTGCAATTAAATTAAAAAGGGGAGACAAAGTTTTAATGTCTGTAAACTCTTTTGTTAATTTACCTGAAGTTGTTAGGCACTTTGATGCTGAACCTGTATTTGTAGATATAAATACAGAAGATATGAACATTGACCTTGATAAATTTGAAAAAGTTTTAGAAGAAAATGACTCTAAAAAGTTAAGGGGAGCTATCATTACTTTTGTAGGTGGTAGAACACCAAATCTTGATAGATTATATGATATTGTAGAAAAGTATGGAATTATTTTAATTGAAGATTGTAGATCATCTTTAGGTGTAACATATAAGGGTAAAATGGTAGGTAATTTAAGAGCTGATATGACAGTTATATCTACTAATCCTTCAATTTCTAGATATGCTGTTTCTAGATGTGGAGCTATTATTACAAACAATGAAGAAATTGCAAATAAAGCAAAACTTTTAAGAACTCATGCATTAACAACAACTTATGATAGTTATGGAAACTTAGATTATGTATATGATGTTGTTGATATTGGTCATAAATATGATTTATCTGAATTAGATGCTGCATATTCAGTTGCTCAATTAAAAAAGACAAAAAGATTCGTTAAAAGAAGAAAAGAGATAGCCTCTTTATATATGAAAAGATTAGCTGATGTAAAACATATTGAAATTCCACAATATACAGAAGATAATATTTTCACACAATTTATAATAAAAGTTTCAAGAAATAGAGATGCTTTTGCTAGGGAACTAAAAGAAAGAGGAGTTGCTACTGCTTTACATTATATTCCTTTACATCTTTTGTCTTATTA
>CAKZOX010000203.1 GCA_937138295.1 uncultured Campylobacteraceae bacterium
AAAGCAGCAAGTGGTGGAACTGTGATTAGAGCATTCCAAAGTTTAGATGTTGGATTAAGATACGCACAATCATTTAGTGCTGCTACAAATATTGACCAATAATTGAAAGGGTAAAAGATGGCTGAAAAATTAGTAACTGTATTAATTCTTTCAACTATCTTTGTGCGTGGAACAATGTACAAAGAGGGTGAAGAAGTTGAAGTAAATGAAAGAGAAGCTAAAGAGCTTATCAATAGAGGTGTAGCAACAGATGAAGCTGATGTATCAGTAGAAGAAGATACAGATGATACAACTGTAGCTATTGAAGATATGAAAAAAAATGACCTGGTAGAGTATGCAGCTAGTCTTGGTATTGATGTTCCAGGAAGTGCAACTAAAGCAGAAATTATTGAAATAATAAAAGCTGCTGATGAAGATGAAGAGGATGAAGAGTAATCACTATGACATTTGAAGAAATGATTGAAGCAGATTTAGCAAACTGTAATGAATTTGGTGGGATTTGTAATCACACTATCAATGGTACTACAGTTCCACTAGAATATTTATGTTTTGATGAAAACACTGAAGTGGTTTTTGAAAAGGATGAATACAGTGGTGCTGAAACAACTGTACCAGCACTTACAGTTCAAACAACAAAAGCAGCTGCAATCAGTCATAAATCTTTATTTGATATAGATGGTGAAATTTTTGGTGTTATAGAAATAGATATGAAAAAAGACAACACTACTATAGTGTACCTGGATAGACAATAATGGTTAGTGAAAACTTGATTAGACAAAAAATCGTAACAGCGATTGTTGAACAAATGAAGCTTATATCTAGTGCAAATGGCTTTTATAGTGAAGCTGGAAGTAATGTTTTTGAATGGTTGGATAAACCACTAGACAAAGATGAATACCCAGCAATTATTATAAGGGATATTTCAGATAATGCAGCAGATGGTCAAATCCTAGAACATAGACTTAAAATTGAAGTAGATGTAGCTGTAAAAGATGGATTGAATACTACTTGGAACATGAGAGAAGTTTCAAGTGATGTTATCAAAGCTTTTGGTCAAGTGGAAGAACAACTAAACTATAAATGTACTTACAATGGTAGTGATTTTCTGTTAGAACACAAAGATACAATCTATGGTGGTGTAAGACTTGAATTTGAAGTTTTTTACCAAACAAGAAGATGGGAACAGTAGATGTGGGCTGAAGTAAAAAGACTTATTAACAACCTGGTGAACTTTGGAACTGTTACACAAACCAAAACAGCTGATGGTAAAGCACTAGCTAGGGTTAAAGTGATGGATAGGGAAACTGACTTTTTACCAGTAGTTTCTTTTTCAAATAGTTTCAAAAAACACTTCATACCAGTTAGACCTGGTGAACAGTGTGTGGTGATAAGTCCTTTTGGTGAAGCTAGTGGTGGTTTTATTCTTAGAAGTATTTTTAACAAACAGCAAAAAGAACCAGCAGCTGCAAATGATACTACTGAAGTGATTGAATATGAAGATGGAACTGTTATCACTTATGATACAGCAGCCAAAAAACTTCAGTTGAACTGTGTTGGTGATATATCAATTCAAGCTGGTGGAAATATAACAATTTCAGCAGCTGGAAATATTGATATAGATGGTTCAAGAATAGATTTAAACTAAGGAAGTGGTTATGCCTGGATTTTGTAGAGTTGGTGTGGATGTAGCTGGTGGAACAATCACTGGGGTAGTTCAAGATGGAACTGTATTTGTCAATGGTGCAATAGCAAGTGTTGATAATGACCCAGTAGCACCACATGGAGTAGCACCACATGCAGCCCCAGTAATGATAGCCGGTTCAAAAAATGTTTTTATAAATGGTATTGCTGTTTGTAATGCTGGTGATTTAGCAACATGTGGTCATGCTGCTAGTGGTTCATCTGATGTGTTTGTAGGTGATTAGTATGGCTGGAATTTCAACTATACATGAAAGTGTTATCAGGATTTTAAAAACTCCACTGGGAAGTAGAGTTATGCGACCTGAATATGGAAGCTTACTTTATACACTAAGGGATAGAAAGTTTGATGATGATTTTAGGCTAAAAGCTGCAAGATACACTTATGAAGCAATAGCTAAAAATGAACCAAGGGTAAAAGTAGAAAAAGTAGATTTTAATGTAAAACCAGTGACGGGGGTGGTGTCAATAGTTATCACTCTAACAAATGGTGAAGTAGTAGAGGTTACACAATGATTAATATAGATAGTTTACCAATGCCAAGTGTTCTTCAAACACTAGACTATGAAGATATTTTATCTCAAAATCTAGCAAATTTTAAAACACTTGTACCGGACTGGCAACCACTTGAAAGTGATGAATTTAACATTATATTACAAGCTTTTGCTTATAGAGAATTGCATTTAAGAGCATATTTCAATGAACAAGCAAAAGCATTTTTTCTACTTACTGCTAAAGGTGTTGACCTTGATAATATTGGTGCATTTTATGGAGTTGAAAGACTACAAGGTGCTAAACCTTATGCTGAATATGAGTTTGAACTAAGTGGTGCATTAAGTCAAGATGTAACAGTTCCAGTGAACCTGGTACTTACTGATGAAACTAGCAGCTATGAAGCAATACTTTTAGAAGATGTTGTTATCACTGCTGGTACTACTAAAGCAACTGGAACAGTAGAACTACAACTAGAAACTTATCAAAGTGAAGTAAAAACTGAAACTATCACTACACCACTACCATTTGTGGTAAGTGCAAAAGCTACTGAAATATTTGGTAATGGTAGTGAAGTTGAAAGTGATGATAACTTTAGAGATAGGATACTTTTATCAATGGCTGATAAGTCAACAGCTGGAAGTGAAGAAACATATAAAAGCTTTACTTTTAATGCTGATGAAAGAATAGAAGATGTAGCAGTTTTAAATGGTGGTAATGGAATAGTCAATGTGTACTATTACAGTGCAGCAGCTGATGAACTTATGCAAACCAGGGTAGAAGATACTTTAAATGCAAAAGAAGTAAGACCACTAACTGATACAGTAGTAGTAAATCCAGCTACTGAAGTGCCTTTTAGTGTAACTGCTGAACTTAAAATACTTCCAAACCAGGAAACAGCAACTGTTTATACAAATGCTATAGCAAGTTTGGAAGCTGGGCTTAAAACTTTAAAGAAAATTGGTACTGATGTAACACTAAGTGAAATCAACAAATTTCTAAAAGTGGATGGAGTAAAAGAAGTGGTGATAAGTTCACCAGGTGCAAATGTAGTTACAGCTGATAATGAAATAGGAATAAACAGTGGCAACACAATCACTTATACCATCATTTGAAGATGAAAAGCTACATGCAGCTGATAGTGTAGCTGCTAATGTAGTTGATACACTAGCAAGTGAAACTGAAGCTTTTAAAACTTTAGCAAATCCACTTCTTTGTGAAGAAAAGTATTTGCCATATTTGGCTTATAGCTATAAAGTGGACTTTTGGAATGACTTTTTAAGTGTAGATGAAAAAAGAAAACTGATACAAAAGTCAATACTGCTTCATCAAAGAAAGGGAACTATTTGGGCTATTGAAGAGGTGCTAGACCTGGTGGGATTTACTGATAGAGCTAATGGACTTTATGCAGATATAAAAGAGGGATTAAAACTCACTACCAGGGATGGAACTTATAGATATGATGGGATATTTAACCACTTCAGTGATGAAGACTGGGCTAAGTATGTTATTTATGTACCAAAAGCAGTATCTATACAAAAAGCTGAATTTGCTAGAAAGCTTATCCAGGAATATGCACCTAAAAGATGTATCTTAGTTGCAGTTGTATATCAGCAGCTGCCAAATAGGGATGGAAGTTATTTATATAACAATGAAATTACACATGGAACAATAGGAGTAGCTAATGGCTAATATTGAAGAAATAGAACAGTGGGATAGTGGAATATATCAGCTAGAAACTACTGACCCAGTTCAAGGTGGTGCTGATGGTGTGGATAATGCCCCACATAAGAACCTGGCAAATAGAACACTATGGCTGAAAAATAACAAAGCTGATAAAAATGGAAATGCTGCAAATAAGTTTAAAGTAGCTAATGCAACTGCTACAGATGAAGCAGTAAATTTAGCACAACTAAATACAAAAGCAAATCTAGCTGGTAGTGCTACACAAAAGTTCAAAGTGGCTGATGGTGTTGCTGATGATGAGGCTGTTAGTAAGTTGCAGATGGAAAACCATGTAGCTGCTAATGCAGTTGGTATTGGTATTGGTCAAACTTGGCAAGACTTAACAGCTAGTAGAACAATAGGAGTTACTTATACTAATACAACAGGTAAGCCTATTTTTGTAGCTTTATATATTTCTTTAAAACAATCACTATAATACCAATCACCAATTTGTATTTCTTGGTTTGATGTTATCAAATCTTGTTCTTGCCTTTTGTGGTGTTTTCTCTTTCACTTCAACAGGTAATAAATCAATGATTCTCTCATTTGCATTATCAAACTCTTTTGCTAAACTCTCATTACTGATTCTTTGATTGATAAAGTCAATATTATTTGATGATAGTGTTAGTAAAATAATAAATAATTTACAAATGCTAGCTAGAGGTACTCACCCTACATACGCAACTCATTTAAGAGAGGCTAATGATATGAGAACGCAACAACCAGCAAGCAACACTGCAGCGCCTAGTAGTAATTCTAGCACTATGCCTGTTTAGAACAATTTTAAATAATGGGGCTTATTATAAGCCCCTCTGTTTATCCGAAAGG
>CAKZOX010000204.1 GCA_937138295.1 uncultured Campylobacteraceae bacterium
AAAGCAAAACAACAATTAAGAAATATTGTTTTACCAGAAACTGAAGATGAAAGAGTATTAAAAGCTGCTCAACAAGTAATTGCTGATAAAACTGCTAATGTTATTTTAATTGGAAATGAAGAAAAAATCCAAGCTGATGCTGCAGCATGTGGTGCAAATATTGAAGGTGCTAAAATTGTAGACCCTAAAAAATTCTTCAACATTGACAAATATATTGATGAATTAGTTGAACTTAGAAAAGCAAAAGGTTTATCAAGAGAAGAAGCTACTGAAATTATGACTACTGAACCAAGATTTTTTGGTTGTATGATGGTTAGATTAGGTGATGCTGATGGTTTAGTTGCAGGTTCAAACTCTCCAACTGCTGATGTATTAAAAGCTGCTATTCAAGTAATTAAAACTGCTCCTGGAATTAACACTGTATCTTCAGCGTTTATTATGGAAACAGCTGATGGTAAATTTGGTGACAATGGATTAATCTTATTTGCAGATTGTGCTGTTATTCCAGAACCAAACTCAGAGCAATTAGCTGATATTGCTGCTGCAACTGCTGCAACTGCATCTAGCGTTGTTGGTTTAGACCCAAGAGTTGCAATGTTATCATTCTCTACTAAAGGAAGTGCAAAACATCCATTAGTTGACAAAGTTCAATATGCATGTGATATCTTAGCTGAAAGAAATGTTGATTTCCCATTTGATGGTGAAATGCAAGCAGATGCTGCTATCGTTGAAGCAATTGGAGCTAAAAAAGCACCAGGTTCAGAAGTAGCTGGAAAAGCAAATGTATTAGTATTCCCTGACTTACAGTCTGGAAATATCGGATATAAATTAGTACAAAGATTCGCAGGAGCTGAAGCTCACGGACCAATCGTACAAGGTTTAGCAAAACCTGTTAATGACCTTTCAAGAGGTTGTTCAGTTGAAGACATCGCAAACTTAGTAGCTATTACAGCAACTCAAATCTAATTTAAATTAAAAAAAGGAATTACAATATGAACGTATTTATCTTAAATGCAGGAAGCTCATCTTTAAAATATCAATTAATGAACCCATTAACAAAAGAAGTTTTAGCAGTAGGACTTTGTGAAAGAATTGGAATTGATGGAGTTATCAAACATGAATTTGGTGATAATAAAATCAAATTAGAAGTATCTATGCCAACTCATAAAGAAGCTATTGAATTAGTTTTAAAAACTTTAACTGAAGGTGAAGGAAAAGTAATTAACTCAATTGAAGAGATTGATGCAATCGGACACAGAGCTGTTCACGGTGGTGAAGAGTTTGCTGGTTCTGTTTTAGTTACTCCAAGAGTAATTGAGAAAATGAAAGAATTAATTCCATTAGCTCCATTACACAATCCTGCAAATATTATGGGTATGGAAATTTGTCAAGAAATCATGCCAGGTAAGCCAAATGTAGCTGTATTTGATACTGCATTCCACCAAACTATGCCTGACTATGCTTATATGTATGCATTACCATATGAAATGTACACTAAACATGGTATTAGAAAATATGGTTTCCACGGAACTTCACACTACTTTGTATCTAATGAAGCTAGAAACATGTTAGATAAAAAACATAATACTAGAATTATTGTTTGTCACTTAGGAAATGGTGCATCTGTTTCTGCTGTGTTAGATGGTAAATCAATTGATACTTCAATGGGATTAACTCCTGTTCAAGGTCTAATCATGGGTACTAGAGCTGGTGATATTGGTGCTGGTGCATTACAATACATGATGTCTCAAGAGAATATTGATATTGATGAAGCTTTAAATGTAATGAACAAAAAATCTGGTATGTTAGGTATTTCTGGAAAATCTTCAGACCTTAGAGAAGTATTAGAAGGTGCTGCTGATGGTGATGATAGATGTAGATTATCAATTGATATGATTGCTTACAGAATTAAACAATATGTTGGTTCTTATGCAGCTGCTCTTGATGGTGTTGATGCATTATGTTTCACAGGTGGTATTGGTGAAAATGCTGCATTAATTAGAGAAAAAGTATGTTCTGGATTAGATTTCATGGGACTAGTTTTAGACCCAACTAAAAACAATGTTAGATCTGATGAAGCAAGAGATATTGCAACTCCAGGTTCTAATGGTAGAATCTTTGTAATTCCTACAAACGAAGAGTATGTTATTGCTAACGATACTTATAAAGTTGTAACTGGTTCTTAATAAAAAGAATTAGACAAATAAAAAAGGCTAGAGTTTAAAACTCTAGCCTTTTTTTATGCTTTTTAATTTATATAAAATCTAATATGCTTTTAAATCACTATTAAAATATACAGAAACTTTAGAAGCTGTTTGTGAAATAACTCTATCTAAAAATTTGTCAAATTTATCTTGTTTTTTCCATACTGGAATTTGAACTTCAGATAATTCAACTAATCTATCTTTAGCATATGAAACTGTAGCAACTTTATCTATTAAACCCACTTGTTTTGATTGAGAAGCTGTAAAAATCCTTGCATCAGCAAACTTTGTGTGGTCTTCTTTTTTTAGATTTCTAGCATTTGCGACATCTGTAATAAACATATCATATGTATCATTTATTACACTTTTTAATTGCTCTTCTTCATAATCAAACCACTTTCTAGTAGGAGTTCCTGATTCTTTATATTTTCCTGCTTTTACAGTTTGAGTTGAAATTCCAATTTTATCTAATAGTTCTTGAGCATTTACACCTTGCATAATTACCCCAATTGAACCAACCATGCTACCAGGATTTACTATAATCTCATTTGCCCAAATTGAAGCATAATAACTTCCACTTGCCATAACACCACTTGCATAAACAACAACTGGTTTAAGTTCTTTTAATTCTTTAATAGCATAAGCTAATTCAACTGAAGGTGCTACTGCTCCACCTGGAGAATTAACATGAAATAAAACCCCTTTTATATTAGGATTCTTTTTAGCTTCACTAATCTCATCTAATGTTTTAGTAACATCTAAAATAGGACCTAACAATTCTATTTTTTGTAAATTAGCAACTTCAAAACTGTTTGAGTCCATATTTTCACTACTACTATCAACTATAAAATATATAATTGTTAAAAATACTATTGTCTTAAAATATTTTGTAATAAAATCTAAAATAGCAATTATAGGACTAAATAAAACTCTAAAAAAATTAAACAATTTCTCCCCCTATATACATTTGTTTTACAAATTTAGTATGCAAGATGATATTTAAAGCTAAATCATCAATTGATTCAACTTTATCAGGCATTTTAATACAAATCATATCAGCATCATAATCTTTTTGAATGCTACCTTTGTTATTTAATCCTAATGCCCTACTTCCTTTAAAAGTAGCTGCTCGTAAAAGTTTTTTAGATAAATCTACACAATTTTCTTCTGTATGAATCATTAAAGCATTTCTTAATTCATCAAACATAGATAATGAATTATTTGAACTTAATCCATCAGTTCCAATTGAAAACTTTATATCTTTAATTTTAGTAAGATCAAGTTTATTATTGTTTAATAATCTATTTGAAGTTGGACAATGATTAATATAAGCACCTAGACTTTTAATTTTTTCTAATTCTTCTTTTTTTGTTTCAACACAGTGAGTAAAAGACAATTTTTTTATACCACTAAAAGTATTTAAAAACTCCATCGGTTTTGTAACAGCTTTTTCTTGCCCTAAAAAGTTTTTAAAGAAATTTAAAAAACCACCTTCATTTTTATGAAGCCATTGATGTTCTTGTGGAGATTCTAAAAAATGAGAGCTAACGGCTAAATCTTCATTTCTTGCAATATTTAAACAATGTTGTAAAAGTATTGGATGAACTGAATATGGAGAGTGAATAGCAATAGCAGGAAAAAATCTATTTGAGGCATATTTTTTTGAATTATTAAGTCTAGCTTTAAAATCTGAAAACAATGTATCTATCATATCAGGTTTTGAACCTATTACTTCATTAAAATATACTACATTTAAATTTGATTTAGCACAAGCTTCTAGTTCAAATCCATATGAAGAAATTGCACCAATAGTAGTTGTACCTGTTTTTTGAATCTTTTTTAATTGGGCATTTATAACTTCATTATTAGCTTTATTTATTAGTTCTTCTCTATTTTTAATAACTGAATCTAACCAATCCATAAAATTACCATATTTTAAAGTAGAACTATTTGCACTAAACTCTAAATGAACATGGCTATTTACAAGTCCTGGCATTAAAACAGAATTTTCTTCTAGTTGAGTAATTTCAATATCTGGATATTTTTTTTGAATTCTTTCTTTATAATCTATTTCAATTATTTTGTCAGTAAAAACAACAGCACCATCATGGATGATACTGAAATTTTCATCACAGGTTAAAACCCATGTTGAGGCTAAAATTTTCATTTTAGTTATTAAGCTTGTTCAGTTGCTTGAGCTTCTTGTGCTTGTTGTGCCATTTTGATTTCTGAAATAATTTGCATTAATGCAATTAGTCCCATGTGATAACCAAATGGTCCAAATCCAGAAACTATACCAGTAGCTGAACCAGCTGTTAAAGATTTTTGTCTAAACTCTTCTCTTTTATAAAGATTTGAAATATGAACTTCTACTGTTGGTAAAGATACAGCACTTAATGCGTCTCTAATTGCAATTGAAGTGTGAGTATATGCACCTGGATTAATCATAATTCCATCAACAGTACCTAAACACTCTTGTACTCTATCTACTAATTCACCCTCTAAATTTGATTGAAAGAACTCTAACTCAACACCATTTTGTTTTGCAGCACCTTCTAATTGTTCATGAATTTGTTCCATAGTCATAGGACCATAGATGTTTTGTTCTCTAACACCTAACATATTTAAGTTTGGTCCTTGTAATACAGCTATTTTCATATTATATTCCTTTTAAAATTTTTAGCTATGATTATATTAAAATTTGTGTTAAAGAACATAAAAACTATGCAATAAAAGGTTATTATATGGAAAATTTTATACTTACAAATGAAAATGCAATATATTATGAATGTGGTTTTTCTTGTGATAATGTTATATTTTTGAATTTAGGAAAAGATAAATTTTTTATTACAGATGCTAGATATACAATAGAAGCACTTGAATATGCTTCAAAATGTGAAGTTATTGAAACAAGTAATTTAATTCAAACAACAATTGAACTACTTAAAAAACATAAGATTAAAAAAATTAATTTTGATCCAAATGATTTTACTTTTTCAATGTATAAAGCCCTAACAAATGATTTAAAAACAAAATTTATAGAAAAACCTAATTTTTCAAAATTAAAAAGAATTATAAAATCAGATGAAGAGGTAAAATATCTTAAAAAAGCAGCAATGCTTGGGAAAGAAGGATTTAAGAATCTTGCAAAATTTATAAGAAAAAATGGATTAAATGAGAAAGAGAATTTCTTACATTTTAAAGCTATAGAAAAAATGTCAAATGTTGGAAAACTAGATTTAAGTTTTGATCCTATTTTTGCAATAAATGAAAATGCAGCTAAACCTCACGCCCTTCCAACTAACAAAAAATTAAAATTACATGATTTACTTTTAGTAGATGCTGGAGTTAAATATAAAAGATATTGTTCAGATAGAACTTGTACATCTCATGTTGATTTTGAAAATCTTAATTTTAAAAGAGAACAAACTTTTAAAAAGAAAAAACATCAAAAAATCTATGATTTAGTTTATAAAGCTCAAACAACTGCTATAAAAAAAGCAAGAGTTGGAATGAAAGCTAGTCAGATTGATAAATTTGCCAGAGATGTGATTGAAAAAGCTGGATATGGGAAGTATTTTGTGCATAGTACAGGTCATGGAGTAGGACTTGATATTCATGAGTTTCCAAATATCAACTCTAGAAGTGATGTGATTATTGAAGAAAATATGATTTTTACTGTTGAACCTGGTATTTATTTACCTGATGAATTTGGTGTTAGAATAGAAGATACAGTTGTAATGAAAAATAAAAAAGCAGAAATTTTATAAGAGAAGAAGAGTTTGAAAAAAATTTTAAGTGATAAATTAACATTATATAAAACTTCTACTTTTCCATTATATTCAAAAAAGAAATCAAATAAAAAATACCTTGTAACAGTAGGTATTGGGGGAAATATTGGAAATGTTACAAAAACATTCAATAAGCTTTTGTTATCTTTAAAAGAAAATACAAAATTTGATATTCTTATAACAAGTCCAATATTACAAAATCCTCCCTTTGGTTATTTAAACCAAAATGATTTTTTAAATGCTATAATTACAATTAAAACTAATCTTGGGCCTAATGAATTTTTAAAACATATGCAAAGATTAGAGTATAGATTTGGAAGAAAGCGGTCCTTTCAAGACGCGCCTAGAACCTTAGATATTGATATAATATTTTTTGATGATAAATATATAAATACAAAAAAACTTATCGTTCCTCATAAAGACTGGGCAAACAGAGAATCAGTGATTATTCCATTAAACTTAATGAAAAAAACAAGTCGTATACATAAACTATATAAAATAAAAAAAGGTAAATAATGAAGAAAAAAGTAGTAGTTGGAATGTCAGGTGGTGTTGATTCATCAGTTACAGCTTTATTATTAAAACAACAAGGTTATGATGTTGTTGGACTATTTATGAGAAACTGGGAGTATGGAATCAAAGGTAGCCAATGCCCAAATCGTATAGAGTTTGAAGATGCTAAAAAAGTTGGTGAACTAATTGGAATAGAAGTAAAAGGTAAAGACTTTGTTGAAGAATACAGAACAAGAGTATTTGATGTATTCTTAGAGGGATTAAAAAAAGGTCTTACTCCAAACCCTGATATTTTATGTAATAAAGAAATCAAATTTAATGTATTTTTAAATGAAGCAAAAAAAATGGGTGCTGATATAATTGCAACTGGTCATTATGCAAAAATTGCTAAATATAAAGATCATTATGT
>CAKZOX010000205.1 GCA_937138295.1 uncultured Campylobacteraceae bacterium
ATTAGAGTTTATTAGAGAAAGTATTGATGATGAATTAGATGATAATGGAGAAATAATTAAACAAACGTTTGGTGTAGAAAGGATACCAGATCCAATGTTGTTAAAAGAAATGCTTGCATATTACCCAGGATTAAATGTTGATAGACTTGTTGCATTTGCTGCATTAATTGCATTTGCAAAACTTCAACAAGCTAATAGAGGATATGCAAAAAGAAAGGAATCTGAAACCTCTAAAACCTTGGAAAATTCAGAAAATTTATATAAATTAAAGTATAGTCCTTTTAGAAATATGGGACGTGCTACGTCTAAAAGTAGCAATAAACAAAAAAGATCAGGATTTAAAAATTTTAGATAATGCCAGAATACACTATTACAAGCTCTGTTGATTATGATGAAATAACATATTCCTATTGTGATATGAAGCAAGGGTTAATATATGAATCAACATATGAATTTGAGCACATAACAAAAGTAGTATATTCATATAGCCATAAAAAAACATCATGAGAGTATTAAATGCAATGCAAATAAAAAGTGGGGCTAAATCAGAAGGTTATCCTACTACATCAAGTCTTACTCAACCTATACAGTTTTTACCATCTAAGAAAAAAGATGATGACTGGAGAGCTTGGAACATGGATTGGTTAGAACTACAAGGTGTTGAATTTTTAAGGTTAAATGCAAGAAGACTTTTAAAAAACTATAAGTTAGCTAAAGGTATAATTGATAAGACTGATTATATTGTTGAAGAAGATAATGAATATAAAGACATGATGGATGTTCTCACAAAAGAAGATTCAACAGCTTTAGAATTAAAGTTTTATCCTATAGTTCCAAATGTAATTAATGTATTATCCGGAGAGTTTTCTAAAAGATATTCTAAAGTTCAATTTAGGGCAGTAGATGATTTATCTTACAATGAGATGCTTGAAGCAAAAAGAGCTCAAATAGAAGAAAACTTACTTGCAGATGCAGAAGCTAAACTAGTAGCTAGAATGTTAGAGATGGGAATGGACCCAAGCTCAAAGGAAGCACAGCAAGAACTAAGTCCTGAAAAAATAAAAACACTTCCTGAAATAGAAGACTTCTTTTCTAAAGATTATAGAAGTATGGTAGAGGAGTGGGCATCACATCAGTTAAATGTAGATGATGAAAGATTTAAAATGCAAGAACTAGAAGAAAGAGCATTCCGTGATATGCTTATTACTGATAGAGAGTTTTGGCATTTTAGAATGTTAGAAGATGACTATGATGTAGAATTATGGAATCCTGTTTTAACTTTTTATCAAAAATCTCCTGATACAAGATATATATCTGATTCAAATTTTGTTGGTAAGATAGATCTTATGACTGTTGCAGATGTAGTAGACAAATACGGATATTTAATGACAGAAAGCCAACTGCATTCACTTCAAGATATTTATCCAGCTAAATCAGCATTATATCAAGTTAATGGATATCAGAATGATGGTTCATATTATGATGCATCTAAATCACATGAATGGAATACACAAATGCCAGGTTTAGCATATAGGCAATTTGTAAGTAATTGGTCTGATGATCCTGCAAGAGGGGGAGATATCATTAGCTCTATACTTAATGAAGGTGATGATGTTACTTTATGGGGAGAAGGAGAATTGATGAGAGTGACTACAACTTACTGGAAAACTCAAAGAAAAGTTGGTCACCTTACTAAGATTGAAAAAGATGGAGAAGTTATCCAAGAGATAGTTGATGAAACGTTTAAAGTTACTGAAAAACCTCTTTATGATACTTCAATCTTTAAAAATAAAAGTAAGGAGCATTTAATGCAAGGAGAACATATAGATTGGATATGGATAAATGAAGTATGGGGTGGTGTAAAAATTGGTCCAAATTTACCAGCATTCTGGAGATCTAATATGGGAGCTGATAATATTAACCCTATATATTTAGGAATAAATAGAACTAAACCTGGAAGAATTCCTTTTCAGTTTAAAGGAGATAATAACTTATATGGGTGTAAACTTCCTGTAGAAGGGAGAGTATTTTCAGACAGAAATACAAAATCTACATCATTGGTTGACCTTATGAAGGCATATCAAGTAGGATATAACATGGTTAATAATCAAATAGCTGATATCTTAGTAGATGAACTTGGTACTGTTATTATGTTTGATCAGAATGCATTACCAAGACATTCAATGGGTGAAGATTGGGGTAAACATAATTATGCTAAAGCTTGGACAGCAATGAAAGACTTTAGTATGTTACCACTTGATACATCAATTACTAATACTGAGAATGCTACAAACTTTAATCATTATCAGACTTTAAACTTAGAACAAACAAATAGGTTAATGTCTAGGATTCAGTTAGCTAATTATTTTAAGCAGCAGTGTTTTGATGCTATTGGTATTAATCCTCAAAGGTTGGGTGCACCTATTGGTCAAGAAACTGCAACAGGAGTTACACAAGCATTGAATCAATCATATGCTCAAACAGAAACTTATTTTACTCAACACTCTGATAATTTAATGCCAAGAGTGCATCAGATGAGAACTGACTTAGCTCAGTTTTATTATAGCACTAATCCAAGTATTAGATTGCAATATATATCTTCTGAGGCAGAGAAAGTAAACTTTACTATAAATGGTACAGAGTTGTTATTGAGAGATTTTAATATTTTTTGTACTACAAGAACAAATCATAGACAAATACTTGATCAATTAAAACAATTAGCACTTACAAATAATACATCAGGAGCTTCTATTTATGATCTTGGTAATATTGTTAAAGCTGATAGTATTGCAGAAGTATCTGATATCTTAAAAGATGCAGAAGCTAAACAAATGATGGTTAAGCAACAAGAGATGCAGCAACAACAACAAATGCAACAAGAACAGATTCAAGCTAAACAGCAAGAAGAAAAAATGAAGTTGCAGTTTGAACAAGCTGAAAATGAGAAAGAAAGACAAAAAGATATCATGGTTGCAGAAATAAGATCTGCAGGATTTGGTGCTAGTCAAGATATTAATCAAAATTTACAGTCTGATTTTAAAGACTCTATGGAAGATATAAGAAAAAGGTCTGAGTATAGGGAGCAAATGGACTTTAAAAGAGAGCAGGCTTCAGTAAAAAATTCAATGACTAAAGATAAATTATCTATTGAAAGAGAAAAGTTATCAGCTCAAAGAGAAGTAGCAGACAAAAACTTGCAGATAGCTAGAGAAAATAAAAACAAATATGATGTGCAATCATCTAAAAAAGAGGATAAAAAGAAAAATAAGGAATAGCAGATTGTATGTTAGCTATATACTGCATAAAATGAAAATTATAGATTAAAATATTTTAAGTTTAATTACAAAATAATATTTATATTGTATGTATAAACAATAAGTAAATCATTTAAAACCAACAAAAATGAGTGATACAAACGACACTATGAACAGTAAAGTAGAAACAGTAGACGTAAACCTTGATGAAATATTCAATGGAGCAGCAACAGCTGAAGGGGTTACGTTACCTGAAGAAACTAATACACCAAAAGGAAACATATTTGGTAAACCAGCTGAAACTTTTGATGATGCTTTTACAGAGCCTGAAACATCAACTGAAACAGAAACAGTTGCTGAAACAGAAGAACCTGTTGCAGAAACTGCAACAACTGAAGAGACTAAAGAAACAGCTAAAGAAGTTTTTGATGAATTAGCTATTGATAGTGAAGATGTAGAAGTTGAGGAGAAAAAAGAAAAAAGAGGAAGAAAGTCAATCACTGGAATGAGTGATGTTTTTAATAAGTTAATTAAAGATGATAAAATTGTTCCTTTTGATGATGATAAATCATTAGATGATTATAGTGCAAAAGATTGGCAAGAATTGATTGAAGCTAATTTAGAAGAAAAAGCTAGACAAGTTAGAAGTGAAACTCCAAAACAATTTTTTGAAAGTTTACCAGAAGAGCTTCAAATTGCAGCAAGGTATGTAGCAGAAGGTGGACAAGACATGAAAGGATTGTTTGCAACTTTAGCAGCTACAGAAGAAGTGAGAACATTAGATGTTACTAATGAAAGAGATCAAGAAAGAATTATAGTAGATTATTTATCTGCAACTGGATATGGAACTTCAGAAGAAATAGCAGAAGAAATAGAAATTTGGAAAGACTTAGGAAAGTTAGAACAACAGGCTTCTAAGTTTAAACCAAAATTAGATAAGATGCAAGAAAAAGTTGTTGCTCAAAAGCTTGAACAGCAAGAGATGAAACAGAAGCAACAAGAGCAAGCATCTAAGCAATACATGGAAAGTGTATACAACACGTTAAAAGAAGGATCACTAGGAGATATTAAAGTAGATAGAAAAGTACAAGCTATGTTATATAATGGTTTAGTACAACCAAACTATCCATCTGTAAGTGGGAAGAATACTAATTTATTAGGACACCTACTTGAGAAGTATCAGTTTGTAGAACCTAACTATACATTAATATCTGAAGCTCTATGGTTATTAGCTGACCCAGCTGGTTATAAAGCTAAGATAATGGATAAAGGTGCTCAAGCAAGTGTTGAAAAAACAGTAAGGAAATTAAAGACTGAACAAGTTAACAGTGGTGGAAGCTCATTAGGTGTTGATCAAAAAGAAAAAGATACTCAACAATCTAATAAAAGAAAGATACCAAGAGGAAACAATATATTTAAAAGATTTTAAACAGGTTTATTATAAACACAATTATTATTAATTATTAACAATCAAAACAATCAAAAATGGCAACTCCAGTATTAAACAATGGAATATTCCTAAGAGATACTAACTACAAAGCTAGTTCTCACATTGATTCTTATCACTTGACACAGATGCTAGGATCATCTGAGCCAATGGATATGGGACCAGTAGACTTATGGGCAATGACTCAAAAAGTTGAAATGCCTCTTTATCAAATGGCTTCATTTGGTGGTAAGAACACAATTTCAGTAGACAACGCAAGAGGTGAATACAAATGGCAAACACCTATTGCACAAGATCTACCATTTAGTGTAGGACCTTTAACAGCTGATGCTACCGTAGGTGCAGATGGTGTAACCTTCCAAATTAAACTTTCTAAGAGAGCTTTTGGACATGGTGATATCATTACTTATGATAAGTACAATGGTCTTGAATTATACATCACGGCTGATGATATTATCCCAGCTGGTGACGGATTCATCTACACTGTTCAATTAGTGAACAATGATAATGCAGCTGAATTAGACGTTGACAAATATCTAGCTTCTGGAACTAAGTACTTTAGAAAAGGTTCTGCAAGAGGTGAATATGGAGAGAGATTCTCTGATATTGAAACTGGTTCTGGATTCAGAGAGTTCTACAACTATGTAGGTGGTGCTGAAGCTCACGTACATTATTCAATCTCTTCTAGAGCTGATTTAATGATTAAAGGTGGAATGAATGCAGATGGTACTGTTCCTGTAACAGAGATCTGGAGAAACTTTGATCAAGATACTAACCCTTCTGTTTCTTCTATTGAAGAATTAGTAGCTAGTATGGGTAAAGCAGGTGCTAGAGATGCATTTGAAAGTGGTAGATTATCAAGAACTTTCATCACTAATATGGAAGCAGCTCACTTAAGTAAGATAGCAAATGATATTGAGACTTATTTAATGTGGGGTAAAGGTGGTAGAATCAAACAAGACGGGCCAGATGATATTAGATTATCTGTTGGTTTATGGTCTCAGTTAGATAACTCATTCAAAAGAATTTATAACAAATCTCAATTTACATTGGATATGTTTAAATCAGAGTTATATAACTTCTACCAAGGTAAAGTTGAATTCAAAGGACCGGATCCACAAAGACAACTTGTTGTTCAAACAGGTATTGGTGGTATGCAGTTAATCAACAAAGCAATTGCTAATGAAGTATATGGTTCTGGATTAGTTCAGAATGCTTCTGATGTTGGTGCAGTTACTGGTAAAGGTATGGATCTTGATTTTGGATTTGCTTATACTAGCTTCACTATTCCTTTCTTAGCTAACGTTAAGTTTGTACTTAACCCAGCATTTGACAACTTACATACAAATGATATTGAGAATCCATTAATTGATGGAAGACCTTTAAGTTCTTATAGCTTTATCATTTTTGATGTAACGGATGAAGGAAGTGATAACATTCATTTATTGAAGTTATCTTGGGATGACCAATTAAAGTGGTTCTATCAAAATGGAACTATGGATTACATGGGAAGAAGTCAAGGATTTGCTTCTACAGGTAACTTTAATGGTTATAGAGTTATGATGACTCAAACTATGCCAGCTGTATGGGTTAAAGATCCAACTAAAGTTCTTAAAATTGTAATGAGAAATCCAGTAACTGGAGGATCATTCTAAGGATAGTTTAATTAGAAAAAGGGGTTGGTTAGGTCCTTCCCCTTTTTTAATATTTATTTTTAAAATTAAGAAAAATGGCACAGTTAAAGAAAGTAAAACAGAAGTTTGAAGATCCGGCATATAAAGGAAAAGATAACACAACAGGTCTAGCAAAGTTGCTTCATGTTAATGAAGTTATTAGCTGGGTAAGAGGTGCTGCTGATTTAGAATATGCTGACAATACTGCTGCTAAAACAGCAGGATTAGTTAAGGGTGATTTATATCATACTGCAGGATCATTAAAAATTGTTATTGACTAAACATCAAAACTTTAGCAAGAGTAAAATCTTGCTTTAGAAATATTAATAATAAAATGTACATATATTTTATGTACTTTTGATGTAGATAATTATTAATAACAAAACCAAACAAAAATGGAAGATTACACAATTGTAGAAAAGTATCAGCAAAAGAAGGCAAAAGCTATTGCTGTTAGACCTTTTTTTAATCCTAATAAGTCTAACATGGGATTAGAGAATTATGGTATGTCTCTTTATGATGGAGTATATCATGAGGAAAACTTAGCATGTTTAGAATTAAACGGTGTTAAAAGATATGTTACTGGGTTAAATGAGTTTGCTCCAGAAGTAAAGAAACTATCTCCAGGAGAAAAAGAAATCAAAATAAAAGAGATTAGAAAAGCAGTTTCTGAATTAGAAAAAGATCTTGCTGCTAATGTTGTTGATCCTGAAGATAAAGAGTTTTGGAATAAACTTACATTATTAAAACCTGATAATGATGCATTCTGGTCTAAAATTTCTATGAGATGTGGTAATGATCCAGTGTTTTTAGATCCAGCAACAGATCCTTATGATTTAATTAGAATTTATGCTATTAAAGCAGGTGGTTTTTCTATAGTTGCTAAATCTTTAAAAGATGCAAAGAGAGCAAATCCAACTCCTAAATTCTATTTAGATACAGAAGAAGAATCAATTGCTACAAGAACAGAATATACTAAGCTTAGAAATAAAGCATTAGTTGCATTAGAAGAGATGTATAACAAAAATACAAGTAAACTTTTATATGTTGCTAAAGTTGTAGACTATGATAGTACTCAATACACTAAATCTACTCCTACTGATATATTATATGAGAATATGGATATGTATATTAATGGAGATGGTACTGAAAATAGTAAAAAAGTATCTGCTGAAAAGTTTATCAAAGCATCTAAGTTTTCAATGAAAGATCTTAAAATTACCGCAATAGTAAAAGATTGTATGTATTATAAATTTATTACAAAGAAAGGTAATGGATGGATTGAAACTTTAGATAGTAATGTTAAATTAGGTAAGAAAGCAGAAGAAGCATCAGCATTTTTAAAGAATCCTGATAATGAAGAAATATTAAATGCTTTACAAGCTAAGTTAGAGCCTTACTGGAATTCTTAAAAGATAAGTTATGAATAATGCCGTTCTACAAGTAAAGATTAAGCAAAGGCTTAATAAACTAGATAGTCAAGATTATGATAATATTCAACCTTGGCAAATAGTTGAAGCTTTTAATAAAGCTCAAATAGAATGGTGTAGAAGAAACTTGCATGGTGGTAACATCTATAAGGAAGGAGATGAAGCATCTAAAAGAAGGATTGATGATTTACAGATCTTGTTAACTGAATTACAATTAACAGGTGTAAATGAATCAACATATTTTAGAGCTACAAACTTTCCTATAGATGAATACTTGGAGTTTAAACGGGTTAGTGCAGAGGCAACTAGTGAATGTTGTCCTGATCCAAGATCAATGACTGTTTATTTAGCTGAAGAAGCTAACGTGAATCTTATACTAAGAGATCCATTGAAAAGGCCAGACTTTGATTGGGGTGAAACATTCTGTACGTTAATTAACAATGAAGTAAGAATATACAAAGACTCTTCATTTAATATTGTAAACCCAATCATAACTTTCTATAAGAAACCAACTTACATTCAAGTTGCTGGTGTTTTAGATCCATATACAAATACTATCCCAGCAGCAGATACACCATCTAGTTTTAAAGATGATGTTGTGGAATTAATGATTGATGAAGCAGCAGCAATTATTGCAGGAGACATTGCAAATTACACAGAAATGCAAAGAGCTCAAGCAGCTGCAGAAAGATCAAATTAATGTTTGTTAATTATAAAAAACTTTGTATATTATAGTATGCTTACAAAGAGTAAGTATTTTGTTTATTTATTATTATTTTAAAATTTGAAAAATGAGTTATTTTAATCATGCATTTTGTAAAGCTTTTGCTCCATTATCATTGGAAGCAGTAGCTGGAGAAAAAACATCAACGTTAGGAGTACAGGAGATTGCTTTAGTAGCAGCTGATACTTGGTTATCTGAGGATCCAACAGGAGCACCTGCAGGTAATTTCCATATTGTACAAGGAGCCTACACAACACAAGACAAGATTGGTAACAATCCAGGTCACGGAGGATATGCTGAAAGCATTAAGTCTAAAATGATTAACCCTAAGTACATTACTAAACTGTATGAAACAACAGTATTACCAGGATCTGCTGCTGAAGCTTCTATTGAAGTAGCACCTGATTGTGTACCATGTGGTGAAGCAATCTTTTTAAGACTTGACGTAAAAGGAGCACCTGCTTTAAGATTTTTAAATCACAATGCTTATGCTACTGTAGATTCAGCAAATATCTGTTGCACAGTAGATGGTCAAGAGTATATTGATCCTGCTGTTGCTTTAGTTGCTGCAGTTAAGAACTTAACAGAAGACCCAATTGTATCTCCTTTCTTCCAAATTAAAGAAATTGAGATCTTAAACAATGCAGGTGTTCAACAAGCAACTTATGCTTCTATTGCAGCTTTTGATGCAGGGCATACAGTATCTACTGATCCAGTTACTGATGAGATCAATGTTAAAGTTACTTTAGAAGGAGCTTATGTTGATACTAAATTTGGTGATTGTTCTTTTGACACTAGAGATTATTATGGTAAAGAGCCAGTAAAATTAATTCTTTCTGCACTTGATGAAACAGGAGATCCTTGTTCTGATTGTGGAGTAGCTACTGACACTCCAGGAACTATTTTACAAACTCAAGGTGAGACAGTAATTAGAAAAGTTCTTTTATCTGAAAGATACAGACAGTCTCCTTACAATCAAGGTAATGCTGATTCTGCAAGAATTAGAGAGATTGAAGGATCTGATGATGTGTTAGCTGGAATTGACAGAACAGATTTATATAAGTCATTTGTTCTTGAGCACGTAGTGCCAAGATTCAATAACCCATCTGGTGTTTTTGACAATGACAGATATTTATATGAAATCTTTGTTAAGGATGGTGATGCTGTACTTATTGCTAGTATGCAAACTTTGTTTACTCAAATTGCAACTGTTGCAGATGTACCATTTGAGCAAGACATTGATCCAATTGTATAATAACAATTAATTAATAGAGTAAAGAGGCAGGTATTGATTACCTGCCTTTTTTTTATTCTATTATTTTTGTATATTATATGTGTAGTACTATATTTATTTAAAATTTATTTTAATGGCCAATAAGCATATATTAAGTCTGGAAGTCCCTGTTGTATCAAATTGTGGAATTCTTTCAGTTAAAGATACAAGTCAATACACAGATGATTTAGCAATTGATTGTGAAGAACTTTTAATAACACCTCCAGGATTTAATAGTCCAGCTTTAATAAAGGTAAAACACGGGTTTGATTTGAATATAAATGGATGCTCATTAGGCATTCAAACTTCAGATTGTGGTAGCTCAAGAAGTATTATTCCAGACGGAGTATACATAATTAGGTATAGTGTTTCCCCTACTGATAAAGTTTACGTTGAATACAATCACTTAAGAGTGTGTTGTATTTTAGATAAGTACTACAAAATATTATGTGATATAGATATGAAGCCTTGTGCTCCATCAAGTGAAAGAGCAGATTTATTATCTGAGCTTGCATATATAAGAACATTAATTGATGCAGCAGTTGCTAAAGTAGAATATTGCCAAAGTGCAAATGATGGTATGGAGCTTTACAACTATGCAATGAAAAGATTAAATAAAATAGATTGTTCTAGCATTTGCTGTTAAACTTAATAAAACCAACATTATGAGTAACTGTAAGTATTGTGGAAAAGGATTTAGTTGTGGATGTCAAAAAACAACTGCTTCAAATGGAGCCGTTGTGCATAAGACTTGTAAAGAAAAGTATGAGAAAAATAACTTTCAACCTGCAAATACAACATCTAGTGGCTTGACACAACTAATTAATAAAGCACAAAATAATATAAATAGGTAAGATGGATACTATAAAGATGATAGATACTCAACAAAAATTTGCTAACAGTGTGTATCAAGACTTTATGTCAAAGAGGTTTGGGATCACAACTTGTTGTGAAGGAGATATAGAATCTTCACATATAAAAAAACAACTTTGTGACTGGCAACAGGAAGAAATAAAAGTACCAGAAATCTTATCCATTACTTCAGAAATTTTTATTCCTTCTGGAATATCCAACCCATGTGCAGATGCTAATGCTCCAGATTGGTGCACAGATTTATTTTGCAATGATGATCCTGAGAGTGTTATTTTTGAAGTGGTTGATGACAAAGGTGTTCCAGTAAAAGACTTTGAACTATACATAGATAGAATTGGTACAGTACGTACAAACTCATTGGGTCAATATGTACATGTATTTACAGATGCATCAGTTGAAACAGATCACAGTTTGCAATTATGCTATTGTTTTACAACGGCAGGTGCATGTAGACAGCAAAAAATTACACTTACCATAAAAGCAGAAGAGGTTGAGGATTGTAAAGATCTAGTTCCTTGTAATACAGTAATTATTACAGAAACCATTACAGGTCAACAACCTGTATATCCTCCATTACCAGATTTTATTCAAACTGACATTATATTTGAGACAACAAATCAGGGTAGAGGAACTATAAATTATAATGATATTTTTGGATTTATAATTACTCCAAATGATTTAGAGACTTTTAATACTACAGAACCAGAGGCCAACAATTATAGAGCTGAAAGAAATGCTTACCTTAAATCAATATTTGACTATTTAAACGGTGTTATGCATTCTGCAAAGCCTGTTAATGATACTTCCGGTATAACTTGTGAGCCTTTACAAATATTAAGTACTGGTTCTAAATGGGGGTATTTTAGTTACCCTTTTTCTTTTGGAATAAAAGCTTCAACATTTGGAATTCCTTATGAATTAAACTTTTTAGAAAGTGTGCCTGATGTATCTTCATTACCTGCAACTGGTTCTCAAGGAGATACTGTAATTGTAGGTGATATAGATGGTATTCCTGATAATACCTTTTTCTTTTATTTTTGGGACACAACTACAAATGCTTGGGTTACAGACTACACGGTTAATAGTATAAGTATTAAAGAGTATGCAGTAAACAATTGGTATTGGTATGGTTCAACTAACAAGTCATTCAATGAGCTTTGTCTTGCAACAGATCCTTGGAATTGGCCTAGTTTGTACATACTTGATTTTCAATTAAATAAATATTTTTAATTATGGATTTACAAGACTATTTAGAACATAACATAATAGGACCCGGAAATCAAAAAGCAGATTGTGATGGATTGGAACTGATAAGACGTGATCAGGCTAACACTTTTGCAGCTTGGAGTAAAGCTCTTACTGACTTAATTATACAATGTACACGTAGTATTTATCAAGATGGTAATAGTAAGCTACCCATCATATTAGATAGAGTAAATACTTTTCAGGTTTTATATGAAGAGCTGGAAGTGAGCAAAAGTATTTTATTCAATAGTATACTATGTATGGATAACCCTCTTAAAAAGACAACTGATGAACCATGCACCGGATGCAGACGTCCATGGTCTTGGGTAGATGATAATTTAACCCCTATTACAGGAATTACTACAAAAAAATTAGACCACCAATATCCTGGTGATCCGGGCCCTACAATTCCATATGGTTCAACATATGTGTATAGTCCAGTTTATTTAGAAAACTATAAAGAGGCTAGACAAGCACTTTT
Organism: uncultured Campylobacteraceae bacterium; assembly: GCA_937138295.1. Taxonomy (GTDB): domain Bacteria; phylum Campylobacterota; class Campylobacteria; order Campylobacterales; family Arcobacteraceae; genus JALRJW01. The sequence goes on from CAKZOX010000205.1 coordinate 12,401, forward strand.
AACTAATGTTAAAGAATTGTTTGCCTTTTTGTTAGATGTAAGACCAGGTAGTGGAGATATAGCACCAGATGTACCAGTTAATGGCTATTGTCCACCATACAACTAATGAAGAAAAATACTATATATATAAACCTTGGTTGTTTCAGCAATCTTTTGTATATTAAATATACAGACTATATGTTAATAAACAGCTGTAAAAAAGACACTTATGATTCCAACAAATAACAATAACAATACGGGATGTAACCCTATTTCTTCCAATTGTGTTATCTGGCAAGGGCCGGATATAGACTGTGGTAATAATTTTAGAATATGCAATGGGGATACTGTTAGTGATGTTGTTGCAAATCTTGCAGCTGAGCTTTGTGGTATAGCTGGTAATCCACTATTAGATATTGATCCTGGATGTTTTATTACGGAATTAGGTCCTAGTTATGATCTTAATGATGTACTTAATGCATTAATAGTGAAAGTATGTGATAATACTCCAGTTAATCCAGAGCCTCGTACTGAAACATTTTATGACTTACCTGCATGTTTAATAGAAGGTAATGTAACAAAAGCAAACTTAGAAAATTTTTTAGAGTTAGCTGCTGCTAAAATTTGTACTAATGTTAATGCAATAGTCAATATAAATAATGCAATAACGTCATTAACTAATATAACAACTGATTTACAAATTCAAATAAATAATTTGAATTTTGATGAAGCAAAAATTATTTCTGAGTGCATTTTAAAAGATCAAACAGTTGA
>CAKZOX010000206.1 GCA_937138295.1 uncultured Campylobacteraceae bacterium
AGAAAAGAAAGAACTATCCTAAGTGTGTTCCATTATCAAAAGCAAGATCAATGACTGCTAGTCAAAGAGCCTCTGCTGTTTCAAGAAAAAAGAAAGCCGAAAGAAAATCAAGAAAAGGAAAGAAACCTAACTATGCCAAAACATAAAAAACTTTGGAAGAAACCTAAAGTTATTATTATTGATATTGGTAAGTGTAAATATTGTAAAGAAGACATGACCAACCAAGAAAGTTTTGTGGCCTTTTATCCTAAAGGTAAAGCTCATTATAAATGTATGAGAGAGGATGATAGAAAGAATAATTAAATATGCCGAATAACTTTTTTAATCAATTCATACCATTGTTGTTTATATTTACTATCTTTGGTTTTGTTATACAAATTAGCTAAATAATCTAATTGATCTTGGTCTTCATCTCTAATTGTTTTGTCGTTAAGCCAATCAAACTTTTTGCCTGACTGACTTAACGATTTCATTTATTGTTCTATTGATTTGATTTCTTCCTCAATATATGAGTCAGATATATCATTATATGAATTTGGATTAGGATATAACTTTTCATTTCTTACTTGATTACATCTGTTAATTTCAGGAAACCTATCTTCATATTTTAAATGACTAGTAAAGTTTTCAAAGTTAAATCCATCTGAGAAATAACTTACTGGCACATTAAAAAAATGAGCTAACCAACCCATTAAAAATGAACTCAATCCATTACCACCTTTTTCGTATTTCTGAATTTGTTGAAAGGTAACATTTATTTCCTTTGCAACATCTGATTGACTCATCTTATGTAGTAGTCTTAAATTTCTTAATTTAGTTCCAACATGAGTATTAAATCTAATACTGTTGGGATCTTTTGGTTTTGCAGACATGAATAGCCTTCCTTTCTTGTTGTTTTTTTATATTTAGCAAAAATTATTTACTGTTCGTAGATAGCTTTTGCGTCTTTATTTTGAGCATCAACAATTCTTCTTACTAATTGTTTGTACTCTACATAGTCCTTTAGTGTATGAACGCACATTCTTGTATCAACAGAAGCCATGATCTTGTTATGGCATTTTTGTAGCTTTCCATACAGTCTAGGAATATCGTTACTTAGGTTCATTCCCATCCTCCTTTTTTATAATTGAATGCACTAGATTTTTATGCGTTATTTCTTTTACAACCGCATTATCTGTTGCATTCATTTGACTTGTTGCCTTCTCAACAGAATCAAATTCCTCCTCAAGAGTTGCAGTAAATTCATAGTAATATATTTTTTTACAACTCATAGTAATTATTGACTTTTAATTTACTGTTTTTTATATGCTTCGTCAACATATACTTTCTCATAAAAACATTGTCTGATTTTATCAATTTTAACTTCTCAGCGTTCTTTAATAAGATACCAACTCTTTGTTTAGTTAAGTTTAATGCTTTACCAATCTCATCTAATTTTGGAAAACAATCATGTTCATCATAATAAGCAGACATAAAATCTATGATTTGTTTTATTCTGGGACTGTAAAATATCTTAGCCATTATTCATCCTTCTCTTTCATATTTTTAAGCATAGTCTTTAATAAATCATTATATCCTGCAATATCTTTATGAGTATCTTCTTTGTATATATCTTGTTTACTTCCATCATCAATTGTTCTGGTTAATTTTAATACAATCATAAGCTGTGGAACAATAGTAATGGGTACTTTAATTTTATGTCCATTAATTACTTCTAATGTTGATTGAATAAAGTTTGCAATAATGTATGCGTTCTTATCAAAATCACCATATTCCATTTGTTTTTTTTCAAGCATTTGCTTGACCATTTTTTCTCCTATATCTATCCATTTAACATTGTCGTCTGACATACATTCTCCTTTATTTTATTTACAAATACATCCATAAAAACTTCCGCTTCCATCATTCATAATATATTCGTTGAATGGTATATCAGCATAAGTTGTTAATTTTAATCTAAGTATTTCACAAAGATCAAAGCAATCTATAGAACCAACTAATTTTATATTTTCTAACATCTGTTTTGTTACTGGGTACAAATTATAAATACCATCATTTAAAACAATTAAATCCATAATTAAAAGGGGTGGCAGTTAACTAACTTTGAGGGAGCAAAAAAAAACCCACCACCCCATCTATTACAAGTTATGCTTGTTTAGGTTTTCTTTCTTGTAATTTGTGAACAATCTTTCCATCTGGTTTGGTATTAATCCATTCAGTAAGATTGATTGTATCTCCTTGTTTTAAATCTTGGCTGACCTTAAATGATCCCCAAAACTTTTCAGGATTTTCATTATCTCTATTCAAAAATCCTTCTCCTTCTTTTAATTCAAACGCCATAGTTTAACTCCTTTTATTATTATGTTTGATTCTTAATGCGTTAAATTTCTTAAAGTTATCAGACTTGAAAAACGCATCCCAAATTCCAGCCTTACTTATTCTAGTCTTGAGGTTTTCTAATTCACTTTTCAAGACTGTAGAATTCTTGTTATCTTTATTCTGTTCAATAACATCTAATTGAGTTGCAATATAAATGTCATCTATCTTAGTTTCTTTCATAACTGTTTTAGATAATTGAGTGGTAAATGGTTTAGCATTATATCCATCTTCCATATCCTTTGCTTCTTCCTCATCATCTTTCATTCCAGTTTTTAAATTTAAAGCATTTAAAAAAGCATATTTTCTTGCATAAGACATACAGTTACCTGAACCATATTTATCTTTCTTAGCAATAGCATGAGTTTCAATTTCAATAAAAGAAGAAGGGTCATCCAAATCTACAATAGTCATCTTGCAAGTAGTTCTGACAAAATCATCTTCAATAGTAAAATCTTTGTATGTGCAGTATGGATATAATTCATTTTTAATTAATGCTTCCATAGCAACAGCTTGAACCGCATCATGTTCTAAGGGATTAAAATTCATGCCACCTTTCTTTTCAGTTTTCTTAACCATCCTAGCGTCAGCGGAAGCTAACTTTAGTTTTTTATATATATTATTTGACATTTTTTCCTTTCTTTATTTTTGGTTTTGGTCTTAATGTTTCAAGCATCCTGTCTTTAAATGCTATATCATCTTTTAGTTTTTGTATTTTCTCTTTATACTTGTCATCAATAACTCTTAATTTATCATCTCTATCTATTAACATTTGTGAGTATCTTTTATTGTCTTGTCTAAGATTTCTTAGTTCAGTTTGCATCTTAGCAAGTTCCATCATTACTTTGTCAGTCATTAATTACCTTTCTTTTTTCTACTTTCTTTTATGTAATCATAAATAAAAGATAAATCATTATCATTTACAACTTTATGAAAATTTAATTTTAAATAACGCATTATTTTATTTAAAATATATGTATCATTTCTTACTTGTTCTTTTTTTATATTCTCAATCATTTTCCTCCTTATAGTTTTTCATAAAAGTCTTCTAGCCTTTGCATATCTTCTTCATGGTAGTTCTCTAATAAAAAATTAGATTTGTAGTTTCTAATTTCTGACCAATCCACACCAATAATCATAGCAAGTTTTTTCATATCTCCATTTGCCATCCTCAACATTTCTTGTCTTTGAATATTTATTTGTATGAATTTTTTAAAAAAATATTGAAGTCCTTTAGGGGTGAGTTCCCAACAATTATCAGGGGTAAAAATAGTATAATCACTATCACCTACATAAATTAAATAAGGTTTATATTTATAGTCAAAATGTTTTGAGTATATTGCTGTTTGAATACAATGAGTAAATTGAGGATATTTTATTGCTTGAGACTTAGAATACACCCAATCCCCAATTCTATTTTCATTAGGCTTATCATCTTTCTTAGGTTTTTTTAGTGGCTTCAAACTCACATTGCCAAACCTATTTTTATGTTCAGTTATTTTTTTTTCTCCATCATTAACACAATCAATAAAACCTTCATTAGCAATATTTAATGTTTGACCCATGTACTTATCATCATACCAATCAGAGAAAGGTTTTTCTGAAGTCCATCCTGAAAAATTATCGGACACTTCATTGATAGCTTCTAAGTGTCTTTCAACATAACCTTTTATTTTTTTTAAAATAAATTGTGCTTTCATCTTATGCTTCTCCTCAAACTCAAACTGTTCTATGTAAGTTTTAAAAGCAAGTTCCACATCATCAATCTTTGCCTGACCTACTAATATATTTTGAAACCAATCATGTGCGAAAGTACCAGCTTTAAAACTGATTGAAGGTTTTTCTTTTTTGAATTTTAAGTATGGAAATAAATGATACTTATAATACCAAATTAAATTAATTAATGCTGTTTGACTAGGTGAGGTTGTAGCTTTATTAAAATCACCTGTAGTCCAAGCTAAATCTGTAAATCTTTCTTCCATCTAAAAAAGTATTTACAAATTATTTACAATTAAGTCAATAGTTTTATTTGATTTATTTTTAAAATAATATATCTAATATAAATGAGTGTCGAAAAGGTGGATTTAAATTGGGAAGAAATATTATCAGGTGCTTCAACTGGGATTGTCAGGGAAGTGGAAAGTCTAAGACAAAATATTCAATGGGGTCATGGTGCTAAGTTTGACCGCTATCAAAAGTGGGGAAAGAGTGTATCAGGTACGCTTTGCGAAATGGCTTTGGCTAAAAAAATGAAATCATATTTTTCTCATTCAGTTAACAATTTTCATGGTAAGGATTTAATCATAGATAATAAACCAGTACAAGTCAGATCACAGCTATATTCAAAACCAAACAAATCACTTATTATAAGACAAGGACATAAACCTGAAGATTATTACTTCTATGTTGGTGATGATTGCCCAACCTTTTATTTTTATGGCTACATACAGGCAAAAGATTGTCGGAAATATGGCAAGTGGACAGACTTCAATCAAGATAGACCTCATGTTTGGTCTGTACCTATTGAAAGTCTTAAACCTATTACAGAATTTATAAATGAAACCTAGTTTAGAACCATTCTTAAAAGTAGAGCATTCATTATTGGATAATGAGGTGCTAACATCTACTGAGAAATGCCTCTATATGCTTCTGAGAAGGCTTGAGAACGCACCTAAAGGATGCACACCTTCCTATGCCTATCTAAAACGAAAACTTAAAATAAAGGACAATAGGACAGTTCTGAGAGCTTTGGACAGACTACAACTATTTGGCTATATTACATGGGTAAATAGGGGTCAGAATAAAAGCAACAAATATTATTTTAGAGGGGATATTAATTTTCAATCTATATTGCAAGACAACCTAAGATTGCGTAAGGTTATGGCACAGAAACAGAAGAATAGATACAACCAAAAATTGAGGGATAACTTTGTGAATAAAAAGGGGATAAAAGTTATAAATAGTTAACATCTTATTAACAAGGGGTCTGTCGGTGGTGTAATGAATGCAAATCGGTGGTGTAATAAATGTACCTTAATAAAGATATAATATAAATATATAACTAGTTAGTAATATGACTAAATATGTACCAATAAAAACTATACAGTATGAATTAAGTAAAATTAGAAAGTCTTCTAATTTTAACTATCAAAAAGCTATAGAACGAAATAGAAATAATCAGGCTAAAAACCCCCCCTTGACTAACCTTATTAGCTTTCTTAAAAACAAGAATACACCTGAAAAAGTTATTGATAAGATAGTGGGTGAGTATTGGGCTGAAGTTGAAAAGGATAATAGATATGAAATTAATATTGCTAATAAACTCAAGATGAAGTATGTTAAATAAGTTAACATACAATATCTAGGTATTCAGGATATGGGGGTTTCTTCACCTTTCTTTCTAAACCCCCAATCCTCCTTCAACTAATCTGAATTATGATTATGTAAAGAATTAACACCTAGATTGTAAATCATTTCTTCATAAAAAATTGATAATTCTTTATGAGCTTTCTTTCCATCTTTTAATTCTAGTATATCTGACAATCTATCAGCTACATAAAACATACATATTCTATTATCTTGATATTCGTATTTCATTGTTTCCTTCCTTTCTTTATATTCCAAAGCGTTCTAGCATAATTTATACTATCTCTTTTTGTTATTATCTTTTTTGGAATTAGTTTTAATATCTTGCTGTTTATCTTTGAGATATTGTTCGTATCTTTCTCTAATTTTATCATCTCTTTCAAAAGTATTTACCCCACATAGCTCTAAATCTAGCTTGTATTCTAAATAACCTTTTATCCTTTCCATCTATTGACAGCATTATAAAATAATCAACAAGGTTGCAAGTAATATTATTGTTATTAAAATTAAAATCATTCTTACTTTCTTTCTATGTATTGCATGACCTTTAATAATCATTTAATCTTCCTCATCACATTCACAGTCGCTATTAAATTGATCACATTGATTGCATGGCAACACCCCATTATGAAACCAATCCATTCTTTCATCTTTTTTAATATCACTTATTCTATAATGAACATAATAATCAGCTAATTCATCAGTACTCATGTCTAAAGCTTGATCTGTGAAATTATCTCTTAATATTTCCCAATCTTTTTCTTGTATTTTATTTCTATTAATCATTACTTGCCTACCTTTCCATATTTATTTTTTAAATCATCTATTAATTGTTCGTATGTTGGAATATTTTGATTGTCAAAACTACCTTTTATTTCAACATCAATATCCTCTATATCTTCAGGAATATACCTACCTGAATTTTGATATATTTTTTTGATGGTTTCTAATTGTTGGTTTGTAGGCTCATCTTCTTGAAAAAAAGAATAGCTATCAAAACCATTTCTGTCAGTTACTCTAATGTTCCATACTTTCATATTTACCTCTTAGTTTGTTATTAAATAATAAGTTATTAAAACTACCTCAATCATTATCCATGCTTCAATCACTTCTTATTGTTCTCACTTTCTTTCATAATCATATCAATTAAGGTATCAGAGCTATAATTTTTTAATAAATCTTGAAGTTGCTCTAATGCTTTTTTCTTTTTTTGATACATCCTGTCTTTGTTTTCTGTCCTTACTAAGTCTAATGCGTCAAAATCTATAGCCATTATTCCTCTCTTTCTGTTTGTTTATCTAATGCGTTTTTAATTGTGCTTTCTAGTTCCCAATACAAGTTGCTACCTTTTTCAGTATTTTTTGTACTACCTATATTGTCTTTGTCATCAATTACAAATTCACTAACAATATCATCACTTAAATTGTCCATGAATTTAAAATATAAATCATCAGCTAACTGACAAGCTATATCAAAGTTTTTATCTGTCATTTATTCCTTACCTTCCTCATAGCTTCCTGTTATTTGAAAGTGATCTCTTTCAATTACTTCATCACCCATAAAATCACCGCTACTAACAATTTCTTCAGCTTCTTTTAAATTTTTAGCTTGTATTTTTACTTGTGATGTAACTTCCTCAACAAAGTCTATTACATAAGTTTTCATTACAGACCGCCTTG
>CAKZOX010000207.1 GCA_937138295.1 uncultured Campylobacteraceae bacterium
TGGTCAACTGACATTTTTTTAGTGATTGAATCTAAATTATTTTGAAGTTTAGTAATTACACTATTTATTTTACCTGACATATCATTCATGGCAATTGCAACATTTCTTACTTCTGTTGTATACGGAAGATTATCTATAGTTTCAAAATTACCATTTGCAATTTCATTTGCTAAATTTTCAATTTTCTTTAAAGGTTTTAAAATCAGTTGAAGGAATATAGCAAGAAGTCCTAAAGATATAATAAATGCTAAAACAGAGTATAAAAGAGATGTTTTAGCTTGTTCGTAAAGTTTAGCATAGGCATCACCTGCATTTGCACTTACATATATTTTTGCTATTGTTTTCCATCCATTTGTTATTTCACTAGTTTGTTCTAACATTGTAATTGGAATAAAGTTTACAAACCATTCAGGGGTTGAGTCAAATTTTTCACTTCTAACAGATTTTGCTATAACTGTATCAACTTTTAATTCTATTTCTTTAATTGTTTCATTGTTGTTTTCATCAACTAATATTACAGTAAAAGGAATAGTAGATACATCTAATTTTTTTGTGGGAATAAAACTATAAGAACCATTTTTACTTTCATTAAAACTAAGTTCTAAATCATCAATATTTTCTAAATTGTCAAGTTTTTCTTGTAAGTCATTATCACTTGTAACAGGAGAAACCATTCCATATTTTTTGTCAACTTTTACATTTTTGATAGTTAGATTTTCTTCATTGATTTTAGAAAGTAAGTAATCACTTGTAAACAAAAAGTCATACTTCTCAATTCTAATTTCTTTATAAAACCCTCTATTTGAGATCGCTTTTACAGTTGATTCTACCTCAGGGTATCTATTCATAGAGATATCATTTTTTAAACTCATACCCAATGATGTTGCTGTATCTTGAGCTTTTGTAAATGATTCAATTTCTAAATACTCTTTAGTATTTTTTACACTAATTATAAAATTACCCGTAAATATTAGTAAAAATATAAACGATATGATAATATAGAGTTGTTTTGATAATGACATTTTTATTCCTTTTTAGATTCTGCTTATTAAGCTTTTCCATGATTTTAAATTATTACTTCCCACTTTAACACTTCCTTTAGTTTGTGCTTTCCATAAACCACTTGCATTAAAACTATATATTGGTTTTAAGTCTGTTCTTTTAGAAGCTAAAACTAATCTTTTATTGATATTGTCTAAAATAATTGGAGTTGCATTTGGCTTATGTAGATAACTTAGTACCATATGAGCTTCCTCATATTTAGTTCCAAGTCTTTTATAAATAACATATGAAATTCTAAGTTTTTCTTCTGGAATACCAAGCTTAATTAAACTAAAATATTTTGCAATAGCGTAATCTTCACAATCTCCAGCACCTGTACCTAAAAACTCAAAGGGAGTTGCCCAATAGTCTTTCTTATTCCAATGAACAGGGTCTGTTTTATATGGAATTCTATTGAAAAAATCATTTACACCTTTTAATTTTTTCAGGACACTTTCATTTTTATACTTATCAAGCATTTTATCCCATAAGATAACTCTATTTTCTGCTTTCTCACCATATTTATCTTTAACCTTTGAAATATCATTTGAAGCTAGATATTTAGGTTGATAATTTAGAGAAAATAGGGGATAAATTATAAATAACATTGAAAAAATAATTAGTTTTTTATAGTTTCTCATTTAAATTGCTTTGATTTGTATTTAATTAATTAATATTGTATCAAAATTAACTAGTATTTGTTTAAGGGATTTTATCTATATAGTAGTAAAAAAGAAATAAAAAGTAATTAAACTTCTTATTTCTTGATATTTATTTTAGTAATTCTTTAATTTTTTCTTCACTTGAAGTTTCAGAATTATATTTAACAGCAATGATGTTTTCAGTGTTGTTAACATACCATTCTTCAACTAATTCATTATGAAGTTTTTCTGTATTTTCTAATTTGTAATCATCTAATGGTAAATAAGCAAATTTCATTTTTGCTGGATTTGGCATTTTTGCAATTAATACAATCCAAATTAAACAAATAATAGCAATTGCAATTACAATTGAACTTAATGATGCACTTTGGAAGAATATTCCTCCAATAACTCCACCAACAAAAGTACCTAAATATCCAGCTGAGTTAAAGATACCTAAAACTAAACCTCTTTGGTGTACTTTTGCAAATTTAGATGCTAAAGATTGCATAATAGGTTCGTGCATGTTAAATCCTGCAAAGAATATAGCAACACCAATTATAAATGCAACCGAACTAGATGTTAATCCTAAAATTAAGTATGAAACTGCAAATAAAACAATTCCAATAATTAAAATTTCTTTGAATTTACCTTTTTTCTCAGCCATAACTGCAGCTGGTCCCATAGCTAATAGACCTAAAATCATAGCAGGTAAATAAACTTGCCATAAATCAGTAATAACCCATTGGAAATCTTTTATTAAAACCATAGGAATAATCATAAACGCAAAAGTCATTAAACCTTTTTGTAAAAAGTTTGTAATATTCATTTTTATTAAATTTGCATTTCCTAAAACTTCATTTAGTTTTGCTTTTTGATTATATGTATGTGTGATTTTTGGAGGATTTGGTACTTTTTTTAATAAAACAAAAATAGAAACAAAACCTAAAATCATAGTGATGTAAAATAATGCCTCAATACCAAAGTATCCACCAATTGTTGGACCAGCTAACATTGAAATAGCAAAAGCTATTGCAATTGAACCACCCATTAAAGCCATAGCTTTAGGTCTTTTTTCTTCAGGAACTAAGTCACTTATCATAGCAGTTACAACTGCACCAATTGCTCCAGCACCTTGTAAAAATCTACCGAATACTAAAGTCCAAATGTCTTCAGATATAGCACAAATGAAAGAACCAATTATAAATAGGATTAATCCCATTACAATAGTTCCTTTTCTTCCTAATTTATCTGAAATTACTCCAAATGGAACTTGGAATATCATTTGAGTTAGGGCATATCCCCCAACAACAACACCAACTAAAGTTGTTGTTGCTCCTTCAAGATTTATAGCGTATGCAGATATTACAGGTAAAACTAAAAATAATCCTAAAAATCTCAATGCAATGATTGAACTTAAAGGTAAAATTGATTTAATCATTTATTATCCTAAACTTAATATAATGGTATGGATTATATAAAATTTTATTTAATTTAAGGTTAAGTTTAAAGGTTGGAAATTTGAAAATTATATTAGCATCAGGAAACAAAGGAAAAATCAAAGAGATTAAGACTCTTTTACCCAATGATGAGGTTATTGCATTTAAAGAAATTTTAGGAGATATTGAAGTTGATGAAGATCAAAATACTTTTAAAGGAAATGCTATAAAAAAAGCAAAAACTATTTACGATATGCTAAAGGATAAAATAGATCCAAAAGAATTAATAGTTATTTCAGATGATTCTGGATTAACAGTACCTGCTTTAAACAACGAACCAGGTATTTATTCAGCTAGATATGCAAAAGTTGGTGCAACTGATAATGAAAACAATGAAAAATTAATTTCAAAATTAAAAGAAAAAAATCTAAATGAAGCAGATGCTTTTTATACAGCTTGTATAACTATTGTTTACAATGATTATGAATATACTACCCATGGATGGATGCACGGAAAAGTTATTGATAAACAAATAGGAGATGGTGGTTTTGGTTATGACCCTATGTTTATTCCAAAGGGCTTTGATAAAACTTTAGGTGAACTAGATTATGAAGTGAAAAAATCATTTTCACATAGAACAAAAGCTTTAGATTTAGCTAAAAAAGTTTTAGATGTCATTTTAAAATAGCTTCTAAATCCTTTGATTTATGAATATTTACTTCATCTTCTTTTGATTTTACAAAATAGTGAATTTTTGAATTTTCCTTTATTGCATAAATTTCAAAATCATTATTTTGTATTTCAAATTTACTTATAAAATCATACTCTTTACTAATATCTTCTAAAAAATCCATATGATTTTGTGCTTGAATATAAACTATTTGAGATTTTATATTTTCTGTTTTAAGTGACTTTATTTGAAAATAATTCAATGATACAACTGAAAATATTACTACTATTATGAGAGTTAAAAATAGTACATAAGCTTTTTTGTTCATATTATTTGCTTATTATCCAATTTATATTTTGATTTTGTAAATTTAATTTTATTTCATAGTATTTTTCATTTTGTGTTATTGAAAAATCATTTACATTTTCCATTAATAAAGAGTTTTCATAATACAAACTATTATTAGAAAAAGATGTTTTTGAAAGTAAGTTTTCATTGTTTCTTTCAAAGAACATTTTAGTGTTTATAATATTAATATTTTTAATTTCATTTTCTAAATTTGATTTATTCAAAGAAACTATGTCTTTAAGATAATAAATACTTGAAATAGTAATAATTGATGCTATTACAGTTGTAAAAATCACTTCAAATAAACTAAATGCTTTTTTCATTTTACATACTTAAATAATAGAATATTTTCATTTTCATAAGTGTAAACATTAGTTTTTATTGTGATTAAATTTTTATTATCTACAACTATATTTAGATTTTGTTTTGATTTATCAAAAGAAGAGTAATCTTCTTTTGTAAATAGATTTTCAATAGTGTTTAAATTTTCATTTAGTTTATTTAAACTTTTATCATCACTGTAAAATGAATTAAAATTAACAATTAAAATTGATAAAATTACAACACTAAGTATTGTTTCAAGTAGTGAAAAACTATTTTTTACCAAGTTGACAGGCTTTTTCGTAGGCACTATTAATTGCTTTTATCATCGCATTTCTAGCTCCATTTTCTTCTAAGGCTTCGATACCAGCTGCTGTTGTTCCACCTGGACTCATTACAGAATCTTTAATTAATGCTGGATGTTGATTTTCTAAAAGCTTTGAAATACCATTAAATGTTCCATGAACTAATTTTGATGTTGTTGCTCTATCTAAACCGGCTTTTACTCCACCATCTGTCATAGCTTCAGCTATTAAAGCTAAAAATGCAGGTCCTGAACCAGCTATTGCTGTTGCTATATCGAGTTGATTTTCAGTATCAACCCACACAACATCACCAATATTTGAAAAGATTTCTTTTGCTTCCAATTTTAAAGATTTATCACCTGTTATTGTAGTCATTGAGCTTGAGTATGAAGCTGCTATATTAGGCATAGTTCGAACATAACTTGATGCTTGAATTTGACTTTTTAATGTTTCTATTGTAGTTCCAGCTAAAACAGAATAAATAGCATTTGCTTTTCCAATTAATCTAGCTGAAACACTCACTAAAGCGTAAGGTTTAACACACAAGATAATATTTTTACCTTCTATATTTTCATTATCATCTAGCTCTTTTATTGTAATTTCAGGAATTAATTCTTGAACAGCTTTTAACTTAGTAATACTTCTTCCTAAAATTTCAACTTCATAGTTTTTTACTAGACCTTTTGCTAAAGCTTGAGCCATTACACCATTTCCAATTAGTGTCAATTTCATACTTGATACCTTTTTTGATTTATTATAACTAATATTTCCTAAGCTATTATTGGTTAAAATCA
>CAKZOX010000208.1 GCA_937138295.1 uncultured Campylobacteraceae bacterium
TATTTGCATTTCCAATTATTTTAGTTGTTGCACCACTTGTGCACAAAATTACAAACAAGTTAGTTATTAAGGAATAAAGTTGAAAAAGTTAATTTATATTTTAATGTTTATGGGTGTTTCTATGTTTGCAGCTGGAAAGCCTGCTTTAGTTGAAACAACTAAAATAGTAATGGGTGAAGTAAATCCACTTCAAGAGTTTATTGGAACTTTAATGTTTGAAAAAAAGTCAAACTTAGCAGCTCAAAATTCAGGTTTAATACAAAAAGTTAATTTTAAAGTTGGGCAAAGTATTAATGCTGGTGAAACTTTAGTAAAAGTTGATACAGAAGTTTTAGAGGCTCAAATTGATTCTGCTAATGCAAATTTAAATATAGCAATAAAGCAAGAAGAAAATTCTTCAAAAGATTATGAAAGATATAAAAAACTTTTAGAAACTAAATCAATTACTCAAAAAGAGTTTGATGATGCACTTTTAAAATCAAAAGAATCTTCAAGTAATGTAACAGCCCTAAAAGCAAAACTAAAAGAGCTAAAAATTCAAAAAGAAAAGAAAGATATAAAAGCACCATTTAATGGAGTTATTGTTAAAAAAGATGTGGAAATTGGTCAATGGGTAAATGCAGGTTCAAGTATAGCTACTTTAGTTAATACAGCTGAGGTTTCATTTATGTTTAATGTACCTTTAAATGTGGCAAACGCTTTAAAAGTTGGTGATATTTATGATGTATCTATAAATAATAAGATTATAAAAGCAAAAATTGATGCTGTTATTCCAAATGGTGATAAGTTAACTAGAACTTTTCCTGTTAAATTTGTAGCTACTATTAAAGATGACTTTGTTTATGAAGGGCAAGAAGTTACAGTTAAACTTTCAAAAAATGCTAAAAAGCAAGCTTTAATTTTACCTAGGGATGCTGTTATTAAAAGATTTGGTATGGATGTTGTATTTGCCATTGATGATAAAAACACAGCAAATATGATTCCTGTTAAAATAGTTGGATATATGGGTAAAAAAACAGCAGTTGCTGCCCAAGGTCTTGTTGAAGGTATGGATATTGTTTCTAAAGGAAATGAAAGAGTTTTCCCTAAAATGTCTGTAAAAATCTTAAATAAATAGGATAAGAAATGGACTTAATTAAATTTTCCATTAAAAATCCTGTAACTATAATTGTATCTGTACTTATAGTTGTTTTATTTGGATTTTTATCATTAACAAAACTACCGTATCAATTAACTCCAAGTGTAAGTAAACCTGAAATAAAAGTTACTACAAATTGGGGTGGAGCAACGCCTTATGAGATTGAAAGAGAGATAATTGAAGAGCAAGAAGAGGCTTTAAAAAGTTTAAATAACTTAGTTGAATATGAATCATCATCAAAAGATAATTATGGTGAGATTACTTTAACTTTTAAATTAGGAACAGACTTAAGAGCAGCACTTCAAGATGTATCAAACAAACTAAATGAAGTTAGTTCATATCCTACAAATGTAGATGAACCTATCATTGAAACAGCAAACGCAAGTCCTGTTATTTGGATGATGTTACAAACTCTTGATGATAATGAAACACACATAGATAATTATAAAACATTTTTTGAAAATGAAATAAAACCTGCAATTAGAAGAGTAAACGGTGTAGCTTCTACTATGGGTGGTGGAGGAAGAGAACAACAAATGCAAGTTGTTTTTGATACTACTAGATTAGCTAGTTATGGACTAACGATTAATCAAGTTATAAATACTTTACAGCAACAAAATGTTGATATTTCTGCTGGTATTCAAAACCTTGAAAGACGTTCTTATAGAATTAGAACAGTAAGTAAGTTTACCAAAATTCAAGATATTGAAAATGTAATCTTAATTTCAAATAGAGATCAAAAAGTAAGTTTAAAAGATGTTGCAAAAGTTGAATTAGGACTTGAAACTGCTAGTACAGTTGCAATGTTCTTAGGAAAAGATGGTATTTTCTTAGGTATTCAACCAAGTAGTGATGCAAATATTGTGGCACTAACTAATGAAGTTGAAGCAGTAGTAAATGAACTAAATGCTGGACTTTTAAAAGAAAATGGCTTAAAAATACAATGGCTATATGACCAAAGACCATATATAGTTGGATCTGTTGATTTAGTACAACAAAATATTATGATAGGTGGTATATTAGCAATTATTGTTTTAATTACTTTCTTAAGAAGTATATCTCCAACTGCTGTTGTTTCTGTTGCTATTCCTATTTCTATTATTGGTACATTTATTGTCTTATCTTTAATGGGAAGAAGTTTAAATACTATTTCATTAGCAGGTATCTCCTTTGCTGTTGGTATGCTCGTAGATGCTGCTATTGTTGTTCTTGAAAATATAGATAGACACAGAAAAAATGGTGATAGTATAAGTGAGGCTGCTTATAAAGGTACAAAAGAAGTATGGGGTGCTTTAATTGCATCTGCATCTACTACTATTGCTGTTTTCTTACCAATTATATTCTTAGAAGATGAAGCTGGTCAGTTATTTAAAGATATTGCAATTGCTGTAACTGCTGCTGTTACTTTTTCACTTTTTGTATCTATATCTGTTATTCCTATGTTATGGAAAAAGTTCGCAAGTTTTTCAAAAGCAGAACCAAAAGATGCGGGGGCTATTGCTAATTTTGGTCATAAAATAGTTGACTTTATCATGTCAATTGTAGAATTGTCTTTAAAAAATTTAGTTACTAAGTTAGTGACTATTATTTCACTTGCAGTATTTTCTGTAAGTACAATTTATATATTGTTCCCAAAATTAGAATATTTACCACAAGGAAATAAAAACCTTATTTTTAATATTTTGATTACACCACCTGGATTATCATACCAAGAGAGATATGATATGGGTGCTTATTTAATGAAAGGAATAGAACCACATGTTAATCAAGATGTTGGTGATATTCCAGGTTTAAGTAGGGCGTTTTTTGTTTCATTTGGTGATTTCAATTTATTTGGTGGAACATCAATGCATGAAGACAGAGCTAAAGATTTAATTCCTATGTTTGCTCCTCTTGTAAATTCTATGCCATCTATTTTTGGTGTATCTTTACAGTCAGGTGTATTTGAAAGGGGAATTGGTGAAGGTAACACTGTAAATGTTGATATTAGTGGTGAAAAAATTGAAGATATAGCAAATATCGGTGCTCAAATATTTGGTGCAGCTAGGGGTGCTTTACAAGGTGCTCAAGTAAGACCTGTACCATCTGTTGAACTTCTTTACCCAGAAGTA
>CAKZOX010000209.1 GCA_937138295.1 uncultured Campylobacteraceae bacterium
AAGGTGAAAACTACATTATTTGTGAAGATATTATCACAACTGGTGGAAGTGCTTTAGAAGCTGCTAAACAAGTTGAAACTGCTGGTGGAAATATTGTGGCTTATGCTGCTTTAGCTAACAGAGGATTCTGTTCTAGAGTTGGTTCTGATCTTGAACCACAAGAAAATTGTAAACTACCTTTAGATAAACCATTATTTGCTTTAGATGATTTTACATTTAAAATGTACACTCCTGATGAATGTGATTTTAAAGATATCGCTTATAAACCAGGATCAAGAGGTAACTAATGGCAAAATGGAGAGATGTAAAACAAAATAGAGCATCTAAAGAAAAAGAGAAAATAAACTCTAAATCATTAGAAGACACTATTTTAAACTCATCTATTCCATCTAGATTAAAAGCTTTTATCACTGACTCTTTCTTAATCACTACTCCAATTTTTTATATAGTAATTTATTTAATAATGGGAAGTGGTGATGATTTTGCTCAAAATAGAGCTGCAGGTTGGGGGATGATAATTGCTATTCACTTACTTATTATTGTAGGGTTCTTATATATTAAAAGACAAACCCCTGGAATGAAAGCATATGAACTTATTTTAGTTGATAGTTCAACACAACAAAGGCCATCATTTTTACAAATTATAATAAGATACATAGCTACTACATTTTCAATAATTTCTTTATTTTTAATGTTTGTACCGTTTTTCAATAAAGAGAAAAAAACTTTTCAAGATATTATTTCAAATACTATAAACATTAATGAAAAATAATGTTCTTTAATCTTTCTGCATTTTATTTTTTTTACTTTGCTGCTGTTGGTGTTTATATTATATTCTTACCAAAAGTATTAAATGATATTGGATACAACCCCCTTGAAATAGGTATTATTTTTGCATTAGCTCCACTAATGAGATTTTTAACACCTTTTTTGTTTTTAAAACATATTAATTTAAATCAATTTATATTTAAACTTGCTCTATTTTCATCTATATTTTTCACATCGCTATTTTATTTAACAATCAATAATTTCTATGCTTTTATGATAAATAACGCTATGTTAGGTGTTTGTTTGGCATTAATTTTACCTTACTTAGAAGTTACAGCAATAAAAAATTTGGGTAAGGAAAGATATGGAAAATCAAGGCTTTATGGCTCAATTGGATTCATGGTTATTTCAATTGTTCTAGCTAGATATTTAACTAACCCTTATGTTGCAATTGATTTTTATTTAGTAGTAAACATTTTAACTGTCGTATTTGCATTGTTATTACTTAAATATGATGTTGAACATAAAGAAGAAATAGATCCTGAACCTTTTTCATTTTTTAAATATTGGCCATTTTGGCTAAGTTTATTTTTCATGCAAATGAGTTTTGGAGGTTTTTATAACTTCTTTACAATATATGAAACAGAACACGGTATAAGTTTAGAAATGACATCATATTTATGGTCTTTTGGTGTAATTTGTGAAATTATAATGCTTTATTTCCAAGGTCCTGTATTAAAGAAAAACTTACTAACAATCATTAAGTTTTGTGTAGGAATTACAGTTTTTAGATGGATGCTTTTATACTGGTTCCCTGATTCACTTACTATTACTTTTATTTCACAATCTATTCATGCCTTTTCATTTGGTTTATATCATAGTGCTGTTATTATTTATTTATACTCATTATATGAAAATAAAAAACTTGCTCAACAATTTATGTATGGAGTTGCCTATGGTTTAGGTGGTTTTGTAGGAGCTTTAGTAGCTGGTTGGGTATATGGTGAATATTTATTTGTTTATAGTGCAATCTTCTCACTTGTAGCATTAATTGCACTATACTTTATAAAAGATACTTCAAAAGATAAGCTTAAATCCACTTCTTTTTCTTAAAATAAACTAGTTGAATAAATACTAATACAACTAAAATACCTATAAATATAGAAAATGATTTTGGATTTTCGGCCCCTGGAATTCCACCAACATTTATTCCAAGTAATCCTGTTAAAAATCCTAAAGGTAAAAATACAGCTGAAATAATAGATAAAATATACATTTTACTATTCATTTGTTCACTTAGTTTATTGGATAACTCTTCTTGAACATAACTTATTCTATCTTTGATTGTGTCTAATTCTTCAACATATCTGTAAAGACTATCAACTATTTCTTTTATTTGAAGTTTTTGATAATCATTTATCCAATCAATTTTTACATGGGCTAGTTTATTAACCGCTTCTTTTTGTGGAGAAATATATCTTTTTAAAACTAAAGTCTCTTTTCTTAGAAGTAATATTTCATTTCTAATTTGTTGATTAGATTCTTCTAAAATATCAACTTCTAAATTTGAAACTCTTTCATCTATATCGTCTATTGTATCTTGCATTCTTGAAGTCAAAAGATATGTTAATTCAATTAAAAAATCACTTGAGCTTACAGGACCTCTGTTTTGATTAAAACTATTTAATATATCTGTTACAGATAGTAAGTCTCTTTTTCTAGTTGTTATTATTAGATTTTCACTAACAAAAAGCCTTATAGAAACCATATCTTCGGGGTTTGAATTAGCATTTAAATTTATTCCCCTTAGTGCTGCTAAAATATTATCATCTAAAAAAGTTATTCTAGGTCTTGTTTCTGCTGTCGTTAAGGCATCTATTACTATTTCGTCTAATTTTAATTGTTCTAAATATTCATTAGTATCTTGATGTTCATAATCAAAATGTAACCAAATAGTTTTCTTTTTTTCGTTTAAATTAAGTGCTTCATTAAATTCAACACTTTTTGCACCACCTTTATTGTCTAATACAAGGCAGTGAATTAAAGCTTTATTTTTCATATTTACTCTATATAATTTTATTCAATAATACTAAATACTATCTCTTTTTTTAGTTTTTGTTCTTTTATTTCTTCAACTTTTAAAGAAGAAACTTGCATATTTAAAAAATCATCAATTGTTTTAATATTATTTTTTGCCATTTCATTTAAAATAATTCCTCTATAAGCCTTTGCCCAATGACTAACTACTTTTCCATCTTTAATAAATTTCATAGTTGTATATGGCTTATTAATTTTGTAGAACTTTTCATAAAATCCAGCTCTTAAATCAATAATATCTTCATCTTTTAAAAACTCATCTAAAGCATTAGTAAAATTTTCTTTATAAAAATTTTCTATTTTAAAGCCATTAATACTTTCACCTTGTTTTAGTTTATAATCAGGTAATCCTGTATCGCCACATAACATAGGACCAAATAAATTAGAAAAAATCATTACATTTTCATCAATATATTTTTGTTGAGTAGCATCTAATTGTTCATATTTTAAGTAATCAAAAGCTACTCCATCGTATCTTTGAATAACTTTTTTTGTAGGTCTTTTGAAAATATCATCATTATAGTAGTCAATAACATCATCTTTTTTTGTTCCAAAAATTTTTTGAAGTTCTTCTTTAGATGCACCATTTATATATTCTTGATACATATTAATAATTTCTAATCTTTTATCAAATAATTCAGGGAAAATAAAAGAATCTTTATTAAAACTCTTATTTTCTCCGTCATTAAATTTTGCTTCACTTGGTGAAAATAGTATTTTCATCATATCTCCATAATATTTTTTAAAATTTATTATGGAAGTTTAACATAATAAACTATAGAAATTTACATCTATTTGTGTTATTATTATTGAGTATATATTATTATTCGATATATATTAAGAGGTGATAATTATGTTTGCAATTTATAATAATGGAAGTGTTGGCTTTAGAAGTACAGTAGATAATTTATATGAATTGAAAAATACAGAAGCCCCAAATAGAGTTTCTTTAAAACCTGATGATGATGATTTATTCCAAGAGTATATGTCAGGTAAAAGTAAAAAGAATAATAATCAAGCTTTAGATGCCTATAAAAAAATGGCAAATATAGATACATCTGAACAAATTTTTCATGTAGAAGATATTATGACAAAAGATGTAACTACTATTGATTCAACTTTTAAAATAGCTCAAGCGTATGAATTATTAAAAGATACAAAAATTAGTCAAATTCCTGTATTAGACAAGGAAAAGAATATATTAGGACTAATTAATAAAAAAATGATATTAAATTTAATAATGGAAGATGTTAATGAAATTAGAATTGTTTTAAATAAAATTCTTAATGATTTATATTTTGACGAAGTATTAACTACAGATCCTATTACAGATATAAGAAGGGTTGCTAAGGTTATGATTGATTTTAAACTTGATGCAATTCCTGTTGTTAATAACAAAGATGAATTAGTAGGAATAGTTTCAAAATCTGATATTATAAAAGCTGTTTCAAAACTTCCTAAATTACAGCTTTGGTCTTAAATTAAGGCCATAAGCTAAACTACAAGAACTCTGCATTAACATAGAGCCAAAAATCATTTTCCTTTAGAAATCTACTTTTTTCAGTAAAAGAAACATCATTGTTGTCTTGAAAAATATTAGCTTTGAATGTCACATATGCTTCACTTTCACCATCAATAAAATCTAAAATCTCCAAACTTTTAAATTCACTATAATATGAAAATTCTTCAATAGAATTTTTCCATGTTTTTGTATCATTTGTAAAATCATTGTTAGATTTATGAGTTGTTTTAATTATATACTCAGAATTTCCCACCACATAAGCACTGTATCTAGATTTCATTAATTCTAAGGCATTTTTTGGAAACTGACCATCATGAAATACTTTACAACATTTTTTAAACTTTTTATTAGAACCACACGGACAAGGTGAATTTGGAGGAAACTTTTTACTTAAAGACATAAATGATAAAACCTTTTTTTAAAGATTTTATCATATTTGAAATTACATATTACTCTTTTTAATTTTATTAACTAAAGTATTACCAAAGCCTTTTATTTTCGTTAAATCTTCAACTTTTTCTATTTTATTAGATTTTCTATAATCTATAATAGCTTCTGCTTTTTTAGCACCTATTCCATTTATAGCCATAAGTTGTTCTTTAGTTGCTGTTTGGAAATCTACTTTTGCAAACAATGCACTAACCATAAACATAAAAATTAAAATCATTTTTTTCAAAATTACTCCTTTTAGATAATATAATTTATTATTACAAAAACAATTACTTTTGTCAATAGTTTAATAAAGAAATATTATGTATAATACTCCCTATCAAAAATAAGGAGCTACTTTGCTAGATCAAATTCCAGTAGAATTGATTTCAAACTTTTTATCAATTGGTATTTTATTATTCTTAGGATATAAATATTTAATTTATAAAAAGAACATTGATTTAACAAAAGAACTTAAAGCAAAAACAGATGCTAGAAAAATTACTCAAGAAGATATTGAGTATATTAGAAAAAATGAAAGAGAATTCCAAGAAAAACTAATTAGTGCTGAAACTAGTAGTAAGTTTTCAACACCTATTTTCATTTTAATTGGTGGTATTATATTTATTTCTGTAGATTTTTCAGAGGCTTTAATCCACTTAAATGTACTTGTAGTTGCAATTATTTTAATGCAAGTTGATAAACTTCATAAGAAAAACTTACACAGTTTTTTTAAAGAATTAAGAAAGATGAATGTAAAAGACAAATAGTCTTTTACAACTCTTTTGATTTTATAACCATCAATTTTTCATTACTCATTTCATTCATAGAATCAATAATCCCACCAACTCCTAATCCAGATAGTTTATTCCCACCAAAAGGCATCCAGTCTACCCTAAATGCTGTATGATCATTTATCATCACTGTTTTAGCATTTATTCTTTTTACAACTTTTAATGCATTGTCAATATTTTTTGTAAATACTGCTGTTTGGAAAGAAAAATCTAAAGCATTTGCTCTTTTTATGGCTTCATCTAAATTATTGTATGTATAAATACAAATCACAGGACCAAATATCTCATGGGTTGAAACCATAGAATTATCATTTGGATTCAATAAAATAGTTGGTTCGTAACAACTTTCACCAATCTTTTTCCCTCCAAGTAAAAGTTTTGCACCTTCCTTTTGAGCATCTTTTACCCAAGAATCAACTCTATTTACTTCAGAATTATTTATTAACGGTCCAATTTCAGTATCTTTATTTAATTGATTTCCAACTATTAATTTTGCACTTTTTGCAACTAAAGCAGCTACTAATTCGTCAGATACATCTTCATGTACAAAAATTTTCTGAACAGATACACATACTTGACCTGCATGATAAAATCCACCTTTTACAAGTAAAGGAATCATATCTTCAAAATCAGCATCTTTTTCTACTATTACAGGTGCCACTCCACCGTGTTCTAGAGCTAATCTTGTTCCTGGAGCTATTGAACTTCTTAGGTGCCATCCTACTTTTGCAGAACCAATAAAAGTTAAATATGAAATTTTAGATGATCTTACTAAAACATCTGCATCATCTTTGTTGCAAACTACAGCTTGAGCCCACTTTTTAGGAAGTCCACATTCATGCAAAATATCAACAAGTTTCATTGCACTTAAAGGAGTTGAACTTGCAGGTTTAATAATCACAGGACATCCAGCTGCAACTGCTGTAACAACTTGATGAACAGCTAAATTAAAAGGATGGTTAAAAGCTGAGATTGCAGCAACTACACCAATTGGTTCTTTAAAAGTATAAGCAATTCTATTTTCACTACTTGATGTATGTCCCATAGCTATCTCTTTACCTTCAAAGTTAGCTAAGGCATTTATTGCTAATTCAATTCCATTTATAGCTCTTTGTACTTCAACTTTTGAATCAATATAAGGTTTACCACCCTCACTACAACATAATATAGTAATATCTTCAATATTTTCTTCAATATATTTTGCTGTTTTTTTAAGAATTTCAATTCTTTTTACTTTTGATAATCTTTGTTCATAATCATTGAATACTTCATATGCATCATCGATTTTTTTAACTATTTCATTTACTGTATTAAGTTTTACAGTTTGAATTAATGAATTATCATAGGGAGAAGTTACTTCTAATTCTTTCATATTTATTCCTAATTTGGGTAAATTTTAATATTATATCTTACAATAAATTTATAAATTATAGAAGGAAAATTTTGAATAAAAAGACTTTAATTTTTGATCTTGATGGAACACTGATTGATTCTTTAGAAGATATTGCTTTATGTATGAATGAAGTTTTAAAAACTATGAATTTAAAGGTACATGAAATCGAAGAATATAAATATTTTGTTGGTGGTGGAGTTGATATTTTAGTTGAAAATTGTCTAAGTAAGGATACTACTTTATCTATCAAACAAGAAGTAACTAAAAGATTTAAAGAAATTTATGATCAAGAAGTTCATAATAATACAAAACCATATAGTGGAATTTATGATTTACTTGATTTACTTGATGGCAATTGTAATTTGGCAATTTTATCAAATAAACCCCATGAGTTTACAGTTGCTTATGCTAATAAGTTTTTTAGCAATTATAATTTTTTAGAAATACATGGACAAAAAAAAGAAATAGCAAAAAAACCTGATCCAACTGCTGCTTTGGATATTGCTAAAAATATTAATGCTGATATTAAAGATTGTTACTTTATTGGAGACACAAAAGTTGATATGCAAACAGCAAAAAATGCAAATATGAAAGCAATTGGTGTACTTTGGGGATTTAGAGATGAAGAAGAATTATTGAAGTATGGAGCCGATTATATAGTGTCTCATCCTTTAGATATAGAAGAAATCATAAATTAATTATAAGTTTTTCTTAGCTTTATTATATTATAATTTCTTATATTAATAAAAGGATACATATGAAAAAATTACTTTTTCTTACTTTTGTAATGCTTACTACGTTAGTTAGTGCTAATGAATTTATCTCATATAGCGAGCTTACAAAAAAACTAAAAGCTGAAAACAAAAAAGCTGGGAATTATGCAACTGCTGATGAAGTTAAAAAAGCTTTAGCATCAAAAGATTGGATTGTTGCTGATGTAAGAACTATTGAAGAATGGAATGCGGCACACTTAAAAGGTTCTGTTAGAGTGGGAAGACAAGCTCCTGAAGAATTTTTAGCTTCTACTGTTTTAGATTTAGATGATAACTTTGTAAAACAAAATATGATTGTAGTTTGTAATAGTGCATCAAGAGCATCTATTGAAGCAGCTGTATTTAGACAAATGGGATTTAAAACTGTAAAAATTTATGATATTTATTCATGGATTGATGAGTGTAATCCTGTACAAACTGGTTACTCTAGAAAGAAAGATAAATCTGGAACTAAACAAAAGTTCGGTGCATTTTTAGCTGAACATTGTTATAAAAAGTAATTAAATTTAAATAGCAAATCAAATTGATTTGCTATACATCTAACTCGAAGAAGTTTTCTTCTTTTTTCTCATATTTTGCAATTGAACATGAAATTTTATAAGCATTATCATAATCTTTAAATTCATCAATAAATAATTTTTTTAATTTCTCTGCATCTGCCGTTCTAAAAATAAAATAACCTAAAATTTCATCTTTTCTAGTTCCTGCTTTTTCAATACCATAACTATCAAATTTCCAGTGAATTCCCTTTGAAAAAAAGAATACTTCTTTGATTCTATTTTTTAATTCTGATCTTGCTTTGTCATTCCATTGTTTTAAATGAACATAGAAAGCTACGTTTGTATTAAATTCTGATTGAGTTAATTTTTCTTTAAATTCATTATTTTCCATACTAAAAGTCCTAAAATATTTTTGAAATTATATTAAAGTTTTATAAAATAAAGCTTGAGTTTATTAACTAGTTTTATTTACTATGACTCAAAGAAAACATTTACTTTAACTTCTTCAGCCATTTTTCTATAATTTATGTTTTTATTTTTTCTATCTTTATTTAACCACTTATTTATATAATCAGTTCCATTATACATATCTGATTGTCTTTTCACATCAAAAATTCTATATGTTTTATCATTTCCAACATGAGATTGATAAGCCCAATTCCCATAATTACTTGCCGGATTATAATCAACTAATAAACTTTCAAAAAATGCAGCCCCTATTCTCCAATCAAGCCCTAGATTTTTTACAAAATAACTTGCAACAATTTGTCT
This sequence comes from uncultured Campylobacteraceae bacterium, assembly GCA_937138295.1. Lineage (GTDB taxonomy): Bacteria > Campylobacterota > Campylobacteria > Campylobacterales > Arcobacteraceae > JALRJW01. The sequence goes on from CAKZOX010000209.1 coordinate 9,048, forward strand.
ATTTCTATTACTTAACCAACCTGTTGTTTTTAATTCAATAATACTTGCGTCAATTAAATCAACACCTGTATTTGCATTTAAGAATTCTTCTAATAATTTCTTATCATTCCTAAAATTAAATTTCTCACCTTTTATTCCATATTTTAGAAATAGTTTATTTCCACTGTATTTCATAACTAAATGAAAAAAGTCTCTCCATAAAAGTTCAAAATAAATCCAATAAGAAGAATCACTTTCAAAAGTTTTCTCTTCTTGTTTTTTTATTTCCCAATAAATTTTTCTAGGACTTATACAACCAGTTGCTAAATAAGCTGAAAATTTTGTAGAATTTTCAAAACCACTCATTTCATTTCTTGTACTTTTATATTCGTGTATTTTTGGTAAATAGTTTTCAAGTTGCTTTAAAGCTTCATCTTCTCCACCTTTAAAAACAATGCTGTGCTTATTTTTAATTTCTACTATTGGAACTTTAATTTCTAAAGATTCAAAATAAACAGACTTCTTTTTTGTAATAGAAGGTAATAACTCTTTTATGTCTTGTTTTTCAGCTTTTTTTCTAAAACCTGTAAAACTTTTTTTATAATCAAATAAAAACGGTTCAATTAAAGTTTGAGAAAAAGTAGATTGATGTTTATATTTTTTAAATTTATTTTCAAAGTTTTGTTCCTCAGTACCTACTTCTTCATCAAAAAATACTTCTATATTATATGAACTTGCTAATTTTTTTAAAGCATTGTCTATATTATTTACTATTGAAAGATTAATATCATATTTCAAAAGATTTTTTTGAAGATTTTGTAGAGATTCTTTTATAAGTTTTTCCCTAAAAATATCACATTTTTTAAATCCAAAAACTTCATTTTCTAAAATCTCTAAACTGTACAAACCTAATACATAATCATATTTTTTACATGCATTATATAAACTTTGGTTATCTTCTATTCTAAGATTGTTTCTAAATATTACTACGGCTAAATTTTCCATAATAGTATCTTATATTTTTTTTTAGGTTTTAAGTAGTTTGCTAATGTTAGTTTATGCTTTTACTAAAGATTTTCCTGCTAAATATCCACTAGCCCAAGCAAAATGAAGATTAAAACCACCTCTATTTCCAACAATATCTAAAACTTCACCAGCGAAATAAAGACCTTTGCATTTTTTACTTTCGTAAGTTTTATTATCAACCTCATCGGTTCTAATTCCACCACCGCTTGCTTCTGCGTGTTGAAAACCTTGAGTTCCTGTTACTTTAAACCGCCAGTTTGTTAGTATATTTACAATTGCTCTGATTTGTTTTGCATTTATATTTTTTGCAAGGCTTTCTTTATCTATTTTATTTATTTCAAAAATTACAGGTGCTAGTTTATTTGATACTACTCCTGTTAGAAGTAAAACTGCACTTTGAGTAGGTAAACTTTTAAACAGACTTTCAATCATTCCTAATACTTCATTTCTATTTTGATTAGGAAATAAATTTACTGCTAACTGTACATTTTGATAATACTCTAAAGGAGGCACTGCATATTGAGAAATATCTAAAATAGAAAAACCAGATAAACCATACTTAGTAAAAAGTAAATCACCAAATATTTCATTCTCTTTTTGTCCATCAACATATAAAGTAACTAATGCTTCTTTTTTTACACCTTGAACTTTCGTACTTAATTCAAAATCTGTTTGAAGACCTACTAGTGATGGATAAGTTATATTTGAACTATGTCCAAACTTATTTGCTATATTCATTCCATCTTCTGTTGCTTTTAATTGTGGAGCTGCTGCTAATCCACTTGAGATTAGAACTTTGTCATAATCTTTGAAACTTTTTTCTTCACTTATTAGTTCAAACTTTTCGTTATCTTTGTTTATATCAATAATTCTCGTTTCAAAAATGATATTTACATCTAATGACTCTAAAGTTTCATGTAGTAAATTTACCACAGATTTTGCTTCATTTGATAGAGGATATACTTTACATGTTTCTTTAATATCCAAAAGTAGCCCAACTGATTTACAAAACTTTTCAAAGTCATTAAATGTAAACTGCTTTAATGCATAATTTACAAAATCAGGATTTTCCCCTATATAGTTTGCTGTCGTAATATTTGAATTTGATATATTACATCTACCATTACCTGAAGCTAGAATTTTCTTACCAATTCCTTTATTTGCATCAAAAAGATCAATATGTATATTTTTATTAATTCTTTTTGCTGTAATCGCTGCAATAATTCCAGCAGCTCCTGCTCCAATGATAGCTATTTTCAAATACTTTGTCCTAAATTTTTTTCTTATTGTACTTTATGTTAGATTTAAAACTACTTCTCAATATTTTCTTGAGTAATAGCTTTCATGCTTGGAAATTCTAAAGCACATAATCTTGGGTTTTCTATTTCTGTTTTATAGCAACCTAAATCTATATTTGCGTTGTATTCATCTATTAGAGGCTCATCTAATATTGTATGTCCATATACATTGAATATTTCTTTTACATCATAATATTTATGTCTACTCCATATTAAGTGATTTTGAAAAAAATCAATTTCACTTTTATGGGAAGAATTTCTTAATTCCCAAACTTTTCCAACATTAGAGTGGGATACAACTAAATATCTTCCATCACTAGTTTTATAATCTTTATATGCAATATAATAAGGTAAAGTTTTCAAAAAATCTACATCATTTTTTATTTCACTAGTTCTTTTATAGTTATTTAG
>CAKZOX010000210.1 GCA_937138295.1 uncultured Campylobacteraceae bacterium
GGTCACAACCTACAAGAGCACTCTATCGTATTAGTTAGAGGGGGAAGAGTTAAGGATTTACCTGGGGTTAAATATCACATCGTAAGAGGTGCTTTAGATACTGCTGGTGTTGCTAACAGAACTGTTGCAAGATCTAAATATGGTACTAAAAGACCAAAGAAATAAGTAGAAGGATAATAAAATGAGAAGAAGAAAAGCTCCAGTTAGAGAAATAATGGCTGATCCTATCTACAATAGTAAAGTGATCACAAAATTTGTTAATACAGTAATGCAAGATGGTAAAAAATCTACTGCTGAAAAAATCATGTATGGTGCAATTGCTAACCTTGATGCAAGAGGTGAAGAAAAAGGTATTGACTTATTCGAAAAAGCAGTTGAAAATGTTAAACCACTTTTAGAAGTTAGATCTAGAAGAGTTGGTGGAGCAACATACCAAGTTCCTGTTGAAGTTAGAGCTGTAAGAAGACAAACTTTAGCATTAAGATGGTTAGTTGATGCTGCTAGAAAAAGAAACGAAAGAACTATGGTAGAAAGATTAGCTAACGAATTATTCGAAGCTGCTAACGATAGAGGTTCTGCATTCAAGAAAAAAGAAGATATGCATAGAATGGCAGAAGCTAATAAAGCATTTGCTCACTATAGATGGTAATCTTTTTGTAATTTTTAATTGCAATTTAAGAAAGGGTGTTTTTGCACCCTTTTTTTTTATCTAAATTTAGATATAATCTCCAAAATTTAACATAAACTTAAAAGGAATACTTAAGATGGCAAGAAAAACACCTCTTAATAGAGTTAGAAATATTGGTATTGCTGCGCATATTGATGCTGGTAAAACAACTACTACTGAAAGAATTTTATTCTACACAGGTGTATCTCACAAAATTGGTGAGGTTCATGAAGGTGCTGCAACTATGGACTGGATGGAGCAAGAGCAAGAAAGAGGTATTACTATTACTTCAGCTGCAACAACTTGTAACTGGCCTCACCCAATTACTAATGAGCAACTACAAGTAAACATCATTGACACTCCAGGTCACGTTGACTTCACAATTGAAGTTGAAAGATCTATGAGAGTTTTAGATGGTGCTGTAGCAGTATTCTGTTCAGTTGGTGGGGTTCAACCACAGTCTGAAACTGTTTGGAGACAAGCTAATAAATATAAAGTTCCAAGAATGATATTCGTTAATAAAATGGATAGAACTGGTGCTGACTTCTTTATGGTTGAAAAGCAAGTTAACGAAAGATTAAAATCAAATGCTGTTCCAATTCAATTACCAATCGGTGCTGAAGAAGATTTCGCAGGTGTTGTTGACTTAGTTAAAATGAAAGCTATCGTATGGGATCAAGATGCTGCTATGGGTTCTAATTACCACGTAGAAGAAATTCCAGCTGATTTAGTTGACCAAGCTGAAGAATATAGAGAAAAAATGATTGAAGCAGCTGCTGAAGCTACTGAAGAATTAATGGAAAAATATTTAGAAGAGGGTGAATTATCTGAAGAAGAAATCATTGCTGGTCTTAAAGCTAGATGTTTAGCAATGGAAATTACTCCAATGACTTGTGGTACTGCATTTAAAAACAAAGGTGTTCAAACTTTACTTGACGCTGTTGCAATGTACTTACCAGCTCCTACTGAAGTTGCTGATATTAGAGGTGAAACTCAAGATGGTGAAGAAGTTGTTGTTAAATCAAGTGATGAAGGTGAAGTAGCAGCTTTAGCATTTAAAATTATGACTGACCCATTTGTTGGACAATTAACATTCTCAAGAGTTTATAGAGGTGTATTAGAATCTGGTACATACGTAATGAACTCTACAAAAATGAAAAAAGAAAGAATCGGAAGATTACTTAAAATGCACGCAAATAACAGAGAAGAAGTTTCTGAGTTATATGCAGGTGAAATCGGTGCAGTTGTTGGATTAAAATCAACAATTACTGGTGATACTTTAGCATCTGAAAAAGATCCTGTAATCTTAGAAAGAATGGACTTCCCAGAGCCAGTTATTTCTGTTGCAGTTGAACCAAAAACAAAAGCTGACCAAGAAAAAATGGGTATTGCTTTAGGTAAATTAGCTGAAGAAGATCCATCATTCAGAGTAAATACTGATGAAGAGTCTGGACAAACTATTATTTCAGGTATGGGTGAGTTACACTTAGAAATCCTTGTTGATAGAATGAAAAGAGAATTCAAAGTTGAAGCTGAAGTTGGTGCTCCACAAGTTGCTTATAGAGAAACTATTAAAAATGCAGTTAAGCAAGAGTACAAATATGCTAAGCAATCTGGTGGTAAAGGTCAATACGGTCACGTATTCTTAGACATTAAACCATTAGAATCTGGATCTGAAGATAACTTCAAATTCAACAACGACATTAAAGGTGGGGTTGTACCAAAAGAGTATATTCCTGCAGTTCAAAAAGGTTGTGAAGAAGCAATGGCTGGTGGTATCTTAGCTGGTTATCCAATGGTTGATATTGAAGTAACTTTATATGATGGTTCTTACCATGATGTAGATTCATCTGAAATGGCGTTTAAATTAGCTGCTTCTATGGGATTCAAACAAGGTTGTAGATCAGCTGCTGCTGGTGCAGTTATCTTAGAACCAATGATGAAAGTTGAAATCGAAACTCCTGAAGATTATATGGGAGATGTTATCGGTGACGTTAACAAAAGAAGAGGACAAGTTCAATCAATGGACGACAGAGCTGGTGTTAAACTAGTTACTGCAATGATTCCTTTATCTGAAATGTTCGGATACTCTACTGACTTAAGATCTATGTCTCAAGGTAGAGCAACTTATGGTATGTTATTTGATTCATATGCAGAAGTTCCAAAAAATGTTTCTGAAGAAATTATTAAAAAGAGAAATGGTTAATATTTAATTAGAAGATTTAAGTCTTTTACTTTTTTAACCCCAAAAAGGATGTGCATTTTGCATATCCTTTTTTTTTAACTTACAATTTATAGCTTATCGTGTAAAATACTACAAAAATCATGGATAAGTAATTGAAAAATTCACAGAATAATAATCTTTTAATTAAATCAATAAATAAAGTTGGAATAGTTTTAAGACCAGATTCACCTAAACTTGTTAAAGAGTTTAATCACATTAAAAAATGTTTATCTCAAAAAAATATAGAAGTAGTTTTAGAAACTAATTCAGCTGCTATGATAAATTATAGTAATGCTAGTTATACTATGGAATACCTATGTAAACATAGTGATTTTATAATTTCTGTAGGTGGAGATGGAACACTGTTATCTGTAATTAGAGAATCAATTAACTATGGAGTACCAGTATTAGGAATTAATCTAGGTAATTTAGGGTTTTTAACAGATATTAAAATTGAAAAATTTGAAGACTTTTTAGAAGAGATATTAAATCAAAATTATAGAATAGATAATAGAATGATGATAGAAGGAAGTATCAAACTAAATAGTTTTAATGCTTTTAATGATATTGTGATATCAAGAAAATCAATATCTTCAATGATTAAAATAAATGCTTATATCAACGGAAAAATTTTTAATACATATTATGGTGATGGAATAGTAATATCATCTCCTTCAGGGTCAACAGCTTATAATTTATCTTTAGGTGGACCTATTGTTTATCCATTAACTGAAGCATTCATTATAACTCCAATAGCATCACATTCACTTACACAAAGACCTTTAGTTATGCCTGTAGAATTTGAAATAGAATTTGAAATTGTAGATTCTCAAGGAGCAGTTGTGATAGTTGATGGACAAGATATATATGAAATTGATGAAAAACAAAAAGTTAAAATAAAAATCTCACAAAAGAAAGCAAAAATGATACATAGATTAGATAGAAATTTCTTTGAAGTATTAAATGAAAAATTAAGATGGGGAAACTAATATGATTTATAGTTTTTATGTAAAGGATTATTTGTCATTTGAGGAATCTACTGTTGAATTTTCAAAAGGATTAAATATATTCACAGGTCCAAGTGGAGCTGGAAAATCAATATTTATGCAAGCTATACTATCATGTTTTGCATTACATGAAGTTAGAAGTTCTATTTGTGAAGTGAATATGAAAAATGCTACATTAGATATTTTAGAATATGATATAAATTTAAATGATGAAATATCATTAAAAACAATTAAAAAAGATAAAGTTAGATATTTTTTAAATAATCAATCAATATCAAAAAATTCAATAAATGAACTTTCTCACAGATTAATTAAGTATTTAAATTCAAAAAAATCAGATGAATTTTCATCTGAAAATTTATTGGCATTCCTTGATAGAATTGTAAGTAAGAAAGATAAGAAATTTATAAAAGAAGTTAGAGAGTACAAAGATTTATATTCTAATTATTTAAAATTAAAAAGTGAATATGAAAAAATTTTAGAAGATGAGAAGAAAGTTGAAGATTTAAAAGAATTTACAAAATTCGAAATCCAAAAAATAGAAGATATAAATCCAAAAGTAGAAGAGTATGATGAGTTAAGTGAAATTAAATCAAAACTATCAAAAAAAGATAAAGTTCAAGATTCACTTACAAAAGTAAATGATATTTTTAACTATCAATCATCTGTTAATCATTTATTAGAATTATTAAATGAAGATAGTTCATTTTTTGATGATGCAATGAATGAGCTAAATAATATAATAGAAAACTACAATGATAAACTAGATGATTTAAATGAAATAGATATTGAACATGTATTAGATAGAATTGAAAAACTTGTATCTTTGACAAAAAAATTTGGAAGTATTGAAGAAGCGTTAGATTATAAAGAAAAGAAAAAAATAGAATTAGAAAAGTATGAAAACATATCTTTTGAAAAAAGTATATTAGAAAAAAATATAAATAAGACAGAAATAGAACTAAAAAAACTTAGTGTTACTATTAGTGACAAAAGAAAAGAGTATTTATTTACATTAGATGAAAGAGTAAATTATTATTTAAAATATTTATATTTAGATAATGCACATTTTACAATTGAAGAGAAAAATTTATCAATAAATGGAATTGATGACATAAAAATAAGCCTTAAAAATACAGATTTATCTAATATTAGTTCAGGTGAATTTAATAGGTTAAAATTAGCGTTAATAAGTGGAATGAGTGAATATGATATTGTTGAAAATGGAGTATTATTTTTAGATGAAATTGATGCTAATCTAAGTGGTAAAGAAAGCGAGTCTATCGCAAAACTACTTGAGATATTGAGTAAGAAATATCAAATATTTGCTATATCACATCAGCCCCAATTAACAGCTATAGCACATAGTCATTACTTAGTGGAAAAAGTTGATAATAAATCTAATATTAGACTATTAAATAAAGAAGAAAGAGTAAGTGAAATAGCTAGAATGATAAGTGGTAAAAGTATAACACAAGATGCCATTAATTTTGCTACAAATATACTTAATATTAAAAATTAATAATATTAAACTTAATTAACTTTTAATAATATGATAAATATTTCTAATATTAGTTATAAACCCCATTAATACTTGCTATTTTATTGCTATATTGTAGTATAAAATCTCAAACTCTTATAAGTTAATTTAATATTTTAAGTGTTCTTTTAAGATTAAAAATCTATAATTTAGAGTTAATGATTATAGTTATCAAATTTTAAGGAGGGGGAATGTTGAATAAAGTCAAAAAGTTTACTGACAGTTTAGTAAAAAAAGAAAATTCTGAAATTGAAACTACAAATTCAAGAAGAGATTTTTTTAAAAGAACTGCGGCTTATTCTGCAACTGCTGTAGCTGCATCTGTTTTAGCACCAACAACTGTTAAAGCCGATGACCCAGCTATTATGAACGAAGCACCATGGGGACAAAAATTAGGTGACCCTGTAGATAAAAATCTATACGGTATGCCATCACCATATGAGCACAATAATATCAGAAGAACACATCCAATTTTTTCATCTGGTGATTATTATGCATCTGTTGCAATGTGTCCAATTCATGAATCTGAAGGAATAATCACACCAAATGGATTATTTTTTGTAAGAAATCATGGTGGTACAGCGCATATTGATCCTAAAGAATGGAGATTAATGATCCATGGTAAAGTTAAAAGAGAAATCGTTTTAACTTTAGAGGATTTACAAAGATATCCAAGTGAAACAAGAATCTATTTCATGGAGTGTCCAGCAAATGGTGCACCTGAATGGAGAGGACCACAATTCAATAACTTACAGTTTATGAAAGGTCTTATGTCTGCTGCTGCTTGGACTGGAGTTATGTTAAAAGATATTTTAGCTGATGTTGGACTTGAAAAAGATGCAGTATGGATGCTTGCTGAAGGTAGTGATAATGCATCAAATCCAAGAACAATTCCAGTTGAAAAAGCTTTAGATGACGTAATGGTAGTTTGGGCTCAAAATGGAGAAGCATTAAGAGCTGAACAAGGTTATCCAGTTAGATTAATTGTTCCAGGTTGGGAAGGTAACTTAAATACAAAATGGTTAAGAAGATTAGAGTTCTCTGATTCTCCTTGGCATTCAAAAGAAGAAACTTCTAAGTATACAATGTTACAAAAATCTGGTAAAGCTATCAGATTCTTCTGGGTTAATGAAGTTAACTCAGTAATCACATCTCCATGTCCTGAAAAACCATGGACACACCTTAAAAAAGGTGATAAAGTTGAGATTGAAGGTATTGCGTGGTCTGGTCATGGTACTATCAAAGGTGTTGATATTTCACTTGATGGTGGTGACAACTGGGTTGAAGCAAAACTTAAAGGTTTAGTATTACCTAAGTCATGGACTAGATTTAGTTATGTGATTGAGTGGGATGGTAAGCCATTATTATTAGCAAGTAGATCATATGACGACTTTGGAAACATCCAACCATCAATTGATGAGGAAACTTCAGCAGTTGGTGTTGAGTCTGTTTACCATAGAAACGCAATCGTTACTTGGGAAATAACTGAGAAAGGAGTATGTAATAATGTTCAAGTTAGAAAACATAAAAAAGCTTAATTCTGCTCTTTTAAGTTTAGGAGTTTCTGCATTAGTAGCAACTTCTTTATCTGCTGCTACTAATGGTGTATCAGTAGATGGTGCAGTTAAATACCCTTCTGTTGACGGAAAATACTCGGAATATTACTATAATGATCAAGACATTAAGTATAACAACGGTAGACCAGCAACTCAAAATGAGATTAATGTTTGGAATATTGATGTTAAACCTAATGGTGAAGGTCTTCCTATGTATGACGTTGAAAAAGGAAAACCTGTATTAGACGAAAATGGAAACCCTAAAAAAGCAGAAGGTTCTGTAGAATGGGGTGAAGAATTATATGATGAACAATGTGTAATGTGTCACGGTGAATTTGGTGGAGGGGGTAAAGGTTACCCTATGTTAGCAGGTGGAAGTGTTGCATCTTTAAAGATTCAAAGACTAAATCCAGCTGATGAAAATCCAAATCCAGATACACCAATTAGAACTATTGGTTCATATTGGCCATATGCAAGTACAATTTTCTGGTATGTATGGGATTCTATGCCTTTCCCTCACCCAAAAAGTTTAACTAATAGTGAAACTTATGCTATTACAGCTTATTTATTATCTGTTAATAACATTAAAATTGATGGTGAAGAATTAGATGATGAATACGTATTAGATAGAGAAAAATTCTTAAAAATTAAAATGCCAAATGAAGATGGTTTCTACCCAGAAGTAGATACAAAAGATCCTCAAGTTGGTATTGAAAGAATGAGAGCTTTATTATCAGATCCAACAATATATGGTAAAGGTAATAGATGTATGAGTAACTGTATTGAAGAACAATACGGTAAAGGTAAAACTGTAGATGATTTATTAATGAAAATTAATATTCCTCTTGATGATGGAATTGTACAAACAGTTTCAACTGAAAGAACTTGGAAAGAGCCTGAAGCTGCTGGTGCGGTAATGGCTGGTCAAGCTGAATATGAAGCAAAATGTTCTGCTTGTCACGGTAACCCTGCTATTGGTGCTCCTGTAGTTGGAGACAAGGAAGCATGGGCAGAGGTTATGGAAAAAGGTATCGAAGCAGTTTACGCGAACTCAATCAATGGAATCAACGCAATGCCACCTAAAGGTGGTCATATGGACACTCCAGATGACGAGATCAAAATGATCGTTGATTACATGATTAACGCAAGTAAATAATTGATATTTAATTTAGTAAAGGAGATTAAATGAAAGTTTTAAAATCAATACTAGCTGCAACTGCAGTTAGTGGAATGTTAGCAACATCAGCTTTTAGTAATGAAGCATTAATTAAAGAGGGTGAAAAAATTTTTAATAATAAAAATTTAGGTAACTGTTTAGCATGTCATGGAGCAAATGGAAAAGGTATTGAAAGTCCAGGAAGTATGGGGCCAAAACTTACTGGATTAGCTTACTACCCAGATGAGTATCTTTATGATGTGATTTATAACCCTAATAAGAAAAATCCTATTTCTCAAATGCCTGCATTTGGTAAAAATGGATGGTTATCTGATTCACAAATAAAAGCGGTTGTTGCTTATTTAAAAACAATTCAATAAATAAATTTTAAGAAGGAATAAAAATGAAAAGAAGAAATTTTTTAAGTTTAGGTTTAGGTGCTATGGCTGTTGCAGCAGTAGCTCCAGCTACATTAAGTGCAGTTAACTTTAGAGAGACTAAGCCAAAGGCATGGGATGCTAAAAACGTTGACACTGGTTTAAATGAAATTTATGGAACTTCAGCAGCAACTGAAGGTCAAGTTAAATTATCTGCTCCAGATATCGCTGAAAATGGTGCTGTAATTCCAGTATCTGTTTCTACTAAATTAGATGCAAAAACTGTAACAGTATTACAAGATGCTAACCCTGAGTCAGTAGTTGCAGTATTTACTGTACCTGAAAATGGAATTGTTGATTACGATATCAGAATCAAAATGATGAAAACTGGTAACGTAGTAGCTGTAGTTGAAACTAAAGATGGTAAATTATATAAAGCTTCTAAAGAAGTAAAAGTTACTATCGGTGGATGTGGTGGATGATTCGACTTTAAGTCTTCATCTATCAAAACTGTATAAATTATAAAAATAAAATATTATAAGGAATATTAAAATGGCAAAAACAAAAATTAAAGCAAAAGAAAAAAAAGGTATCGTAACTGTTAAGGCTTTGACTAAACACCCAATGTTAAGTCATCAAGAAGCAAAAAGAGCTAAAAAAGAGCCAAACTGGATTACTTATTTAGTAGCTAAAAACAATGGTAATGTTGTATATGAAGTATCTACTTCTCAATTCTTATCAAAAAATCCTTACTTAAAGTTCCAATATAAAGGAACAAAAGGTGATGAGTTAGAGATTTCTTGGGTAGATTTAAAAGGTAATAAAGATACTTCAACTTCAAAAGTTAAGTAATTAATAACATTTATTATTCAACTATTTTAGTTGAATAATTATGTAGCAATAAAGGAGATTAAATGTTAATGAAATTAGCTAAAACAACTGCATTAGTAGCTGTTGCATCTTGTACGTTGAATGCAGCAGACTTTAATGCACAAGCTGAAAAAGATAGATTAGAATTAGTTAAGTATTTTGAAGCAAAATTTGCTGATCCATATGCAAACAAAGGAACTTTTTTCCCATACTCTACGGATGATGAGTTAAAAAACAACTTTGAAAAAGGTTTAAAACATAATGACTTTAACATCGGTAGTTATTCATATGCTAAAGATGCTAAAAAGACTTATATACCTTTAAAAGAATTCCCACCATATGAACTAAATGTTGAAGATGGTGAAGCTTTATTTAATAAAGCATTTGCAAATGGAAATACTTTTGCTAATTGTTTCCCTAATCCAGCAATTGGTGATAAATATCCACACTACAGTGAAGAAAGAGGTGAAGTTGTTACTTTAACTCAAGCTGTAAATGAATGTTTAACATCAAATGGTGAGAAAGCTTGGAATACAAAAAAAGGTAAAATGGCTGACTTACAAGCGTATATTAACTATGCAACTATGGAAGAAGAAAAAACTGTAAATGTTGAGATTAAATCTCAAGCTGCAGCTGATGCTTATGAAAGAGGTAAAGCATATTATTATACTCAAAGAGGTTATTTAAACTTATCTTGTGCTGAATGTCACGTTCAAGGTACTGGACAAAGAGTTAGAAATGAAAAACTATCTCCACTTTTAGGTTCTGTTACACACTTCCCTGTTTATAGATTAAAATGGCAAGGTATGGGAACACTTGAAAGAAGAATGTCTGGATGTGTTAAAGATCAAGGTCAAGTTCCACCAGGTGATACTAGTAAAGAAATGAAAGAATTATTATTCTTCATGACTTATATGTCAAATGGTATGAAAATTGACGGTCCAGATATTAGAAAATAAGGAGATTGGAATGAAAAAATTAATTAATTTGTCTGTATTAGGAATAACTGCATTAGCTTTTACAGCTTGTACAGCTTCAGGACCAACTCCAGCATCTGCTTTAAAAGCAGATGAAAGAGCATTATGTAATGTTTCTGCAAATGGAATTGAAAAAGTTCTTGCAACTGCAAAAGAATATAATGCTGTTGCACAAAAAGAGGGTGTTGAATTTAGAAGACTTAGTGTTAATAATTCAGCTTTAATTGTAGCAGTTGAAGAAGCAATCAAAACTGGTGCAAAAGAAGTAAATCCTTTAGATTTCAAAGGTAAAAAATCTAAAACTGTTTTAGATACTAATTTTGCTGCTGAAAGAGCTTGTAAATTTGCAATCTCTGCTTTAGCTCAAAAAGAGTATGGTAAAACAAATTGGAAATTAGCTGTACCTGGTGATGGGTACAAATATTAATCTATAAAAGATTAAACATATAAAAAGTCAAGATTAAGTTCTTGACTTTTTTTTTATTTTAAAAAAGGTAATAATCTATGAAATTTTTAAATAAATTATTTCTAGCTTGTAGTATTGCTGCCTTATCATCATCTTCACTTATGGCTGAAGGTAATGATAAGTTTGTAGCTATTAGTAGTGGCGTTAAATCTATTGAAATGAATTTAAATGATGAAAAATTCACTTTAATGAGAAATCAAAAAGCGGGTAATATTATTTCTGAGCTATATAATACTACAAACAGAGGAACTCCTCAACCAATGATTATAGCTCCAGGTGTTGAAACGCTTGGTGAATTAGAATTTATTGAGTTAATGAAAAAAGCTCAAACTGATGATAATATTGCTATAATTGATTCTAGAAAGCCAGGTTGGTTTGCTAGATTAAGAATTCCAGGTGCCGTTAATGTTCCATTCACGAATTTCAATGAAAAAGATACAGCTATTGAAATGATGGAAGATGAAATGGGAGTTGAAGTAAAAGATAATGGTGAATTAGATTTTACAAACGCAAAAACTATAGCTTTATACTGTAATGGATATTGGTGTGGTCAAACACCAGGTATGGTAAAAAAAGCGAAATTTGCTTTATTAAAAATGGGTTACCCAGCAGAAAAAATAAAATATTATAGAGGTGGTATGCAAGCATGGACATCTTTAGGTTTTACTGTTGTTGGTGACGGAAAATAATTTAAAAAAGGTTTATATTTATGAGTAAATTAAGTAGAAGAGAATTTGTATATATGATGGCTGCACTTGGTGCAACTCCTGTATTCGCTAATTCACATACAAGAATGGCAAATCCAAGTAAATTAGAAGATTATTATAAATTAGATAGCTTTGGTAATGCAAGAATTATGCATATGACAGATTCACATGCACAATTACTGCCTGTATATTTTAGAGAGCCAAGTGTTAACTTAGGTTTCCATGGTAACTATGGTAAGCCACCACATATTGTTGGTGAAAAGTTCTTAGATTATTATGGAATTAAAGGTAACAAAAGATTAGAATATGCATATTCAATGGTAAACTTTGAAGAGCATGCTAAAGCTATGGGTAGAGTTGGTGGATTTGCTCAAATTAAAACTGTAGTTGATTATTTAAAAAACAACTTTGGTGCTGACAAAACATTATTATTAGATGGTGGAGATACTTGGCAAGGTTCTTGGACTGCATTACAAACAAGAGGTAAAGACATGGTTGGTGCTATGAACTTACTTGGTGTTGATGTTGCTGTTGGTCACTGGGAATTTACTTATGAGGCTGCTGAAGTATTAGAAAATGTTAAATTATTAGATGCTGAATTTATTGCTCAAAACGTTAAAGTAAAAGATGATGCACTATTTAATGAAACAGAAATTGCTATGCAAGCTTATGATGGAGATACAGGTCATGCATTCAAGCCATATACTATAAAGAAAATGGGTAATGCTAGAGTTGCTATTATTGGTCAAGCTTTCCCTTATACAACTATTGCAAATCCTCAAAGATTTATTCCTGATTGGACTTTCTCTATTGATGATGATGGAATGCAAGAATTAGTTAACCAAGTAAGAGAAGAAGAAAAACCAGATGCTGTAATTGTATTATCTCACAATGGTTATGATACTGATAAGAAAATGGCAGAAGTTTGTACTGGTATTGACTTTATCATGGGTGGACATACGCATGATGGTGTACCTGAAGCTTATCCTGTTAAAAATGCAGAAGGAACTACTTATGTATGTAATGCTGGTTCTAATGGTAAGTTCTTAAACGTATTAGATTTAGATATTCAAAATGGAAAAATTAAAGACTTTAAATTTACTTTATTACCAATCTTCTCTGATTTAATTCCAGAAGATCCATCAATGAAGAAATATATTGAAGATATTAGAGCTCCATTCAAAAAAGATTTAGATAGAGTTATTGCTACAACTGAGCAAACTTTATTTAGAAGAGGTAACTTCAACGGTTCTTGGGATCAAATTATTTGTGATGCTTTAATTGATGTTAAGGGTGCTGATATTTCATTATCTCCAGGATTTAGATGGGGAACATCTATTATGCCAGGTCAAGATATCACATTTGATGATTTAGCAACTCAAACAGCTATGACTTATCCTGAAACATATGCAAGAGATATTAAAGGTAGTGATATCAAAATTATCTTAGAAGATGTTGCAGATAACTTATTTAATGCAGATCCATTCTACCAACAAGGTGGAGATATGGTAAGAACAGGTGGAATTTCATATAGAATTAATCCAACTGCTGAAATGGGTAAAAGAATTTCTGACATCACTTTAACAAAAACTGGTGAGAAAATTGATGCTAACAAAATGTACAAAGTTGCAGGTTGGTCTACTGTAGGTTCTAAATCTCCAGGTGAGCCTGTATGGGAAACTGTAGAAACTTACTTACAAAATGTTAAGCATATTGCTAACTTAAAAGTTGATACTCCTGATATGGTTGGTGTTAAAGGTAACCCAGGTATTATCTAATATTTGAATAAGTATAAAGAATTTTATTCTTTATACTTTTCAATCTTATGAATATTTTTACTATTTATAAGATTGAAAAGTATTCATCTCACAAATATTTATTTAAACTACTACAATTTTTTTACTAAAAGGTAATTATGAAACACAAAGGTAAAGTAATTAACACATATAGTGCTGATATTAATTCAAAGGGTTTACCAAGGCCATTAGTAGATTTCTTAGAACTTAAAGAGGGATTTGGAATTATTAATGACAAGTTTGCAGGAAAAGAGCTAAATAAAACTGTGATGATTGTTGGAATTAATAGTTATGAATTAGCAAAAGAAAATGAAATACAAATGGAATATGGTAGTTTAGGTGAAAATATTTTATTAGATTTCAACCCACATGATTTTGAAGTGGGAACTATTTTTTGTATAGGTGATAGTGAATTTGAAATCACTGAAAAATGTACAATTTGTAACCATTTATCAGTATTTGGTAAAAAGTTACCTAAGCTATTAAGACATTGTAGAGGATTGTATTGTAAAATTAACAAAAGTGGTACAATCACTAAAAATGATGATGTTTATATAAAGGAATAAAATGAAAAAGATTTTTTTAGTAATGTTACTATCAATTAGTACATTGTTTGCACAATATGATTTTGCTGAACCAAAGCCTAGTTTTGATGAACCTAGAAAAGTTATATTGAGTTTATATGATAAAGATTTAGATAAAGCTAATCATATAATTGGAACTGTTTATAATTTATTAAAAGAGTATCCATCTGAGTCTTTACAAGTAATTGTTGTTGCATATGGACCTGGAATGAGATTAATAAGAAATGATGGCGATGCAAATTTAATTAAAAGAATGCAATCACTTATGGAATATGATGTAGAATTTGTAGCTTGTAGAAATACAATGGAAACTATGAATTGGAAAGAAGATGAGTTTATAGACGATTTAAGGTATGTTCAAGCAGGTTTATTAGAAGTAATTGAAAAACAAGTTGCAGGTTATATTAATATAAATCCTTATTAATATTAACTAGATAAATCCATCAAAAGATGGATTTATTTTTATTCAAATTCCATTTGCTCAAATAATATTGAAGCATTTTGAACAGCTAATTCTTTGTATGTGTCAAGGTGTCTATAAGCATCTTGATCTACTTTATAAGCATCTGCTAAACCACCATCATTATCTAAAACTTCTTCAATTTTAGCTCTCATATGTTCTAAATAACCTTTAGTGTATTTTGTTACTGTTGGCATATCAGTTACATCACCATGACCAGGAATTACAATTTTTGCATCCAGTGCTTCTATTTCATCCCATAACTCTATCCAATGGGCTGTATCTGTGATTTTGAAAATTGGTAACATTCTTTGATGAAATGCTAAATCTCCAGCAAATAAAATTTTCTCATTTGGCATCCATAATGCAATATCATCATATTCATGTGCATGTCCAAAGTATAATAATTCAATTTTTTTATTTCCTAAATCTAACACCATTTTATCTTTGAAAGTTTCATCTGGTAAAACAATTTTAGTTCCAACAATTTTATCTTTCATAATTCTTGTATGTCTTTTTAGTATAGCTTCACCATCTCCTGCTAATTCTTTTTTAGAAATTTCATGGGCGATGATAGTTGCACCTTGTTCTTTCCAGTAATTAGAACCAAGCATAGCATGACTTTGAGAGTTTTCAAGTACTACATATTTTATAGGTTTATTTGAAATTTTTTTGATCTCTTCATGTAATGCTTTTGCTAACATATAATTACCACTTGCATTCCATACAACACCAAAATCTTTACCTTCAATAAAACCTAAGTTATTGTTATGACCATTGTTTTCATATCTTGGAGGTTGAGTTGCACCAATTGAAGTGTAAACACCTTCACTTACTTTTTTTAGTTTGTTGTATAAAGGCGATTCTAAATAAAAGTCTAATGAACTAATTTTTTGATTAGCTTCACTCCAACCTTTATAAGAATCTTTGTAATGAATTACATTTTTATAACCCATATCTTTTAACTGTTTTGCAGCAAGTAAACTAATATTTCCTGTGTAACAATAAACAACAAATTTATCTTCAGGTTTAACAGAATCCTCAATCATAAATTCTAGTTTATCCCTTGAAATAAAATCAAGATTGTTTGTTTTAATATAACCACCTTGAGCTAGAATATCACTTTTATTTCTAACATCAATTACTTTAATGTTTGGTTCTTTTTCTAATAGTTTTACAAGTTCACTTGTACCTATACTATTCATTTGGCTTTGAACATTAGCAACTAAATCTTTTGAAGTTACTACATCAGCACTTGAGATTACTGGAAACAGTAATGATGCTGCGAAAATTGGTTTAATAAGTTTTTTTAACATATAAATCCTTTTAATATAAAAAAATATTATATATTACAATTCTTGAAAGCAACTTTATTTTTGTGATATAATCAAAATGTTAATATTTTTTAAGCAAAGGATTTATAATGACAAAGAAAATTTATGCAACTATGGCCCTAATTTCAGGTATCTCTTTATCAGCAGCTTCAGTTACACAGAATCAATGTAACGCAAAAGGTGATGATTTTATTTTTGCTGGTGGAGAGTGTATTGAGTATAGAGCTTTTGAAGGAGATAGTGAATCTATCAATTTTATTGTACATGGTACATGGCCTGAGGGTGCAAATACATTAGGTAGATATGGACCATTCGCTGAAACAGTAAACTTTAATACGGATATAACAACTATTGCTGTAGCACTTCCTGGATATTCAGGTTCATCTACTAATAACTTTACAGCACTTGCACATGAAGGTGTAAAAAATTTAGCTGCAAAAAAAGAGTATGTTTTATTCTTAGGTGAATTAATTCAAGCATTTAAAGATAAATATGAGGCGCAAGGAGTTAATTATATAGGACACTCTGCAGCTGCACTTATGGGTGGAACTTTAACAGGGTTAAAACCTGAATTAATAAACAATGCTATGTTAGTTGGTGGTAGATATGATATTCAAAAAGAAACAGGAAACAAAGATTTAATTTCAATGTCTAATGTTTTAGATAATGTTAGTAAAGACACGAATTTTGTTTTTGTATATGGTACTGCTGATAAAATCTCAAAACCAGAAGTTACAACATCTTTTTATGAAATAGCAAAAAATAGTGGTTTAAATGCTACATTAGTAAAAGTACAAGGTGCTGAACATGTTGATCTTGATATGACAGATCCTGCAGTTGAGGCATTTACTAATTTAGTAAGTGAATAATATAATTTTTATGAAGGATTTAACTCCTTCATAAAACTTTTTAGTTAATAACAATCTTATATATAGTACTATTTGATTCCCAAAACAAATAGGACTCATATGGAAAATACAATTAAAATAGACAAAAAGAAACAAATAGCATTTAATTTAAACAATTTTTTATTAGCTACATCAAATGTATTTGATATCTTTTTAGAAGACTTATATAAAACTAACAAAAACTTTTTAAAAAAGAACGCATATCTATCAATAAAGCTTGGTGAAGCTTTAGGATATGATGAAAAAAAACTTTCAGATTTATGTTCATTAGCACTTTCATATAATTTAGGTTTATATCATTCAAAAAGTATTGATTTAGAAAAATTTCCCTTTAATGACTTAAATTCATTAGAAGAACTTAAAGGTATTGTTTTATTAAATGATCAATTATTGAAAAAATTTGATTTTGATGATTCTAGTTTAGAAAATAAAAACAATATAAAAAACTATTTAGAAACATTAATGGAATATGATGAAGTTAATAAAGAGATATTATCTGCATATATAGAAGATTATGTTTTATGGTGTGATTTAAAAAATGACAACGATATTATATATTATATTTATAGTGCTTTAAGTGATTTTACAAAAATATTAGATTTTGAAGAATTATTAGAATTTACAACTTATTTTAATACTTTAATAAACGAAAATTCAAATATAGTTGAATATGCAAATATTGTTAGTGACTACTTTGAATTTGAGCATAAGGATAAATACATTTTTATGATAGCTTCATCCTTAAAAGACATTGGTAAAATTACTATAAGTAAAGATATTTACTACAAAGAAGAACCTTTAAGTATAAGTGAAAGCGAAATTATCAAGGAGTATCCTTACTACACAAAAAAAGTATTAAATAACATACAAGCATTTAATGATATCTCCGCTTTAGCTTATAAAGTTCAAGAAAGATTAGATGGTGATGGTTATAGTATAGGTTTAGATGCAAAAAGTATTAGCTTTAAAGATAGAATTCTACAGATTATATCTGTATATGATTCCTTAAGAAATAATAAGCCTTTTAGAAGTGCATTTAATAAAGATGATGCATTTAAGATTTTAGAAGAATTATCTGATGAAGGGTTTTTAGATAAAACTATTATTGAGCAATTAGTAACAGTATTAAAGTAGAAGTAAACTTCTACTTTATTCAGGTTTTATAGTTGGAAATCCCAAACTAATCCAAGATTGAATTCCACCTCTATACCATTTTAATTTTTCTTCTGGATATCCATGTCTTATGTATTGTTTCATAGCCTCAGGAGATTGTCCACACCATGCACCATTACAAAATAACAACAACGTTTTAGCTTCAGAATAATCATATTTACCATCAACAATTTTTACATTAAATAATTCCATCATAGCATCATATTCTTTTGCAAATTGTACTTTATTTGCATATGTATATGGAGCATTAATAGCACTTGGAATTGTAGAGTGGTAGAACCAGTCTTCTGTTCTTGAATCAACTAATAAATAGTTATCATCAAAAGTTGCTTTTTGAATGAATTCTAATACTTCAACTTCACCATATGTTTCAACTTTATCTGAGAATTTAATGGGAGATACTTTTCCCATATACGTAACAAAATCTCTTTTACACTTTTCAGGAATTTTACTACTTGCAGCATTTCCACCTAAAACTACTGTAGGGTCAAATTTTATATTAAAACACTCAGCAGGTTTCTCTCTTTTTATAATTATATTTTTATCTTCACCATTAACATCTGTATAGCTAGTTTCAACACCTATTGTTTCTAATCTTGATGAGAATAAAAATGTTGTAATTAGTAATATAATTGATAATATTTTCATAATAATCCTTTCTTTAATAATATCTATAAATATAATTTAATAATTATTAAAAATTGATTAATTCAAAGTCAATAATTTCGCAACAAAAAGTAATAAATAATATGCCAATATTAAAAGTAAACACAATATTAATGGTAAATTTAAAGATTTTATGGATAATATATAACAGTTATATTCTCAGGAGTAGTTTATGTTCAACAATCTAACAATAAAGCAGAAAATATTAGGATTATCTATATTTATAATCATAATTATTTCTGGAGCACTATCTTTAAATTCAGTGAGTAGTATGAACTCTTTTTCTCAAAAAAGTGTAGATACATATTCAAGTCAAGCTTACCAGAACAAAGAAATTGAGCTAAAAAATTATATATCTTTAGCTATGAAAACAGTTCAAAGCTATCATGAAAGAACATCAATTGAAAAAATAAAAGTCGAAGTACAAGATGATTTAAAAGGTCAAACTAACTTTTTATTCTCAATTTTAGAAGCAGAGTACAAAAAATTTAATGGAGTATTATCTGAAAAATCTTTAAAAATGAGATTAAAAGAGATAGTAGAAAGCTCTAGATATGGAGAAAATGGATATTTTTGGATAAATGATTTAGATGCAGTTATCGTTATGCATCCTATTAAACCACAATTAAATGGTAAAAATCTTTATGACTACAAAGACAAAGGCGGAAAGCAAATATTTAAAGAGTTTGCTGCAGTTGCAAAAGCTAATGGTGATGGTTTTGTTGATTATGTATGGCCAAAGCCAGGATTTGAAACTCCTCAACCAAAGGTTTCATATGTAAAATTATTTGAGCCATTTGGTTGGGTAATAGGAACAGGTGAATATGTATCTGATGTAACAACAAAAATGAAAGCTGAAGCTTTAAAAACTATATCTGAAATGAGATTTGGTGAAGATGGATATTTCTGGATAAATGATTCTAATCCAAAAATGATAATGCATCCTATTAAACCTTCACTAGATGGTAAAGATTTATCAAATGTTGTAGATAAAGCAGGGAAAAAACTTTTTGTAGAGTTTGCTAAAGTTGCAAATGAAAAACAAGAGGGTGGTCTTGTTGAATATATGTGGCCAAAACCTGGTTTTGAAAAACCACAAGTAAAATTTTCTTATGTTCAAAAATTTGAACCGTGGGATTGGGTAATAGGAACAGGAGCATATGTTACTGATATTGAAGCTGAAATCAGTGTAATAGAAAAAGCTACAGAAAAGACTATTTCTGAAGTTGTTTTTACTACTTTAATTTTTGGTTTAATTGCTATTGTTATAGCTATTATAATTTATAGTTTTGTTATAAATAGAACAATTACAGTTCCATTTAATCTTTTAAATAGTGCTATAAAAGATATGACAAATTCTAATGAGAATGAAAATAAAAAAATCGAAAAAATTTCCAATGATGAAGTTGGTCAACTAGTTGATAATTTTAATGGCTATATTCAAAAACTTCAAGATGGAGTAAAAGAAGATGCAAAAGTTATTGAAGAAGTAGATGATGTAATTACAAAAGTAATTAATGGGTTCTATGTTTACAAAATTGAAAATGATTCAGATAATCCGTTAGTTAAAAAACTTAAACATTCGATTAATTCAATGATTGAAGAAACTAATCAAAATTTAATTACTTTAAATAATATATTAATTGAATATGGAAATTCTAACTTTACAGAAAATGCTTCAAATAGTATTGATTCATCAAAAGTAAGTGGAGTTGTTTCATCTATTATTAGTTCAACTAGATTAGTTGGAGCTACTGTTTCAGAATTCTTAACTATGATAACTCAAAGTGGAAGAAAATTAAATGATGATACAAAAATTCTTTCTAAATCTTCAGAAGAATTATCAGCATCTGCAAACCAACAAGCAGCAGCTTTAGAAGAAACAGCAGCTTCAGTTGAAGAAATAACTTCAATTATTAAATCAAATGTTGCTAGTGTTAAACAGATGTCAAACTTAGCAAGTGAACTTCAATCTTCATCATCTCAAGGACAAAACCTTGCAAGTAAAACTACAATTGCTATGGAAGAGATTGACTCTCAAGTTAAATCAATTAATGATGCGATTACAGTAATTGACCAAATTGCTTTCCAAACAAATATTTTATCACTTAATGCAGCTGTTGAAGCGGCAACTGCAGGTGAAGCTGGTAAAGGATTTGCAGTTGTTGCTCAAGAAGTTAGAAACCTGGCTAATAGAAGTGCAGAAGCTGCAAGGGAAATTAAAAATATAGTTGAAATTGCAACTACAAAAGCAAATGAAGGTAAAGATATTGCTAATGAGATGATTGGTGGATATAATAATCTTAATGAAAAAATCAACCAAACTATTGAATTAATTGCTAATGTATCTGATTCAAGTAAAGAAGAAGAAAAAGGTATCATTCAAATAAATGACACAATAAATGACCTTGATAAAGCTACTCAAGTAAATGCAAACTCTGCTACTGTAATTAGTAATTTAGCAAGTGAAGTATCTTCTCTGTCTGAAAACTTATTAGCTATTGCAGATAGAGCAAAATTTAATGAAAAAACAAAACAAGAAGTTGAAGATGTTGATTTGGTATTTAAAGTTGCTAAATTAAAAAATGATCACATTAAATTCAAAAATACAAACTTTGATAAATTAGGGACAACTAATACCTCTTGGCAAGTTACAAAACCTACTGAATGTGATTTAGGAAAATGGATACTTGAACAACAAAACTTAGGAAAAGAGTTTACTAAGACATCAAATTGGCAAGAGTTAAAAAAATATCATGACAAAGTACATAATTCAGTTCAAGAATATGTTGATCAAAATGCTAAAGATAAAAATGAAAATAGTGTATTGTTAAATATTTCAACGCAACTTGATTCTGCTACATCAAATGTATTTAGATGTTTAGATCAAATTAAAAGAGACAATAAAGTAGAAGAAAAAGAAGTTAAAGCTTTAAGTGAGAGTTCACAAAAACAAACTTATACACCTAAAGTTCAATCAAGAACTAATACTATTAAAACAACTCAAAGTAGTAGTACTTCTTTTGAACCAAAAAAACCAACTATTATTAAACCTACTGAAAACAATGATGATGAATGGGAAAGCTTTTAAAAGCTTTCCTTAAATTAAGACAAAAACTCTCCACTTTTTAAAATATTCAGCTATTTTTGCTATAATTCCAAAAAAAGAACTATTAAAAATTAAATATTTAATGATTACTTGAAGGAAATTTATGACAAATAACAAGGTTGAATTACTATCACCTGCTGGAAATCTTGAGAAGCTAAAGATAGCTATTAACTATGGTGCTGATGCTGTATATGCAGGTGTATCACACTTTAGTTTAAGAATTAGAGCAGGAAAAGAGTTTACTTTTGAAACTTTTAAAGAAGGAATTGATTACGCACATGCTAGAGGAAAAAAAGTATATGCAACTATCAATGGTTTTCCATTTAACTCTCAAATTGATTTATTAAAAAAACACATTAAAAAAATGGCTGAGTTAAAGCCCGATGGATTTATTGTAGCAGCTCCTGGAGTTGTAAGGTTATGTAGAGAAATTGCTCCTGAAATTGATATTCACTTATCAACTCAAGCAAATGTATTAAACTATCTAGATGCACAAGTATTTTGGGATATGGGTGTAAAAAGAATTGTAGTTGCAAGAGAAATATCTTTAAAAGATGTAAAAGAGATTAAAAAACATTTACCTGAAATGGAAATAGAAATTTTTGTTCATGGTTCAATGTGTTTTGCTTATTCAGGAAGATGTTTAGTATCTGCTGTTCAAATGGGAAGAGTTCCAAATAGAGGAAGTTGTGCAAATGACTGTAGGTTTGAATATACTTTATATGCAGCTAATGAAGATCATAGTAGTTTATTTAGATTAGAAGAAGAACCTGGTGTTGGAACATATATCTTTAACTCAAAAGATATGAACTTAGCTTCTCACTTAGAAGAGATTTTAGACTCAGGTTGTGTAGATTCTTTAAAAATTGAAGGTAGAACTAAATCTCCTTATTATGCAGCTGTTACAGCTAAAGCATACAGAAATGCAATTGATGATTATTATGAAAAGAAATTTGATGCTAATAAATATCAAAAAGAGTTACATACAACTAAGAATAGAGGATTTACAGATGCATATTTAGTTCATAGACCATTTGAGAAAACAGATTCTCAGAATCATGAATATGCATTAAGTAAAGGTTCATATGAAGTAAGTGGATTAGTTACTGAAGATGAAGAACATTTTATGTGTAAGTATAAAACATATCCTGGTGTTGATGTTGAAATTTTTGCACCAAATGGAATAGAATTCGATGAAATTGATAATGAAATAGGTAAAATATACAAAGGTGAAGATGGTATTTACTATATTAACTTTAAAAAGATTTTAACAGAAACAAATAAAGAGTTAGAATCTGTTCACAGTGGAAATACTAATAAAATTAAATTACCAGGTAAATTACCATATCTTACAATGTTTAGAGTAAAAAATGAAGAAAAAGTAGAGGCGTAAAAATTTAAATGATTTTTTTTAGGGTTACGGATAATATTAATATTAAAACTACCGATGGTACTTTAGTAAAATACAACAAGTATAAGTTTGCAGTGGCGCATGAAACTGCATACTTAACAACACTTGATGATTTTGATGATTTACAAGAAGTACTTTCAAATGTTGATAAAGATAAATATGTTGCAAAACCTCTTATTGAAGAAAAATTTAGAAACCACGATAATTTTCCAATTGAATTAGGTATCTCTAATGCTTTTGAATATGACAAGTATAAGAATTTCCAAGATCAAATTGGAGATAGTGTAGTTATAAATAAACAAGATGTTGAAAATATGTTTTTTACAACTAAAAAAGTTGACTTGTATAATCAATTAAAAAATTTAAACAAAAAAGAGATTTCAATTGCAATTATTGGAAAACTGGGAAACTCAATATCTGAGATGACAGCATCTTGTGCTGCATTAAAAATTTTATATGATAAATTAAATGAAATATATGAAACTGTACATATGGATTTATATATAAATGCTTCAAATAACTCATACTTTACAAGGGATAAACAAATTTTTGAAACTCAAAAATATTTAAGAGCAGTTTTACCTTTGAGTATTACTGTTAAAAGACTTTGCAATTATGATTATTATATTGACAATAGTTCATTTTTTCAAAGAAGTTCTTTATTTGAAGATTTAAATATTGTTGATGCATGGTTATGTAAATTTGGATTAGATTATAAAAAGATTCCTGATATTTTCAAACATAATGAACTTAATTTAGATATTTCAGAGATATCATCTGTACTAAAAGAAAAACTTTCATCTATTAAGAAAAATAGTAAAATTCTTATGTATCATCCATATTCAGCAAATATAGAAAAGTCAATTCCTCAAGAGTATGCAGTTCAATATCTAAAAGAGTTATTAGAACAACAAAGCGATTATGTAATAATTTCTTCACTTAAAATAGACAATAAAATTGTTGATGATAGATATATAGAACTATCAAAATATTCTAAAACATACAATGACTTTGTTTATATAGTTTCAAATGCTGATAAAATTGTGACTGTTGATACTTGTACATATCATATTGCAGATAGCTTTTTAATTCCAACTGTTGTAATTACAAAAGATGAAAATATACAAACAAAAATGAAGTATTATAATTATGCTAAAGCATTTCATATAAAAGATGAAACTAAAAAGATTTCAAATCTTATTTTTGAAAATGAGAACTTAACTTATTATAGATTTGAGTCTTGGAAAAAGCTTAAAACAAAAGAGATTATAAAAGTATTAGAATCTTTTTGATATAATCACGAAATTTTAAGAAATAAACTTTTTACTAGGAATTATTAATTATGATAAGCTTTTCAGAAATGTTAATCAAACTTCAAGAATTTTGGGCGAAACAAGGTTGTAATATTGTACAACCTTACGATATCCCAGCAGGAGCAGGTACATTCCATCCTGCAACACTTTTAAGAAGTTTAGACTCAACTCCATGGTCTACAGCTTATGTTGCTCCTAGTAGAAGACCAACTGATGGTAGATATGGTGAAAATCCTAATAGATTAGGTGCATATTACCAGTTCCAAACACTTATTAAACCAAGCCCTGATAATATTCAAGATTTATATTTACAATCTTTAGAATACTTAGGTTTAGATTTATCTAAGCATGATATTAGATTTGTTGAAGACAACTGGGAATCTCCAACTCTTGGAGCTTGGGGACTTGGTTGGGAAGTTTGGCTTGATGGAATGGAAGTTACTCAGTTTACTTATTTCCAACAAGTAGGAGGTCTTGCTTGTGATCCTGTAGCTGTAGAAATTACTTATGGTACAGAAAGATTAGCTATGTATTTACAAGGTGTTGATTCAGTATTTGATATTGTTTGGAATGAAAATGAACATGGTAAAACAACTTATGCTGATGTTCACAAAGAGAGTGAATATGAGTTTTCAAAATATAACTTTGAAGTAGCAAATGTTGATATGCTATTTAAACACTTTGATGATGCATTTGATGAGTGTAAAGTTTGTTTAGAAAAAGGATTACCTCTTCCTGCATATGACCAGTGTATGATAGCTTCACATGCTTTTAATACATTAGATGCAAGAAAAGCAATATCAGTTACACAAAGACAAAACTACATCTTAAGAGTTAGAGAACTAGCTCAAGGTTGTGCTGTTTTATACAAAGAGCAAGAAGAAGAAAGATTAAAAAGAATAGGTAAATAAATCTTGAAAATTAAAGATATTTATAACTTTTTAGATGAATTATCACCCTTCGAATTACAAGAAAAATGGGATAACTCAGGATTACTTGTTGGTAATTTTGATGATAGTTTTTCTAAAGTTTATATAAGTATTGATTTAGATGAAGAGTTAATAGATACATTTGAAGAGAATTCACTTGTTATTACTCATCATCCTTTGATTTTTTCAGGACTAAAAAAAGTTAATTATAACACTTACTCAACTAAGTGTTTACAAAAATTAATTAAAAAGAATATTTCTTTAATCTCTATGCATACAAATATTGATAAAACTCATTTAAACAAATATGTTGTAGAAGAAATCTTAGGATTTAAGATTATTAATCAAAATGAGTTTATATCAAATGTTGAAATTAATATGAGTTTTGAAAAGTTAGTTCAACATGTTTCATCTAAACTTGGTTTAAAAACTTTAAAAGCTGTTAAATGCCAAGAAAATATAAAATCAGCATCAATAGTTACAGGTGCGGGAATGTCACTTTTAGATGAAATAAACACAGATTGCTTTTTAACAGGTGATATAAAATATCACGATGCAATGGAAGCAAAATCTAGAGGAGTGTCTTTAATTGATATAAGACACTATGAAAGTGAAAGACACTTCAATACCCTAGTTGCGGGATTATTGGAAGAATATTTGAAAAAAAATGATTTACAAGCTATAATAACAGCTTCAAAAAATCCATTTGATTTTTTTACAGAACAAGGAGAAACTATTGAATAAGTATTTACAGGATTTAGTCAAGTTATCAAAATATGATCAATCGATTAGTATGTTTGAGCCTCAAATTGAGAATGAAAAAGCTAAATTAGCTACATTTATTGAAACAGCTGAGGCTATTAAAAGTCAAATTAATGGCATTTATTTAGAGATTGATGATACTAAATCTAAAAGAACTAAGAACAACATTCATTTAGCTGAATTAAAAACTAAACTAGAAAGTGTATCTAAAAAGAGCACTGAAATTTCTACAGAAAAAGAGATGAAAGCTTTACAATTAGAAGAAGAAATTGCTAAAGAACAAATTGATTTTGCTAATGAAGAAATTGAAAGATTAGATAATTTAGCAGAAGCTAAAGAAGAACAATTAAAAGAATTACAAGCTACATTAGCTGAAGAAGAAGAATCAATAAAAGAGATTCAAGTTGCAGTTGATAATAAAATTGAAGAAATAAACAAAGATAGAAATACTGTGTATGAAGATAGAAGTACATTACTTGAAAAAATGGATTCTAAAATTTTAACATTCTATGAAAAAATCAAGAGATGGGCAAATGATACAGCAGTTGTTCCTGTAAAAAAACAATCTTGTTATGGTTGTTTTATGAAAATTAATGATAAAACTTATTCTGAAGTAATTAAATCTGAAGAGATTGTAAACTGTCCACATTGTGGTAGAATTCTTTACAAAGAAGACGAAGAAATTCAAGAGGCCTAATTTGGGTCCTTTTGGTTTCGTATACTATTTACTATTATTAATAGTATACATACTTGCTATTCCTTATTTAATTTTTAAATCTAAAAAAGAAAAATATAAAGTATCAATTCCAGCAAAATTTTTTTTAAAAAGAAATCCAAAATTTCAAAATGAAGGTATATGGTTTCACTCATGTTCATTAGGTGAAACAAAAGCATTATCTGCAATTACATCAAGGTTAAAGAACAAGGTTATTAATATATCTGTAATGACAAATACAGGATATGAAGAAGCTAAGAAAATTACTAATAATGTAAGGTATTTGCCTTTTGAGATTTTTATGCCATTTTGGATTACAAAACAAAAAGTTTTATTGGTTATGGAAGCTGAACTTTGGTATTTACTTTTTTTGTTTGCTAGAAAAAAGGGAGCAAAAACAGTTTTAATTAATGCAAGAATTTCAGATAAATCTTATAAATCTTATGAAAAGTTTTCTTTTTTGTATAAAAGAATTTTTCAAAATATTGATAAGGTTTATGCTCAGACTCAAAAAGACAAAGAAAGATTAGAAGTTTTAGGTGCAAGAAATATATATGTTACAGGTAATATAAAACTTTCACAGATGCCAAAAATTGAAAACATTTTTAAAAACTTAAATGAGAATGTAATTACAGCTGCTAGTACTCATAAAAATGAAGAAGAACTGATATTAAAGGCATATAAAAAAGAGTTTGGGAAATTAATTATTGTACCAAGACACCCTGAAAGATTTGATAGTGTCTATGAAATTATTAAAGATTATTCTAAAAAAAATAGTTTAACTTTTAGTAGGTTTTCTAAAGATTCTAGTTTTAATTCAGATATAATTTTAATAGATAAAATGGGTCTATTAAATGAAATTTATGCAATAAGTGACTTAGTTGTTTTAGGTGGTGCATTTGAAGATAATATAGGTGGTCACAATCCAATTGAGCCTGCATACTTCAATTGTAAGCTTATAAGTGGAAAAAAGATTTTCAATCAATATGAACTATTTGAGTGTGTTGATGATTATTATTTAATTGATAATGATCAATTAAAAGAAAAATTTGAAGAACAAGACAAATTAAAAAAATCGAAAATTACAAAAGTTGGTGATATAGAACCAATACTAAAGGATATAAATGAGTGGATTTGATAAAGCATATAAAGTATTAGCAAAACAAGAGAATATTTCTAATTCAAAAGCAAAAGATTTAATCGACAGAGGTTTAGTAACAGTTGGTACAAAGAAAGTAACAATTGCAAGGGGTGAAATTAAAACTGATACAAAATTCAAAGTAAAAAAAGTTGCTGATGTAAAAGTTATTTTTCAAGATGATGATATTCTAGCTGTAAATAAACCACCATTTTTAACAGCAGATGATGTTAGTAAACAATTTCCGAAAGCTATTTTATTAAACAGATTAGATAAAGAGACTAGTGGTGTTATGCTATTTGCAAAAACTGAAGAGTTTAGAAGAAAAGCAATTAAAGAGTTTGCAAGTGAAAGAGTTTATAAAGAGTATGTTGCAATTGTAGATGGAAAAGTAATTGAAGAAATTGAGATTAATCAACCTATTTTAACAATCAAATCAAAGGGTAGAGCAATATCAAAAGTTGACCATTTAAATGGTAAAATGGCAAAAAGTACAGTTTATCCTATGTTTGTAGAGGGTAATAAATCTAAAGTTAAAGTAGTAATTGAAACAGGAAGAACTCACCAAATTAGAGTACACCTTAATTATGTTGGTTATCCAATTATTGGTGATGCTATGTATGGTAAAACAGTAAAAAATGTAAATAGAGTTTTATTACACTCTAAAAAGACTAAAATTTTTGATTATGAATTTGAAGCTAGAGAACCTTCTGAATTCACAGTTTATGAATTTAATTAAAATTTAAGTTTATAAATTTCTTATAAATCAAATAAAATCCCTATTTTATGGGATTTTATCTCAAGTTAAAATAAAAAATAAGATTAAAAAAAACTTAAAAAGAAACTTTTGATTAAACTGTATTAAAGTTTAATTTATATATAATCCCAAACTTTTAAAATAAATGGAGAAGTATTTTGTTTGATTCAATAACCGGTTCGATAAAAAATGTAGTTAATAAAATAAGACATCAAGACGATGCGGCTGCTTTAAAAAAAGCTGTTACAGAGTTAAAAAAATCTTTATTAAAAGCTGATATTCATCACAAAACTGCAAAAGAATTAGTAAACAATGTTGAATTAGAAACAAAAAAAAATGGAATAGGACAAGATTCTTTTTTAAATGCTTTAAAACAAGAATTAACAAACCTGCTTACTACAAATGGTAATCAAGGTTTTGTTTTTTCAAGTACTCCTCCAACAACAATATTAATGACAGGACTTCAAGGTTCTGGTAAAACAACAACAACAGGTAAATTAGCAAACTATTTAAAACTAAGAAAGAAAAAAGTTTTAGTAGCCGCAGCGGATTTACAAAGACTAGCAGCGGTTGAACAATTAAAGCAAATTGCAGCACAAGTTGAAGTTGATATTTATTTTGATGATAATGAAACTGATCCTGTAAAAATTGCAAAAGCAGCAAAAGAAAAAGCAACAAAAGAGCTTTATGATGTACTTTTAATAGATACAGCTGGACGATTAGCAATTGATGAAGAATTGATGGATCAATTAAAGGATGTACAAAACTCTGTATCTCCAGATGAAATATTTTATGTTGCAGACTCATTAACAGGTCATGATGCAACAAAAACAGCAACTACATTCAAAGAAAAAATTGGAATAGATGGTGTTATTTTATCTAAATATGATGGTGATACAAAAGGTGGGGTTGCTTTATCAATTTCTCATCAAGTTGGTGTTCCTTTAAGATTCATAGGTACAGGTGAGAAGATGCCTGATCTTGAAGTTTTTATTCCAGATAGAATTGTATCAAGATTATTAGGTCTTGGTGA
Source organism: uncultured Campylobacteraceae bacterium (assembly GCA_937138295.1). Taxonomy (GTDB): domain Bacteria; phylum Campylobacterota; class Campylobacteria; order Campylobacterales; family Arcobacteraceae; genus JALRJW01. The sequence continues at coordinate 29,636 of CAKZOX010000210.1, forward strand.
TATTGAAGGTTTAGCTGAAAAAACTTCAACTATTATTGATGAGAAAAAAGCAAAAAGTGTTGCTAAAAAAATCAAAAAAGGTCAATTCAATTTTAATGACTTCTTAGACCAATTACAAATGATGAGTAAATTAGGTTCTATGAAATCTATTATTGGAATGATTCCAGGTCTATCACAAATGGCTGGACCAATAAAAGATATGGACTTTGAAAATTCTGATGAGATTAAAAGAATTAAAGCGATTATCTCTTCTATGACTCCAAAAGAGAGAGAAAATCCTGATTTAATGAATCCGTCAAGAAAGAAAAGAATCGCAAAAGGTTCTGGTGTAACCGAAGTTCAAATCAATAAAATTTTAAAGCAGTTTAAAAATGCTTCTAAAATGGCTAAAAAACTTTCAAGTAAAGGTGGTATGAAAGGTCTTCAAGACATGATGTCACAAATGAAAGGTGGCGGTGGTATGCCAGGCGGAATGGGTGGTTTACCTAGATAATCTAGGTAGCATAATTTTAAATAGTATTGAGTTGTAAACTCGCTTTTTGTGGAGTTTAGAATTCAATACTATCAAAACAATAAAAGGAAAAAAATATGACAGTAATTAGATTAACTAGAATGGGTAGAAACAAAAAACCATTTTACAGAATCGTTGTAACAGACTCAAGAAAAAGAAGAGATTCAGGTTGGATTGAATCAATTGGTTATTATAACCCAGTTGCAGAGCCAAAAGTATTAAAATTAGATGAAGAAAGATACAACTACTGGTTAAGTGTTGGTGCTAAGCCATCTGATAAAGTTAAAAAATTAGCATCTAAATAATTCTAAAGAGATAAAAATGATTACAGATTTCATCGAAAACTATGCAAAGTTAATAGTTAATTATCCAGAAGATGTTCAAGTATCTATTGATTATATTGAAGATACTTTTGCCGAGATTACTGTTGTTGCTCATGGAGATGATATAGGTAAATTAATTGGAAAAAATGGGAACATGATTAATGCTTTAAAAACTATTGCAAATGGTTGTAAAGCAAAAGATGGTGTTTCATATAAAATCCAAGTAATTGCAAAGTAGTCATTTTTATGAATAAAGAAGTATATGTTGCAAAACTAGGGAAAACTGTTGGATTAAAAGGTCACTTAAGACTTATTATGGATACAGACTTTCCTGAACAATTTAAAAAAGGTGCGACTTACGTATCTAATAAGAATTTAAATCTAACTATTAAAGAATTTAATAATTCAACTCAAACAGTACAATTTGAAAATTTTGAGAATATTGACTTAGCAAAGAAATTAACTAATCAACAACTTTTTACTACGTATGAAGAAACTAGAAAAAATTGTCAATTAGGTGAAAATGAGTTTTTTTGGTTTGACTTATTAAATTGTAAAATTATTGAAGACGACAAAGAATTAGGTGAAGTTATTGATATTAATAGATATCCATCATGTGATTATTTTGAAGTTAAAACCGCCTCAAATTTGGTAGAAGAGGGTTTACCTAAAACTTTTTTAATACCTAAGATATTTGATACGTATATTTTAAATGTCGATATTGACAAGAAAAAAATTACTGTACAAAAATCATTAGAAATTTTAGAAAACTCTTAATTTAGAGTTTTCTTACATATTTAGTTTAGTAATTACACTGTTTATCAAATTCATCTTTTGATAAAGTAGTATTAAAAGAATTTTTAAAATCTTTATTTCTAAAAATCTTCAGCATTTCATCTCTATTGTTAATATTTTCATAAGGACCAGAATATATTACAATTCTGTTTTTATCATCTCTACATAGTTTAATTTCTGTATCAATTCTAAGCACTCTATCTAGATAATCTTTGTAAAGTTTATCTTTTATTGTAGATACAGTAATAAAGTATAGTTCTCTTTCTTTAGCTTCTTCTTCCGCTACAATCAAGGCTTCTTTAATAGCCTCATTACTTTCTTTAAGTGCTAATTCTTTTTTCTTTTCAATCTTTTCTTCCTCTTCTAAAGCTTTTTTCTCTAGTTGAGTCATTCGATTTTCAATCTCTTCTTTTTCTTTTAGAATCACATCTTTAATCTTTAATGCTTCTTCTTTTAATGCTAGCAATTCATTTTTTTGCTCTTCTAATTCTTTCTTTCTTTGCTCAATTAGTTTTTTCTCTTCATTAAGTACTTCCTCTTGTTTTTGAAGTTCAGTTAATTGAATTTCTTTTTGATCTTGAAGAATTTGTTGTTCATCCTCTTTTTTTTCTATTTGAGTTGCTTTTTGTTCAATAACCAAGTTTCTACTTGTTAGTTTTTCTAGTTCTTTATTTAACTTAACTGTGTTTAATTTATTAATATCAAATGCATTCATAGTTTGCATATTTATTCTAGATTGAGGTTTTGATACTTCTTTTTTTGTTGTTGTAGTTTCTTCTTTTGGTAATTCTTCTTGTTCTGGATCAAAGAAACCTGTAAAAAACAGGATTGTAAAAGTTAAGATTATTAAAACTAAGAATCCAATGATTCCAAATAGTATTTTCTTTATTAATTTCTTTTTTTTAAGAGCTTTTTCTTCTTCAATATCTTGTTCAGGATTTTCGATTTCTATGTCTAAATTCTGTTCTTGATTTGTTTGATTATCTTCATTATTAGTTTGAGTATTATCATCTGATTGCTCTTGCTGCTGTGTTTGCTCTTCTTGAGTTTCTTCTACTTTTTCAATTTCTTCAGCCATTTTCTTTCTCTTTTAGTTTAGATCTTCTTTCTTTTTGCTTTTGCAATATTTGAGCTTTATTCTTCTGATAATACTCTCTTCTGTATTTTTTTAAGTCTTCTTTTTTTCTTTCTCTATATTGTTTATCATATTGAAGTCTATGTTCTTTGTTGTTTTCATAATACTCCTTTTTAATATTTTCATATTCTTTAATTTTTTGTTTTATTATTTCATGTCTATCATCAACATGTTTTTTTTGAGCTTTTGCTATTTCTTTTATTTTTTTATTAAAGTTTTCTTCTGAAAAGTCAGAGTTGTAATCATAAACTTTTCTTTTTTCAATTTTCTTTTTAGTTTCTTCTTGTTGTTTCTTTTTTAGGTAATATTCTCTTTTTTTCTTTTTGTGTTCTTTTTGTTTTTCTTGTCTAAGTTTTTTTAATTCTTCAAGATTCATTTTATTTACCTAAAAAATTATTATTAATTTTTCAACCTATTTGTAGTATCAAGCATTGCATCTGCTGTTGTAATTGCTTTAGAATTAGATTCATAAGCTCTTTGTGCAGTAATTAAATCAATCATTTCATTTACAAGCTTAACATTAGATAGCTCTATCATACCTTGTCTAACAGCTCCAAATTGAGCAGTTGTTGGATTACCTTCTAGCACAGCACCTGAAGCTTCTGTTTCACTAAATAATGATTGCCCTAAAGGTGCTAATCCCGCTGGATTAATAAAGTCATAAAGAGTTATTTGGCCTATTTCAACTGTATCTTGTGTTACTGGATCTGTGGCTGTAACTAATCCATCTGTTCCAATTGTAACATCAACCAAATTATCAGGTATTACTAATTGTGGAGTTAAAGGATATCCTGCACCATTTACAACTACACCCTCTGAGTTTAATTTAAATGTTCCATTTCTTGTGTAAGCAACTTCACCACTAGGTAATTCTATTTGGAAGAATCCCTTACCTTCAATTGCCATATCTAAAGGATTTGATGTAAGTTTTAAATCACCTTCACCAAAATTTTTCTGAATACCTGTTAGTACAGTACCCATTCCCACATCTATACCTGTTGGATTAACAGAAACTTGAGAAGTTCTACCCGCTGTGTAATTCAATTGGTCATACATTAGATCTGCAAATTCAGCTCTATCTTGCTTAAACCCTGTAGAATTAACGTTTGCAATGTTATTTGAAGTCACATCAATGTGATGTTGCATTGATGTCATTCCTGTTGATGCTGTGTAAAGTGCTTTTATCATTATTTAATCCTTATGGCCATAATATTAGATTATATTTTAACATTATTTAAAATTAGATAAATTAATACACTATTTGTTATGTAATATTAAGTTATTATTTAATTCAAATTAAATATAATGACCTTTAATATGAAAATTATTTTGATGAAGGCATGATAAATGAGAATCTTGATAGTCGATGATAGTTCTACAATGAGAAGAATTATTGGAAATGTTGTAATGCAGTTAGGTTTTAGTAAAGAAAGTTTTGATGAAGCAGAAGATGGCTTAAAAGCTTGGAAGTTATTAAGTGAAAAATCTTATGATGTTATTTTAACAGATTGGAATATGCCAAATATGAACGGTCTTGAATTAGTAAAAAAAATAAGATCAGAGGGTACTCACACTAAAACACCAATAATAATGATTACTACTGAAGGTGGTAAGGGTGAAGTGATTACTGCTTTACAAGCAGGTGTAAATAACTACATTGTGAAACCTTTTAGTGCGGAAGTTTTAAAAGAAAAATTAGATGGTGTTCTAAAAAAATAGATTATAAGTACTTACATAATTAACATAAGGCGCAAAAATGAGTATGAGTCAAGAAGAAATTGAAGCTTTGATGAATGGTCTTGATATATCTGAAGAGGAAGAGACAACTGAAGAAGCACAAGATGAAACACTTTCAATGGAAGAGATTGAAAATTTAGTTTCACAATCTCAAGATGATAATGAAGAATCAAATAATTTAAGTGAAGATAGTAGTGATGATGAAGAGTTTGATATAGACTCTTTAGTAAATGAATTTTCAAACGATGAAAATGAAGAATCTTCTGAAGAGATAAGTAATGATGAAATTGATGATTTAATTAATTCTCAAAGTTTAGAAGTATCTAATGAGTCATTAGAAGATTTGGTTGGAGTTGTAAATGAAATAGATTCGTCAAGTAATGATGATACTGAAGATATTTTAGGAAATAATGAAGAACTTTCTCTTGAAGAAGAAATTACAAAAACAGAAACTCCAAGTCAAAGTAAAAATGAATCTGACGACCATTTTAAAAACTGGGCAGATAATCAAATTAATGAAGGGAAAATTCCTATTCCAGCTGAAAACGATGCAAAAGTTGTAAATCAATTAACTCAAGTAGCAAATGATTCTGAAGAAAAAGTATCTCAAATCTTTGATGTTTTAAGTTCTACATTAGATACAAATAATGAAATTAGAGGTATCTTGGCTCATACTACAGAGGTACTTGAATCTCAAAAAAAATTAATGGAAACATTAAGTGTTAAATTTCCTAATGTTAATGTATTTTCTTCAAATCTTAATGAAATTCAATCTTTAAATGGTGATATTGATAATATCAATAATCATTTAATGAATGAAGACAACCAGATATTCCAAGCTATGGAACTAATGCAATTTAATGATATTAATAGACAAAAAATTGAAAGAGTAATGTCTGTTATTAGGAAATTATCTATATATTTAAACAACCTTTTTGAAGATGAAGGTTCTAAAGAAGATATTGTTGTTGCAAAACATATTCATGGTGATGATAATGAAATCGTAGATGGTGATGATTTAGAAAAACTTATTGATGAATTCAATAAGAGAGTATAAAAGTAGGAGAACAATATGAATCAAGGTGTATATCCATTAGCTGCTTCTATGGTAAATCAAGTTAATAGACTTGATATGATAAGTAATAATTTAGCTAATATGAATTCTTTTGGCTTTAAACAAGAAGCTATGGTAGAAGGGACTTTTAACAAATATCTTGAAAAAGAAAATGCAAGTAGAAATGTTAATAGTGAAAATAGAATTTTAAATGATATACCTAAATTAAGTGCAAAATATATAGACCAAACGAATGGTCCAATTGTTCAAACACAAAATGAGTTAGATTTTTCTTTAAATAAACCAGATCTGTTTTTTAAAGTTCAAGATCAAAATGGTGATATAGTTTACACTAGAAATGGTGCGTTTAAGTCAAGTGATGGTTTTTTATCTGACGCCTTTGGAAATACAGTATTAAATGCTGACAATGAACCAATTGTTTTAGAAGGTAATATAGCTGAAAATTTAGGAATAGTAAGAATTGATTTTCAAAACCTTGAAGCATTAGGTGAAAGTAAGTATATGCTAAAGCCAAATACAAATATTGAAGAAATTATGGCTGATCCTATTACTTTTGTGAATCAAGGTAGTGTAGAAAAATCAAATGTAAATCCTGTTAGAGCTATGGTTGATTTAATTGATGCTCAAAGAAGATTCGAGCAATCGCAAAAAGCAATTACTACTATTGACCAATTAAATGGTAGTCTAATTGAAAAAATTGGAAGTAATACTAAATAATGGAAGCAAGTTCAGTAACAAATTTACTATTCAAAAATCTTAATTTTAGAGGTGAAAGACAAAAAGTAATCTCTAGTAATATAGCTAATATCAATACTCCTGGATATAAAACTCAAGAATTGGTATTCAATGATGAAATGAAAAAAGCAAATGAAAATATGCAAGTAAAGTTACAACTTAGTCAAACAAATAATAATCATTTACCAATTGCTTCAAATGTAAATGATAAAAATTTATATAAAGCTGTTGAAATAAAAGGTTTAAAAGAACAAAATGACGGAAATAATGTAAACTTAGATTCTCAAATGGCTGAAATGTCAAAAAATAAAATGTTGTTTGATGCAATTCAATCTTCTATAAAAAAAGATTCAAGACTATTTAGATCTGTAATTGAATCTTCATCAAAAAATTAATATAAGGCCTCATAAGTAATGGATCAACTTCTTAAATTTATTAATAATTTAAATACTGCACAAAGAGCTGTAATATTAGGAGGATTCTCATTATTACTTATATTTTTAATTGGACTATTAATATTTAGTAATATTAAAGCTGAAGATAAAAAACTAAGCTACACAATAGCAACTAATCTTACAAAATCACAAGTAATGTCTGCAAGTAGTGAACTTGAAGCTTCTGGAGTACCATTTTCTGTAGTTGGGTCAGGTGATAATTTAACATTAAAAACATCAAAAGATTTTGTAAATATTGCAAAAATAAAACTTGTTACTAGTGAAGGTGCTACAAGTCAACATGTTGGTTGGGAAATATTTGAAAAGTCATCATTAGGAACTACAAACTTTGAAAATAAAGTTAAATATCTTAGAGCCCTTGAAGGAGAGCTTTCTAGATCTTTAGAATCTCTATCAAATGTTATAAAGGCAAATGTAAAAATTGCTATTCCAAAAGAAACAATTTTTGTTGAAAAAAGAGTTGATCCTACAGCATCTGCTGTTTTAAATTTAAGACAAGGTGTATATTTAACTCAAAAACAAATTAATGGTATCAAGAATTTTATTGCTAGTGCAATTCCAAATTTAAAAGAAGAAAATATTCAGCTTATTGATCAAGATGGGACACTTTTAGAAAGAACAGAAGAGGATGTGAATTCACAAAAATCATATGTTCAAGAAAAATATAAGCAAAAAGTTGAAAATGATTTTGAAAGAAAAATAATAGCTTTACTTGAGCCATTTGTTGGTAATGAAAGAGTTGTAGCAAAAGTCTCTGTTAATATGGATTTTATGAGTAGAAATATTGAAGAAGAGATATTTCAACCAGAAGGTACTGTAAGATCTCAACAGGTTATTGAAAATGTTTCAGCATCTCAAGGTACTAGTGGTGAACAAAATGGTGTTGCTGGTGTTGAGGGCAATATTGAAGATAATGCAAATAATACAAATGGTACTACAAGTTCAAGTAATGAGGGTACAAACACAGTTACTAATTATGAAATATCTAAGAAAATAATTAGACAACAAGATAATAACTATTCTAAAATAAATAAAATATCAGCTGCAGTTACATTTGATAGTACTGTATTAGAAAATGTTGATAATAAAGAACAATTTCTACAATCAATTACTCAAGTAGTTCAAGATACAATTGGATATGACCAAACAAGAGGGGATACAATTACTGTTAAAGATTTTAAATTTATAAACTTAACACCTGTATCTCAAACAAATTTAGATGAAAATGGAGAACCTGTTGTTGCATCTGAATCTAGTACTGATACACTAGGAATGGTAAAAACTATTCTTCAAGAGTTTGGGACATATATTCAATATATTATTGCAGGTATAATACTGTTAGTATTTTATAAGAAATTTATAGCAAATCATCAAGTTGTAATACAAGGTGGTACAACAACTGATCCTAATAATCCAAATGCTAAAGTTGATATTGGAGATGTTGGATATGAAGATGAATATAATATTGAAGATGCAAAAGGTAGATTAAAGAGTAAAATTAAAAGCCAGATTATGAATAATATTGAAGGTTTAGATGAAGAAAGTGCAGCTAAATATGAAATTTTAATTGAAGAGTTAGATAAGCAGGTTCAAAACAGTCCAGGAGAAGTAGCTCAAATGATAGAACTACTACTTGCTGAAGGTAATAAAAATTTTAAGTAGGATAGATTATGTCAGATAAAAGTGAATTAATTAAAGGTCTATCTATGATGGATAAAGTAGCTAGATTTATGGTTCTTATTGGGGAAGATGCTACTGTAAAAATTTTTCAACATTTACCAAAAAATTTAGTTGAAGATATATCTACTGCTATTACACAAATTCAATCTGTAAATAAAGATGAATCCTTAGCTATACTTGAAGAATTTCATTTATATACTAAATCAAAAGGCTTTATATCTTCTGGTGGTTTTGAATATGCGAGGGAAATTTTATATAAATCTTTAGGTAAAAGTGAAGCAGATGAGGTTCTTAGAAAACTATCTAAATTAAGGATGGCTTCTCAAAGTTTTGCATACTTAGATTCAATTAATCCTAAACAATTATCAGACTTTATTAAAGATGAATCACCCCATACAATTGCTGTAGTTTTATCTCATATGGATGCAACAAAATCTGCTCAAGTATTAATGGAATTAGATGAAGCTATCAAAGTTAAAGTTACCATGCAAATAGCAACTATTAAAGATGTATCACCTGATGTAGTAAGAACTATATCTCAAGTTCTTGAAAAAAAACTTCAATCATTGTTATCATCTATTGTTGATGTTGGTGGAGTTAAAGTTGTTGCTGATATGTTAAATAGAGTTGGTCCAAAATCTCAAGATATTCTAAAAAATATTAATGGTATTGATACAGCATTAGCAAGTAAAATTAAAGAGAATATGTTCGTATTTGAAGATTTATTAAATTTAGATACAGAATATGTAATGAAAATTTTACAAAATGTAGATGCAGGTGATGTTGCAGTTGCTATGAAAAATGCACCTGAAGAAGATATGGAAAAAGTTACTAGTGCAATGTCACAAAGAGCAAGAGATAGATTCCTTGAAGAGTTTGAAATGCTTAATAAGGTTAAAATCAAAGATATTGAAGCTGCACAAAGAAAAATGCTTGATGTTGCTCAAAAAATGATTGAAGATGGAATAATAGATAGGGATATGGACGAATAATGGCTACAAATAATGTTTACTCAAATGCAAAGATTTTAAATAGTTCAGATCAAGTCCAAGATTACCAACTTGGAACATTTTCTAATAGTTCTGCAAACGAAGAACAAAGTGAATTTAAAGAAACAAAATTAATTAGACCAACTGAAGTTCAGTCAAATGATGGATTGATGAATGAGATTAAAAATCTTAGTAATCAAATAAATCAAATAAATCTAAAAATCACAAATATAGAAAATGATGGTATAAAAGGTAAAGATATTGATGCTCAAGTAATACAAGCAATTAAAGATCTTAAACATTATGCTGCATTTTTTGAACAAGCAACTTTTCAAATGGAAACAAAACTTTTAAAGACTTCCATTTCAATTGCTCAAAAGATCATTTCTGTTGAAATTGGTGAAAATTCTGCAAAAATTGCTGCCCAAACTATAACTCATATTATGGAAAAAATTAAAACTGCTTCAAAAATAAAGATACATCTTAATCCAAAAGATTATGAGATTTTAAAAGATCAACTTAACTTAGAACCCTTCATAGAACTACATCAAGATGCAAATGTTGCAGCGGGTGGAGTTGTAATTGCAAGTGACTTAGGAAACTTTGATGGTAATATTGAATCAAAAGTTTCTTCAATGCTTGAATCCCTTGATAATGTAATGTAAATAATATTTATTTTTTATTTTGTAATTAGTATCTTTTATGATATAATGAATGTTAATAGATATTATCGTAAAGATTACATATGGAAATAACTGAAAGAACTTATGATTTATTAGTAGATACAGAGATTGTAGTAGATGTTAATTTAGGCACTACAGAAATCTCAATTGAAGAGTTTTTAAAATTAAGCGAAGGTGATATTATATCTTTGCAAAAGCCAGCAGGTTCTGGTGGCGACATATATGTAAACTCAAGAATAATAGGTACAGGCGATATAATAGTTATCGATGAAAAACTAGCTGTTAGAATACTAGATGCAATGAATTCTGATAGTGTAGTTAAATACTTCTTTGAAGAAAGCTCAAATTAGGAGAGTATTATGGCAACAGTAGATAATGTTTCAGTTTCAAGTGCTGTTGGAGTTGATGGTAATAGCTTCACAACTTCAATCGCTAATGATCAACTAACAAATGAAGACTTTTTAAAACTTATGATTCAAGAGTTAAAGCTACAGGATCCAACAAAACCTATGGATTCTCAACAAATGCTTGCTACTCAAATGCAAATGTCGACTATTGACACAAATCAACAAATGCTTGCAGCAATGAACAATTTAAGTAATGCTTATACTCAAAGTTCATTAGCTAGTGCTTCAAATATTATTGGAAAAAATATAGAAGATGGAAATATTTCAGATTCTGGAGTTAATAAAGCATATACAGTAAGATCTGTGGAAAATTATGATGGAGTAACTCAAGTTGTTGCCCAAGAGATTTTATATATGGAAGATAAAATTATGATGACTAATGAAGACGGTAGTACTTCTTATGTTGATTATGATGTTGATGGTTCGATTATTGGTCCAGATGGAGAATTGACAGGATATAAAGTTGCTTTACAAAATGTAGGGGAACCTTTAATAAATAATGGAGAATTAGTAATCTTAGATGAAACTAATGATCAAGTTTCAGATCATCCTTATGTATTAAGTGGTGTAACTGGTCCTGTGTATTCAGATGTTTTAACTACATTACCATTTGAATCTATTCAGAAAATATTCTAAAAGGATAAACAATGATTGGTGCTATTTGGAATGGACATATTGGATTAAATGTATTTGATAAAGCAATAGCAATTGAATCAAATAATATATCTAATACAACAACAGTAGCAAACAAGTTAGATGTTGTTAGTTTTCAAGATATGTTTTATGATCAAAGAGGTTTTGGTAATGGAGTAGAACTTGACACTGTTACAAAAATCTTCACTCAAGGTGAACTCCAAGTTACTAATGTAGCAACTGATGTGGCTATTGAAGGTAAAGGTTTTTTTGTAGTAGAAGATTTAGTTACAAATAATTTATATTATACTCGAGCTGGAGATTTCCAAAAAAATGGTGAATCATTTTTGGAAACACAACAAGGAATGCTTGTAAAAGGTTTAAGTCCTCAGGAAAAAGAAATAGTTTCAACAGATGAAAATGTAGATAAATTTAATAATGACTATTCAAATTTTGTAACATCAATTAATTTAGAAGTAGAAGATAGTTTAAGTAATGTGAATATTAAAACTACAAATTACAATGAAACAGCAATAGATGATAATTTAGATTTAAGTGGAAACAATTACAAAACAGCAAGTTCCAAATTAGTTGATACTGAATTGTTAAAAGTTGATTTCATTGAAAAACTTAGTTTATTAAGTTCAAACCCTACAACTGAAAGTGTATCATCTACTACTCAGATTTCAAAAGTTGATTTTTCAAATAATTTGTCACAATTAAATGATGAAAATGATTACTTAAGCATTACTTTAGAGGGCAATGTTATTAGACAAAATTTTACAGGGAATTTGGAGGAAACATTAAATTTACTTTCTGATAAAATTTCTAATACTCCTGGTTTTAATTCAGTTAGTGATATAACTGAAGGTAGTTTAAATATTGAGAATATAGTATTAGGAGACAAGTTTAATTTAACTGATGCAACAGTAAATGGACAGTTTGTTTCTGTTTTAAATATCCAAGAAGCTACATTGGGGTCAGGTTTGGCAATGGTAGATAGTGCTAGACAAGCTTTTATTGAATCTGTTCAAGATGCTGGTGGTGAGTATTTAGAAATAACAAATACTTTGACAACAGAAAATATAGATACTTTAACCCTAGAAAATATTAATCTAAATTTAAACGATTTAGAATTATATGAAAATTCATTTGGAAAGTTAGAAATTGACAATGACGGATATGTATTTTTAGTTGAAGATTCTAATAGATTTTTAATAAGTAAACTACAAACGGCAGCATTTACAAATGAACAAGGACTAAATCCATTAGGAAGTAATATATTTGCTGCAACAAAAGATTCAGGTGATCCTTTTAATGCTGATTCCCTAAATACT
>CAKZOX010000211.1 GCA_937138295.1 uncultured Campylobacteraceae bacterium
CCTACAATAAAACAGGTAGATTTAACATTATATTTTGCACATAAATCAATTGTTTTGTCTATAGTATAGTCTAAATTTGTTTTCGTATTATGAAATTTACTTAAATCAACATCATAATTTGAATGGTACCACTCTTCTATATCAAAAGTTAAAAAATTATTAATATTTTTCATTATATCTCCATATTATATTACATCAAAATCTGATAAATTAGATTCCCATTTTTGTAAATCAAAAATCTTATCATCGAATACATTTTCTTCTAAAGTTAAGCCTATAAAGTTAATATTTTTAGGTTCATATTTAAGTGGTACCTTAATCAAATTTATAGGTGAATAGGAAATATTTCCTATATACATAATAGTGTCTATCTCTTTTTTATGTTTTTTATAAATATAGTTTACACTTGACTCAATATTTTTTTTGCTAAGAGGTTGTACATCAATCAAGTAAGCAACTTTAGTATTCTCAAAATCTTCAATTTTATAAAAAAATTTAAAATCATTAATTTCAATTATTTTATGACTAGAGGAGTATCTTTGTTTAATAAAAGATAAGTCGAAAACTTTTTTTATATCTTTTTTTTCATATACATCTTTTGTAAAATAAGAGAGGAACTTACTACAAATAAAAGATGAATATAATTTTGTAAGAGGAGACAAAAAACTTAGTTCTTTTTTTAATTTTCCTATATTAACAGGTAAAACAAAAAAGTTTAATCTACCAATATCTTTATACTCTAGCACTTTTTTAAATATGGGATAACTATTATCATTAGGATAAGCAAATAAAAATGATATATTTTCAGCTTTACAAATTTCATTAAGTGTTATTGACATCATAACAAAATGTTTTAAAGATCTAAACTCTTTTTTTATCATAACATCAACAAAAAGTCCCATCTCATAAATCTTTTCAAAATAGTTATATTTATAGGGAATTACAGTTTTAATACCTACAATAATATCTTCTTCTTTTATAAAGCAGTGATATGAATATCCCTTATAACTATTTAAAAATTGTCTATCAAACTCTTTTACATCTTTATGTTTATTAAAAACATCAAAAAAAAGTTGACATATTTGTTCTTTTTCAACTACAGTTAACTCTGTAGTTTTTTTTAAAATATAATCTATGTTAAATCCTTTTAAAAAATAGCTCCACCTGAAATAGGTATATTTGCACCTGTAATATAATTTGAGTCTTTTGATAAAAGAAGTTTAATTATTGGCGTGACATCATTAACATTTGCATTTCTTTTCTTAGGATTATTATAAGCTGATAATTCAACTAATTTCTCATTAATATCTGAAAGAAATTTAGTTTCAATCATTGATGGAGATACTGCATTGATATTTATATTCTTATCTGCATATTCACTAGCTAATGATTTTACTAATCCTAATAATGCATATTTAACTGTAGTATAGTGTACTAAGTTTTTTGGAGGTACATTTAGTGTTACGCTTGATAAAACAACAACTATATTTCCCTCTTTTTTTTCTTTAATTAATTTTGGTATAAATTTATTTAAAATATTTACAAAAGCTTTTAGACTAATATTTATATCTTTTTCAAAATCACTCCAAGATATATCTTTAAATCTAAGAGTTGAAAATTTTGAAGCAGCAAAATTAACTATTTTATTAGGAGTTCCATATTTTGATTCAATTTCATTTAACAAATTATTAACTTCTTCATCATTTGATAGGTCTGCTTTAATAGTAATAATTTTTTTATTTAAACTTTTAGCTAGCTCTAAAATATTTTTATCACAGCTATTATAATGTGCAATAATTAAACTATCATTCTCAATATTTTTAATTAAATCTAAGCCTAAATCAGAAGATGCACCTATTAATAAAATAATATCATTATTCATCCATAACTCCAACTTTAATTTTTGCCTTAGATACTTTTTGATTTTTTTGATTTTCAATACTTGCTTTTATTTCTATTTGCTTATATGCACTATTAATATATGACACTTTTCCACTTATTTTTAAATTGTCATCTACAAAAACAGGTTTAGAAAATTGTATATCAATACCTTGTAAAATACAATATTTTCCAGGTAAATAAACACCTACTAAAGTAGAGTAAAATGATGCAGTTAGCATTCCATATACTACAGTAGAGTCAAAACCTTTTTCTTTTGCATAAGAAACATCAATATGTAAAGGGTTAGTATCATTTGATATCTTTAAAAAATTGTCCATCATATTTGATGTAATTACAACTTCAAAAGATTCACTTAATCCTTCAACTATATCTTCAAATTTGTATTGATTCATTACTGTTTTTCTATTTTTTCTAATATTAAACTATTCATTTCACCTACATCTTTTAGGTTTAATAATTCAGGTAAAGAGAACTTTATTTTAAACTCTTTTTCTATAGCACTAACTAGATTTATATGATTTAAAGAATCCCAATCTTCAATTGTATCAGAGTTTGTATTATCATTTATTATTAAATCTTCATCATCAAAAATATCTCTAAATATTTCCTGTACATTATTAAATATCATCTCTTTTGTCATTAGTTAACCTTTATAAATTTATTTTTATTTTCATAATTAGATATGTCTAATTTCCATATACTATTATCTTCATCTTTCTTTACTAGTTCAAAACCAAATTTTGAGTAGAGATCTTCAACCATCCCATTCTTATTACTTTTATAGTAATATCCTCTAATTTCATTTATGTTTCTTTCTTTACATCTTTTAATTAGTTCATCCAACATTGCAAATTCCATATCTCTTTTTAAAACTCTACAACTCATAAGCCATAAATCAATATGTGCAATATTATCAATTATTGATGCAATTGAAATTGCTATTAAACCATTGTCTCCAAACTTATCTGTTAATTTTCCATATATTTTAATAAAACTATCATTTAATAAAACCTCTTCCATTTCAGCAGATGTATACCTTTTTGTAGTTAGATTAAATTGATTTGTTTTATTTGTAAGTTGAGTAATTCTTTCTAAATAAATTGTGTTAAAATCATTAATCTCTGCACTCATGTTTAATGAGATTAGAAAATCATCATAAGATTTAAAGTTTGATTCTTCTTCAACTCTTTTTTTGTTATCTTCATAATATTTGTTTCTATTTATGTCATCATTTGATAGTGAAATAATTTCAAAATAAGCTTCTTTATCAATGTAGTCAATAAAATCAATAACATTATTACCTACATTTGGAACACTTACTGATTTAACTTGAGAAGAAACAATTTCTCTTTCAACGGGATTATCATCAATAAATACTAAACTATCTATACCTATATTTATCTCTTTTGCAATTTCAACAATATTATGATGTTTTGGTTCCCAATTAGCTTTAAAGGAAGTAAAATCATCAAATTTCAATATTGTATCTGGGTGTTCAAATCCCTCTTTTGCATTTTTGAAATCATTTTTTGAACAAACGCTAAGAATGATTCCTCTATCTTTTAGCTCTTTTACATATTTCTGAAATTGAGTGTAGGTTTCTGAGATAGCAGTTTCGCTACCAATTGATATACCAGATAAGCCATCATCACCTATTACTCCACCCCAGCATGTATTATCTAAATCTAAAACCAAGCATTTTTTTGTTTTACCAAAAACTGCACCTATTATTTTAGATATATTTTGGGCTAAGTGAGGAATTGCATTGTAACTTATTGCATATTTAGATGTATGCCATAAGGACTTATCAAACCAATTTATTAAACCCATACTTGCTGATAAATAGTTAATATCATTTATATATAAATTTTTGATTTCATTTGCTGCTTTTGCAAATTCTAAATTTATTTTATTAATAAAATTTGTTTTTCCATGAATATCATAAAAATCTAAATTACCTAAACTTCTGTTAAAAGGCAAATCAAAATTATTTTGAATAATACTACACTCATATTTTGCTAAAGAGTCCCATATATTTTTAAATTTATTATATAAAGAGGCTAGTTTATTTTCAATGATATTTGCATCATCATTAAAATTAGGATATTCCAAAATATTTAAGTTTGTTGTGTGAATATATATTATATCGGGTGCAAACTTTTTCAAGATTTCATTATCAAAAACTGAGTCTTCATAATATTTATTAAATTCAGACTCATAAAACTCTGTTTCAATTCCAAGATTTAAAAGAAATCCAAGCTCTTTTAAACAAAAACCATCCTGTGAAAAATACAACAGGAATCGTGAAAATTAATTGTAAAATCCCTG
>CAKZOX010000212.1 GCA_937138295.1 uncultured Campylobacteraceae bacterium
CACAATCAATAATTAATTTTATCATATAATTCTGAAACTCAAACACTAGCCTTATTCCAAGATATATTCTCTTCACAAACATGCATTTTCATTCCAATTTATTTTCACACAATATTACTTTTAAGTTCTTGCCTTTAATAGAGGATGATAATCACCAACCAAACCAACGATTTCAGCATTTCTAATACCGTGAGCCGTCTCAATTGAATTCATAGCATCATCTAATCCAAATTCTTCAATAAAAGTTTCAGCATCTTCAACGGCATCACTTTCAAATATCATTTTAATACTACCTAGCATATTAGCTATTCTTAGGTGAGTGAAGTTAATTCTATCTTGTATTGGCATGATATCTCTAAAAATAGAATAAAAAGACGTTAAATCATCACAATCAGGGTCATTTACTCTTCTTACACTTATAGGGATTCTATTCATGTTATATGGTGATTCTCTATGTGCTAGCATAACATCATCACCCCAAATACAATAATAAACTACATTTCTTCTTTGTTTTTTATCATAAGCTTTATACCAACTGTAAGTTATCTTAACTCTTTGAGAATAGCCATTTTGTTCAACTAGATATTCATTTATTTCTACATCATTTACAACTGGAATTTTATCAACTAACTCATAATCAAAGAACTCATAAAGCTCCTCTTTTTCTATAAGTCTAACTTCATGAAAATATCTCATATCACTACCATCAGGATTTATAAAATATGGGTCCCAAAATGATTGTTCTAAAGGAAGATGATAATATCTTAAATCTCTCTCTTTTTTTCCTAGTAAATCAACATCCCCAAGCTCTTTTATAACAGGCTTCATAATTCCAACACCAGTTAAAAGCAAATCTTTATCAGCTCTTTTTTTATAGCTCCAATATTCGGTTGAGTCTTGAGATACTCTTAAAACATTTGTTATTACACTTGCAGCTGCTTTATCTTCAACTTGTCTAGCAAATGCGTTAATCTCTTGTTTTGATAAAAGTTTTAACCCCATAATCTTATTTGCTATTTTCTTGATTATGTTTTCCCACTCGATAGGTTGTTCTCTACTTTTTAAAACCTCAATAACATCTTCGGGAAGTTGATCACCTCTAAAATACTTCTTTATCTTTTTAGCTTCATCCCTGGACTCTTGTGTTTTTGTATATGCTTCTTCTCTTTGTCTTTTTAGTTTTTCTAAAATATAGTTTTGTTGGCTCATTGATAGATTCATTTATTGTCTCCTTGCATAGCTTCATAAGATAGTATCACTCCACCAGTTGCATATAGTGGTTGTCCTAGTTTTTTAATATCTTCTTTCATCTGTTCTGGAATATCTATACTCCATACCATCTCTTCAATATCATCAAGCTCTTCTATTTTTGGTTTAACTTTATATTTTTTAAATAGCTTTTTAATATAGTTAGGGATAATAGAATCATAAAATGCTTTCATTCCATCACCACCAAATTTAAGTTCATTATCTTTTAGCATAAATACATTTTCTGCTTTTGTTTCTGATTTCATAAGCTTTTGAGCTATCTCTTTTCCTATAATACCCTCTAGCTCTTCATCACTTGTTACTATTTTGAAAAATACTTCTTTACCTTTATTTGATACTTTTATAGCTTTAGAAGATTTGTTATAAACAACTTCATCTGCTGTTTTCTCTAAAGAGTATCTGTCTGCTTGTTGTTTACCAGTAGTCCATGCTATTTTGTCATAATCTTTTTCTACTGCCTCTTGAAGTAATCTTTTTAATGTAAACTCTGGCCAATTCTTTTTGAATGGTGCGTTTATTACTGCATTTTTTGATTCTTTAAAATAATTCAATGTTGATAACTGCTTTAATCTTAATTCTTCATTTTTTAGTTTTTCTTCTTCTGTTGCTCTATCTAACACATACCAATCATTTTTTGAAGTTGCATATTTTTTATTTAGTTGTTTTGTATAAGAGTTGAACTCTTTTTTTGCATTGTTATATTTTTCTTCTGCATCTTTATAATCAACTTTATACCCTTTTTTTCTACCCTCTTGATGCCAATCACTTTGAATCTCTTCTATAAAGATAGTTTTTTTATCATCTATTGACCTATCTTTTACTCTAGCAGTTGACAAGATATTTGAATCATCCCAATGACTTGAAGTATAGTGTTCACCTAAACTGTGTATTAATCTATTCTTGTGTTTACCACTTTTGATTACATTTGTACCATCATAAGGTGGAAGTTCAGCATAATAATATCCATCTCCACCATCTATGATTTTTATATTATTATCAATCTTTGCTGGTTTTTTAAAAAGTATTTCTCTATAGTTTTCACCACCTTTTAAAGTGTATTGTTCATATTGAGATGTTATTCCTTTTTGTTCATATTGTTCAATAGCCAATCTATTATTTTTGATAGTCTCTTCTATCTCTTCTTTAGTTAATTTTTCATTTGACTCCATAAGCTCTTTAAGTCCAGACCACTCTAGTTCATCCTCTTTAACTCCATTTTTCTCTAGCATTTTCGCCAGCGAAACAGAATCAATCTTTCCTCCAACTTTTTCATCTACTGTTTTTTCCAGGACCGAATAAAAACCATCTTTATCTATAAAGTTTTTTTGGAAAATATCAGGAATTAACTCTTTTCCCTCTTTGATTCTAGTTCTCTTGTATTCTAATCCATATACTTTTGCTAGTTTCTCCATAGTATAATGAGTATGTGCTATATGAACATTTGAAAGGTTAGCTCCGTCATTAGCTAATGCTTTAGGTTTGAAATAATCCATTTTACTATTATGTATCTCATCCCAAGTATTAGATATAAGGTTTTTTGTCTCTTTAGAGTTTTCAAGTTTATTTAATCCACTTAATTCATATAGAAAATCTCCACCTTTTTCAGTATGTCCAATAGCTCTAATCTCATCAATGCCTTTATCTAGTGCAAAAGTTAAGTCTTGCCATGAAAATGATGAAGCAGAGGGATGATTATGTGTCATTATTTTTCCTGCCTCATAGTTTTTAATCGCTTCACTTATAGAATAATCAACTTGCACTTGATTTTCATTTCCACCTATTCTTTTTAATTCATTCCCTTTTTTATCTGTGATGATTAAAGTCTCTATGTCATTCTTTTTTATGCTATCTTCAATTCTTTTTAAATTTTTTAAGGCAATAGGGTCAGAAACAATATTATTAAGAAGTCTCACTCCAAAATATTTTTCTACAATTGTATTTACTTCTTCTGGTAAACTATTAAACATTCCTTTTTTATACATTTGTTTAGCAGCTGTATATCCACCAAATGCTATTACAAACTTCTCAGGGTCAAATCCTATAATATTTCCATCTTCATCTGTTTCAACTCCAGCATAAGTTCCAACTGCTAAATTATCTGCAAACTTTACAAATGGAGTAAAACTATCATCTTCATACATAGCTTTGATTCTTGGTTCAAATTCATCATAAGCTTTCATCAAGTCATAATAAGTTTTTTCATAATCTACACTTCTAAACTCACCCTTATTTAAATCATCCATGAGAGCTTTATATTTGTTGCCATTAATTATATTTCCAAATCCAATATCATCTTTTCCACTCTCTTTAGCATAAATTAAATAATCTCTAAGCTCTTCTATCTTAGCTCTATTATCTACACTAATAGGATAATTGATTTCATTTACTTTTAACTCAACCTTATCTCCATATTCAGCTAATGCTCTTTCATACTCTTTGACTTGTCTTGGTGTTACCTCTTTTGTATAATTCATATTTTCAAAGAAATGACCTCTACCATTACCTTCTAATCTATCCAGGGCTTTTAGAGTATTTAAATCAGGTCTTTTTGCTGTTAGCTCTTCTGCTTTTTTAGTAAAATCATTTTCTTGAGCTATTTTCTCTTTGTTTAGTTCTTCTTTTTTAGCTAACTCTTTAGCCTCTCTTTCAGCTCTCTCTTTTTCTAAGATTTTAAGTTGTGATTCTCTTGTAGATCTTTGAATTTTATTAAAATCTTTAATATCTTGTTTTAACTTGGCTAATTCATCTGCTGGAACATCAGGACTTGAAGCAACTCTTTTTGCTAAATCCATAGGAGTCCTACTTTTTTGTAAAGCCTCTTTTATATGCTGTTGTAAAGCTAATCTTTTAGCACTTTTAGAAAAAGGTATAAGCCTCATAATTCTATCAAATGAACCTTTTACAATTTTGTACTCAATTCTTCCTTTGATAGTTGTTGCAATTCCAGCATTTGTGTCTACTCCAGCTTGAGATGCAGCTTTTATTAAATCTATATCATCACCATATTTTAAAGCCATTTTTTCAATTAATTCTATTGCATCTTTACCGCTTTGAGTAACAAAAAAATCTTTCATCTTTTCTACTTCTTTTGAAATATTTTTATAATCTATTACTTGAAGTTCAAAATCTTTACCAACTAGATTTTTTTCTAAAAAAGTATTTACAATACTATTTTCTATTTTCTCTTGTTCATCTTTTGGTAATTTCTGAAGTAATGTTGCGAACTCATTATCATCATCTTTTGTATGTTTGATAAGATTATTCATTCTTGCATCAGCACTCATACCATCACCCATAACAGATTTGTATAATTTTGTATCTGCAATATCATACATTTGTTTGTACTCTAGCCTAGCATTATCGAAAGAGTCAATTAAAGGCTTATGAATATCTTCTGGAAGATACTTTTTAATAGAGTTTTCAATCTCACTATCTATATTCTTAACTAAATTAAAAAATGATTCCTGGTCTGGCTTAAGTTCAAAAGCTCTTTTATTTTCACGATAAAATTTATTCATCATTTGTCTAATATCAAGTAAATCATCAATATCTTTTACAACTCCAATTCCTAGCTCTTTATCATAAACTATGTTTTCCAAAGTTGTTTGAAGATTTTTAAACTTATCTTTTGTATATGGGTCCGTAATTTTTTTACTTAGAGTCTCTAGTGTTTTATCAAATTTTAAAGTCTTTAAATCAAATCTATAGCCAGTTTCACTAAAAGCCTCTTTAAAAGTATTTCTCATATCTGTATATTTTGCATGAACTGTATCTTCATAGTTTTTGATACTCTTTTTTACATCAGTTCCATCTACTTTGATATCATTAAATAGATTTAATACATTTTTAGAACGATTATCAATTGTTGTTGCTACATTCCTAGCTACATCCACATCATCTAAAACTGCATCATGAATAATATCGCTACCAAACTTTTTATTTTTTTGAGCTGCTGCTAAAAGTTCCTCTTGCTGTTTTTGTTTAAAATTTGTAATACCACCCTTACTGTATTCTGTAACTTCTTTATAATCTTGTTTTGCAGACTCCAAAGCTTCATCAATATATTTTTCATCAATTTTTAAATCATTTTTAAGTATCTCTCTAGCTCCATCCATATTATTGTTTTTAATATGGTTCCAAAGTTTTTTAGGAGCTGTTATACTTTTACCAGCTGCTTTTACAACTAAATAACCTCCAGCATTTCCAGCCACATCAAGAACCGCACTTTTACCTAATTCATTAAAAAAATCTTCTATATCGAATTTTTGCTCTGTTTTAAGAGTAGATATAGTTGTATCCAAAGTAGTTCCAGCCACAGAACCCCCAGCACTATAACCTAAAACCACCAAAGCTTTTAAAAATGGATTTGGAATTGACTTAGCAACTTGTAAACCTTTAGCCCCAGCTACAACTGCACCTGATATCTCAAATTTATCATTTCCAAGTGAGTCTAAAATAGAATCAAATAAATCATTAGTTATCTCTTTTACTTTTCCCTCATTGTCAATTGCTACATATTCATCACCACGCTTACCAAGTTTGTATCCAGCTCTTCCTAAAACTGTAGATACATTATCCAGGTACTTGTCTTTATCTTCTTCACTTGAATCACCTATAAGTCTAATATCTACTCTAGCTAATGAATCTAAATCACTTATAAGCTCTTCATCAACTTTATTTTTTGAACTTTCATTAAAGTTTATACCTAAAACATTCTCTCCAGTATAAAGATTTTTAGTTATCTGTTTTTTTGATTGTTCAGCAATTGCTTTTTGAAAGCTATCTTTTGTACCAAAAGGTCTATAACCTATAAAAGTATCAGTTGTATTATCTACAAACTCTTTACCAAAATCTTTAGCTTTATCTATAAAACTACTTTCTTTTTTTGGTTCTTCTATCTCTTGAACTTTTGGAGTTTCTATTTTTGTTTCTTTAAAATACTCATCTGGAACATCCATACTTTTAGCTCCAGTTGGGATATCTATATCCATCCCATTTGGAAGAGTCATTTTTTTAGCATTTTCTGGTATATCAATTTTCATATTTATTCCTATTCAAAATGAAATTTAATTTTTGGTTTTTCATCTGTATTTTCTTGAGTTTCTACTTTTGAAGTTTTATCTTTTAAAATAGTAACTTCATTCGTATTCTTTTCTTTATTGTCATTATCATTTTGTAAATAGCCATCTATAACATCTAATGAGCTTTCAATACTTCTTAATCTATGTCCGTACTTTACATTAAAATATTCTGGTGCTGTATCTTTGATAGATTCTAAAGCATTTTTTCTATCTAATATTTTCTGTTTTATACCTATGAAGTTTACTTTTTTATTTTTAAGTAGTGTTCCCATTGATCTATTAAACTGCTCTCTTTCTTTATCTGTAACTGTGAGTCCAGATTGAAGTTTAAGAATTACAGAAGATAAATTTAAAAAGTCACTTCTAAACTCAAAGTTTTCTACTTCTTCTTTACTCATATTAAAATCAGGAATATATGTTTTAACAATATCTGTTGCATTTTGTATAACATCAGTATTAACAGCTTTAGAGTTTGCATATTTTGCAAATCTTTGAGCTTGCCCATCTATTACTGCATACTCTTGTTTGTATTTAGAAAAAGTAGTTTCAAGATTTTTAGCCTCTCTAGTAGATGCAAGTTTTCTTTCTAAATATCTTTTTTCATTTGGTGTGATTAGTTTATCTTCTATAGCTTTGTTAAAATCTACTTTTGAAAAATCATCTGTTTTTAATTTTTCAGAATAATCTTTTACAACTACATCAATTACTTGATTGTATGTATTTTCACCACTAAGTTTTTTTGATTGTCTATAATTTGGTAGCCATTCGTGATAAGGAGTCCAGCTTGTTTTATCTTCTCCAAATTGAGAAGTCATCTCATCTTCATAGTTCTTCTTTTCAATACTTGGAGCATAACTTTTTTGGTTTTTCCACTCACTAAATAAAGGCCAACTTTTTTTATTTTCTCCATGAAGTTGTGTATTTTCAAGAATATAGTTCTTATAATCAGTAGTGTATATATCTTTACTCTCTTTTTTTTCTGAATATATACCACCTTTTCTAGCTTTATTTATCCCATCAATTACGCCAGCGTAAATCTTTTCATCAATTTTCTTATCCAAAAGCTTTTTATCCATGTGAGAATAAAAAGCCTTTTCATTAAAGTTACCTTTCTCATCCATAAAAAGTTTAGTAGCTTGAGCCATATTATAGTTTATAGCATCCTCTTCTAAAAGAGTTTTCTTTTTATTTGAAAAATCTTTAGCTAATGTATAATATTCTGGTGTATTAAACTCTATGCCACTATCTTCTATTGAAGAGTCCATTTTAACAAACTTCATAAAGTTAGCTTTGTCTGCTGTTTGTTGTTTTATAGCTTCAAGATTTATACGTTCTAACTCTTTTTTAGATTGTTTATCCTCAGCCTCAACTCTCTTTTGCTCTTTATACTCAGCCACATTACCCAAGTCATCAAATAGCTTAGAAATAGAATGACCTACATTTTTTGTTTTACTTTGTTGAATACTGTTTATTAAATTAGGGTCAATTTTAAATTTATCTTCACTCATTATAAACCTTTGTTTAAGATTTATAAATTTTAGATAAAAAAGTTACTAATAAAAAGGGGGGGTAATCATCTATGTCTACTTGTAGCTACTTTATATAGTTTTTGGAACTTATCATTTACTAAATCGTTTATTAGTACCTCATACTCTTTTACAATGATTTTAAATTCTATGTTGTTACTTTCATTTGCCTTTAAAATTGCTTTTTCTTTTAGTTCTATTAGCATAGTTAAAACTATATCCATATCGAATATAGCCTCATCCATTTCAGATTTTTTCATTTATTGCCTTAAAATAATTTATATATTTATTAGTTGCAATAGTAGTATAAAAAGTTATTAATGTCAATTTAAAAAGAATTAATATAAACAAAATGCGAAATAATAGACTTTTTTATCTATTTTATAATATTATATATTTATTGAGAATGTAAAATAATACTAAATAATTCTAAATAATATTAAATATTTTTAAAAAAGATTATATATGAACAAAGATGAATTAACTAAAGTTTCTATAAACATGAAAAAAGATTTAAAAGATAAGTTGAAAAATATCGCTGGCGAAAATTTTAGAGATTTAAGTGGGCAAATAAATTTTATAATTAGTGAGTATATTAAAGAATATGAGAAAAAAATAGAAAAGGATTAATCTCCTATTTCTATTTTATCCAACAACTTCTTTTCTCTGATTTTTTTAAGAATTTGCAGCACTTATTTAAATCTCTTCTCTTCTAATTCTTTATCCCAGGTTCTTTTGTTTGCTATTTTGTATAATGCTAATATAAATAAAATGATCAAAATGATTTGTCCTATTAGCTCTAGTGTTGTTTCCATTTGTTTGTATTCCTTTTTCTAATTTCACTAGATATTTTTATAACTTACTGCTGCTTTTCCAATCATCTACTACTTCATCACTTCTCTTTTTTAGTTTATGAAGTCTTAGATATATTTTCCCTATTTCATTTGTTATATCTAGTTGATTATATTTATCATGAAGTTTTAATATTTCATCTAAACACTTTTGTTCTTTGATTATTCCATCATTTAGATGTTCAAGCTCTCTATCATAATCCCTAGCGACCATAGCTGATTTTTTTAAATCATCTACTTCTATGATAGAACAATCTTTTGGCAATTCTTTTCTTAGCTTATCAACATCTACATAGTTATCACCTGTTTTCATTTTGTGATTAAACTCATGTGCTACTTCATTCCAAACTTGATGTAAAGCATCATGAACACTTTTACTTTCTGGATAAGCAGTTTGCTTTCTAATTTCATCTATTCTATCGCTTGTCATTTTATTTTATTCCTGTTTTTAACCAATTATAAGCTTCTTTAAATAGCTCATCTGCATTTTCATTTGCTTCATTATATATAGGTTTAGAACAATTCTTATTAGTATAAATAATGGCAAGTCTTTTAAGTTTACATTCACCAAAATACTGTACTTCAAAGCTCCATGTTCCATCTAGCTTTTCATCGAATTTTTTCATAATATAATCTCTAGCGACAGACTCAATTTCTTTTAGTGTTGGTATTTTTAGTTCTTCTAAGTGTATAGGCATAAAAATTTCATCTACTCTAGGATTTTCTAAAAACATATCTTTTACAGTAAATCTAAGACCTTTACCCATTGTGCCAAAGAGTCCATATGCTTTCCAATCACATATTTTTCCATCAGAGTTTTTTTCTCCACTATCACAAGTATAAGGGTCTTTTGATATTCCACCACAAGACGGACATCTAAAACCTCTTTTAGGTTGTATTTTTTCATGTAATTCTTTTTGATTCTCATACACAATTACATCATCCTTAAGTTTTGGGAAATTTGCTTTTTGATAATAATTTATAGAACTATATGTTCTTTTATCTTCAATGGCTTTTATCACTTCTAACTTAGTAAGTCCTAAAACATTTGAATAATTATCTGCAACTTCTAGTATAATTTTTTTAACTTCTTTTGCTCTTTGCTTTCCAGTTTCTCCATCCCAAGAATTTCTTGCTTGTTTAATTGGTTTTCTCATTATTCTTAAAATCTCATTCATCTCTTACTCCTCGTATTTATACTATGCTATTTAAATATATATTTTTTTACTAAAATGTCTATATCCTTAACATATAAGTCAAGTTCTTTTTCAGCTCTTGACTCATTTTCAAAATTTAATCTCATCATATGAAAATAAAAATTTTTCATACCAGCAATAAAAGCTTTTCTTGTCTCATTTATTTGTGTCTCACTTGCATTATCAGGTAAAGTCATCTCTAGGAAATGTTCAACTTCTTGTTCTGCATTTAGTATTTTTTCTTTCATTATTTTTTCCTATTTTTTTGTTTAGATTTTTTTGCAATCTTTAATTTTGCTTTATTTCTCTTAATTCTTCTCAATGCTTTTTTAGCCTTTTCTACAGGCATATGCTCAAAAGTCTCTTGTTTCTCTTTGATTATATATTCTAATTCGCCATTACTATTCATATCTATTTTCCTTTTTATTTAAATTATTATAAGATTCTATTTCATCTTTCCATTCTGAAATATCAAAATTAGAATCATTTAGACAAAATATATGTTTTTCTGTTTGTCTAATTTCTTCAACTTTTCCACAATGCAAATCTCCTAGTGTTTCACAATAAATATCATTATTGAAATCATCGTGAATACATTTATTGCAGAAGTTTTCCTCAAACCACATACCTTCACTACCATTAGAAGGTCTATATGGAGTAGTAGCTTTTTTTAATTTTTCAATATCATCATTGACCATATTTTTTTCCTTTTTCATCATTAAATTTTTCACCACATTTAGGACAAAAATTTGATTTAAAATAGTGTAAAGACTCTTCTTTTGTAGTCTCACCTTTTTTTTTGCCTTTAGTCACTAATCTTTCAGTTTTTATATATATGGGTATGAAATTATTACTAAACACTAGCTGTCCACTAGGTACTACAGAAATGCCAATAACTTTACTGCTTCCACTCTCTTGACCTTTTAAACTATTTTCTAAATCTTTAAAACATTTTTCACATATCATCTTTCTATCCCTAAGTAGTCTTTTTTAGTTTCAGTTTTTATTAAATCATATTCTTTTAAATGTTCGTAGTTAACAAGACATTCACCAGTTATCAACCACACGCAGGGTATCACTTCACAATCAAGCAAAGGGTTCTGGTTCATTATATATCCACATAAGTATGTTCCAGCCCATCCTAAAATTTCACCTCTTGTATTTTTGTTTAAACATACACCAAATTTATGTTTTATATGCATTTGAAATGTTTTTTCTATCATCTCTTTTTCCCTTTTTTATTTAAATTATGTTCTTATATAGCAGATTGTTTTGATCTGTAATCTCTTTTTTTAAAGTATTTGACTCTCCGACATCTGTGTCGGTAACACAGTAAAACTCTCCGTTGCTCATCTGCATCTTCTCCTGATATTAGTTTTTTTACCTCTAAAAAAGTTTTTACCAAAAGTTCCTTTTTTAGGTTTTTCTTCTTTTGGTTCAACTTCTTCCATTAATCTAAAGTCTTTATCCATATTGTTTCCACAGCATTCACAATAAGTAGTACTTAAATTTTCATGCTGATGTCCACACTTAAAACAATGCTTATAATTTCTCATCTTCTAATCCTTTCAGCACAGTATTTATACTATGCTTTTTAATTCTGCTTTTATCTCATCCCACTCATCAGGCTCTTTCATGAGCTTTTTACATAGCTCTACTGCTTTTTTATTTTTTTCTAGCCCTGTAAAGACATAAAAAGAAAAGAAAAAGGTTTTATCATTTCTAAAAAATGAAACATCAACACTTTGTCTTAAGTTTTCACCACCTCCATTTCTACTTGAAAACTGAATTTGCACATCAACTTTTGTCTTTAAACTTGCATTTATAAGCTGAGTATTTATCTTTTTTAACTCGCTTATTGGAGTTGCTATTTCTTTAACATATATCCATTTTCCCATTTTTCTCTCCTGTTTCTTTTTCTGCAATCTCTTTTTTTAACTTGTCATTTTCTTTTGTAAGTTCTTTGATTAATCCCATAGCTCTAACTCTTAAACTAGCATGAGCTTTCCACTCTTTTTCTAAACCCTTATAAAACTTTTTTTCAATTTCTATACTCATTTTTTTCCTTTATTATTCTAATTCTTTATCATAAACGAAATGCTTTATTTCATCTTCATTATATTCAACTATATTGTTATAACTTCGTACATATACCTCATAGTGTATAGGTCTATTTTTTGAAGCTCCCCAAGTCTTAACTATGCAACCTATTAAATTGCCCTCTACAACAACTACATTACTAAATTGAAATACTGGTTTACTCATTTTTTTCCTTTTATTGCATATTCATCACACTTGTAACATTCATCTCTTAGTGAATCTAAAAACTCATAAAACCCATCTCCTTTTTCCCACAGTTTTACTAAAACATCCCATTCTCTGATAATAGGTTTCCACTTAGGATATACCTCTGCTACTTTTTGGAGGTTGGATTTAACTATTTCTACTGTATTTACCAGTTCCATACAGCGGTTAAAATCAGCCCAGTCACCTGGTATATCTCTACTTTTTCCATAAACAGATTTTCCAGTTATTGCAAAAAGCATAGTATTTGAAGATACTCCTATATTACCTTTTGAAGTCCATTCAAATATTTGTTCTAAATCTTTATATTTCATCTTAATCCCCTATAAAGTATTTTGCATAAAGTAAAATCATAGCTACGTTTGTAGCCCACATAAAAGTTACAGTTGCCATTGTTTTTATGAAACTTTGCATTGGTCTCCTTTTAACTTAGATATCGTATTAATAAGCTCTAAAACCGTACTATCTTCTGAAAATGCAAACAAGCAATCTAAATTAAATAATTCTCTCAAATATTGTGTGAATTTTGGTAATTCTTCTCTCTTAATTGCAAAAAATATTTTTACATCAAGATTTAATATAGTT
>CAKZOX010000213.1 GCA_937138295.1 uncultured Campylobacteraceae bacterium
TATTTCACTAGCAAAAATGGCAACAGTTGGAAACAAAGGTGTTGATGCAAATATTGCTTTAAATGATAAAAAAGATATTTTTTGTGAATCATTAAGTAGAGCAATTGTTGAACTTACTCCAGCAAATTTAGAAGCATTTACAAAAATAGCAAATGAAAAAGGTATCTCTTGTACAAAACTAGGAACAGTTGGTGGAGATAAAATCTCTATCAATGATGTGACTATCTCTTTAGAAGATGCAAAAGATATTTACTTTAATAAATTTAAAAAAGTTATAGAACAAGACTTATAATATTAAAATAAAAAGAGAAGAGATTCTCTTTTTATTTTTTTGAAAAATGTAAACCTATTAATTTCTCTAATACTTCTAAAACATCATTTTCATCACTTAAAGATTCAACAATAGAGTGAATACAAGCATTATATGGATTAAAACCTTTTTTTATAAGTTTTGCAGCATAAACTAAAAGTCTAGTTGAAACTGCTTCTTGAATATCTGTATCAGTTAATTGTCTTATTTCATTTGCGATTTGTACAAGTTTTAAAGCAATATCTTCATCAACTTCACTCTCTTTAATAATAATCTCTTTTTCAATATTAGCTTCTGGATAAGAAAAAGATAAAGAGATAAATCTCTGTTTTGTACTAGGTTTCATACCCTTTAAAACATTTTGGTATCCAGGATTATATGAAACTACTAGCATAAAATCGGGATGTGCAGTAATAACTTCACCTGTTCTATCAATTGGTAAAACTCTTCTATAATCGGCTAGTGAATGAAGTACAACAGTTGTATCTTTTCTTGCTTCTATAATTTCATCTAAATAACAAATACCACCATTTCTAACAGCTTTTGTAAGTGGTCCATCTTGCCAATATGTTCCATTTTCATCTATTAAATGACGTCCTACTAAGTCAGCTGCACTTAAATCATCGTGGCAAACAATGGTGTATACATCTCTTTTTAGTTTTTCACCCATATGTTCAATAAATCTAGTTTTTCCACAACCTGTTGGCCCTTTAATTAAAATTGGTAAATTCATAGAAGCTGCTGCTTCAAAAAGTTCAACTTCATTTGATTGTGATAAATAGTATGTATTTGACATTATTATAGTCCTTTTTATTTTGTTAAATTTATATAAACTTCTGGCATGATTTTTGGTAGTTTTTTACTATCTCTTACTACTGCATAAGCATTTTTTCCAAATAAATATGATAAATAGTTTTTTGCTTCAATATCAATGGTGATACAAAAAGGTGTAATTCCTTTTTGTTTTACTTCTTCTATGGCTTTTTTAGTATCTTCAATACCATATCTTCCATCATATCTATCCATATCGTTTGGTTTTCCATCACTAATTATTAGTAAAAGTTTATTTTGACTAGCTTGTTTATGTAAAATTTTTGTTGATTCTCTAATGGCTGCACCTAATCTTGTATAATAACCAGGTTTGATACTATCAATTCTTCCTCTAATTAAATCAGAATATTTCTCTTTAAAGTTTTTGATTATATGAAATCTTACATTTGTATTTTTATTTGATGAAAAAGCATAAATTGCAAACTTATCTTGTAATTTTTCTAAAGCTTGTGAAAATACCATAAGACCATCTTTAATCATATCAATTACTCTTATTTCTTGTGTAATTCCAGCTTCAGTAGATAAAGAGATGTCAGCTAAAATAAGTGTAGCCATATCTCTTGTTTTTTTTTCAAAATTTTCATAAAATTTTTGATGGTGAAGTGATTTATTTTGATGACCTTTATAATCAATCCAAGTATCTAAGCAAATTTCATCACCATAAGGTAATCTATTACTTTTAAATCTATCAATCTCTAATAAATCAAGCTCTGTTTGTATTCTTTTTACTGTCTTTTCTAATCTTTTAGGAAGTTTTATAGCTGCTATATTTGTAGTGATTATTGGTTTTATACAAACATAGTTTTTTAAATATGCCTTTTTCGTATAATCCCATTCATCAATATAATAACCTTTTCCTATAGGATACTCTTCACTCATATTTGAAGCTAAATCTAAATCCATTTTTAATCGTGAGTTTAGATTTGCTTTTTTCTGACCCAAAGTAATTTCATCTAAATCTTCAGCATTATATAAAGCATCTTCATCAAAACTATCATCTTCAGCCCTATCAACGTTTACTTGCTCCAAAATACTCATTAAACCTTCTGGAATAAAAGCCATAAAACCATCAGTCTCTTTTTTATCATCTATTTGATTAGCTTTTTTCTTCATATTTAAAGATTCTACTTTTTCATCTTTTCTTTCTTTATTAGTATCCTCTTCCTCTTCTTTATCTAATAAAGCTGAATTTTTATTTAATGATGGGTATATCCACATAATAAATGGATATTTCTCTTCTTCTAAATTCTCTTGTTTACTCTCTTTTGTATAGTAAAGTTCAGGTATTTTTGAGATAAGATACTTATTTGCATCATTATAAAATGAGTTAAATCCAGTATATTTATCGCAAAAGTACTTTGCAATTTTTTGATTCTCTTTTATTATATTAGTTCTATTTATTTTTACTTTTGTACTCATAGCAATCAACCAAAAATAGAGCATTTTATTATCTTCTTTTGTTGCTAAAATATCCAATTTAGGAGGAAGATAAACTGCATTTTGATCTTGCCAAGTAAGGTGAAATGATTTTCCATAGCCAGATATCTTTTGCAAAAAAGTTCTTGATTTATTAATATTTCTTTTATCAGTTATTTTTAACTCTTTTCCTTTATCACCTCCTAAAAGGTGATAAAAGATTTTGAGTTGTTTAGCATGGGAAATAAAAGAGACTTCAGCCTCTTTATTTGAGATTATAGTTTTTTTACTTAGGTATTTGTCCCAAGCTTTTCCAATATCTTCTTCCCACTCTAACATAATTAAGCCTTAGCCTTTTTTGATTTTACAAAAAAACTGTATAAGTATGTTACAAGTCCAGTAATTGCAATTAATCCAAAGAATAATCTAACACCATAAACAGGTATTATTTGTGCTTGAGTTTCCATAAAGCCCATTGGATTGTTTCCTATTCTTTGATAAATTACTTGCATAGTTCCTGCAATTACTAAAGCTAAAGTAAGACCAAGCATACCTATATTCATCATCCAAAAACTAACTAATTCAACTTTTTGTGATTTTGCACAATTCCCACCAGTTCTACCTCTTAAAATAGGCATTGCATATGAAACAATTGTAAATAAAATCATAATATAAGCCCCATAAAAAGATAAGTGTCCATGAGCTGCTGTTAATTGCGTACCATGAGTAAAATAGTTTACAGGTGCTAAAGTATGTAAAAATCCTAAAACACCAGCTCCAAGGAATGCCATTACTGCAGTACCTTTTGCCCACGTTAAGGCGATTTTATTTTCATGATTAATTCTTCTATTTTTTGTCATTGCAAATGCAAATAAAATCATCATAAAAAATGGTAGTGGTTCAACAGCTGAAGCAATAGATCCAAGCCATAACCAATAATCAGGAGTACCAATATAGAAGAAGTGATGTCCTGTTCCTACAACTCCTGAAACTAATGTCATAGCAATAATTAAATATAACCATTTATCAATATGTTCTCTATCAACACCTGTTACTTTAATAAGTACAAATGCTAAAATTGCACCCATTATTAATTCCCAAACACCCTCAACCCATAGATGAACTACATACCACCAGAAGAATTTGTCTAAAACTAAGTTATCAGGAACATAAAATGCGAATAAAAAGAATACAGCTAGACCAACAAGACCTGTTAGCAAAACAACTGAAACAACTGTTTTACGTCCTTTTATTACTGTCATACCAATGTTTAAAATAAAAGCTAAAGCGACAATAACAATACCAATTTTAGTAATAGTAGGTTGCTCTAAAAACTCTCTACCCATAGTAGGAAGCAAATCATTTTGAGTTAATTTTGCAAGTTCTGCATATGGAACTAAAAGATAACCTAAAATTGTAGCAACACCTGCTGCTGCAAATACCCAAAATGTAATAATCGCTAATTTTGGACTCCAAAGCTCTCTTTCAGACTCTTCAGGAACTAAATAATAAGCAGCACCCATAAAACCAAAAAGTATAAGTACAATCAATAGATTTGTATGTACCATTCTTGCAACATTAAAAGGAATATATGGGAATAAAAAGTCACCAAATATATATTGAACTCCTAAAGTTAAACCAAAAAGCATCTCTCCTGCTAGAAGAATTAATGCAAAAATAAAGTATGGTTTTGCAACCATTTGTGATGTATATTTCATATTTTCTCCTATCCTTCAATATTTGGTGGCCATTCATTGTCATCAATTTTTGATGTCCAAATCAGGAAATCTGCAAGGTCATTTACATCTTGCTCACTTAAATTAAATTGAGGCATTTTTCTTCTATGTGGCTCATTTAGTGGTTGAGCAGCCATCCATCCTTGTAAATATGCTTTGAAAGTTGCCTCATGGGAAGCTCCTCTTCTATCAAATACATTTCCTAGTTCTGGTGCATAATATGCTCCCTCTCCCATAATCGTATGACAACCAACACAGTTATTTACTTCCCATAAATGTTTTCCATGCGCAACTGATGTTGTAATATTGTGTGCATTAGATAATTTAGGAACTTGTTGAACAGTATCAAATGTAAGACCAGCAAAAACTAAAATGGCGAATAAACTTCCTCCAAGATAGATGTTTCTTGCCATACCTTTGGTAATTCTTTCTTCCATACATATCTCCTTTATTTTAAATTCTACCTTGTAGTAGTATTTTGAAATATTAACTAAAGAAAGTTTAATACTACCTTTAAGTAGAATATACTTTTTAAATTGTTAATATTTTTTTGATATACTACAAAAAAGGGATTAAATGCAACTACACAACACAACACAATATGCAATTAGAATATTAAGTTATATAGCTAAATATGGTACTTCAAGATTATATCCTGCAAAAGAGTTATCTGAAACTTTGAATATTCCATATAAATTTTTAACAAAAATTATGACTGAACTTGTAAAATCAGATTTTGTAGATTCTATAAAAGGAAGAGAGGGTGGATATAAATTATCAAAGCCTGCTCAAGAGATTAGTATTTATGATATTTTAGGTGCTTTTAGGGAACTTCAAGATGATACGAAGTGTGTTTTAGGAATAGGTGAGTGTGATGGTAATAATAAATGCGCCTTACATGACCAATGGGTAGAACCAAGAGATTTAATAAGAAAAATGTATAAAGATACAACTTTAGATAAGCTTGAGGGGCAAGAGTTTAAAATGTAAAATCACTCTTTTATAGGAATAATGAAAGAGATAGTAATCAAAATAATAATGAGTAAAAGCCAAATAGATACAAATAGCCTATATTTTAATTTTACATATTTTAATCCCATAAAGTAATCAATAATTAACTGGCCTTTTACAAATGTAATTAACATAATTATGACTATAACTATAGAAGTAGTAAAAGTTTTACTTCCTAAAAAAAGAGTAATAGAAGTTAATAAAAAAAGTAGTATGTAAATATATGTACTTTTATTCATTTTATCTCATTATATATATTAGTGGAAATAGAATTATCCATAATAAATCAACCATATGCCAATATGATGCACCTGTTTCTAATCCAATATGATTAGAGCTTGTGTAAGAACCAATTTTTGTTTTTTTATAAAGGGTATATAAAATTATAACTCCTAGAAGAACATGTAAAAAATGAAAAATTGTTAAAAGAAAGTAGAACATAAAAAAACTATTAGTACTTAAGTTTATTCCTTGCTCATATTTATGTGAAAACTCTATAACTTTTAAAACTAAAAATAGTATTCCTAAAGCAATTGCAGCTAATAAATAGTTTGAAGCTAGAAAAAAAGTATTTGCTTTTTCATTATTCTTTATTATCTCTATTGCTTTTACTACAAAATAACTACTTGTGATTAAAGCAATAGTATTTATAAAACCTAAATTTTGTTCTAGAAGAAGTTGAGATTTATTAAAAAGTTCAATATCTAATCTTCTAGAAAAAGCATAACCTAAAAATAGTGCAGCAAAAGTAATCAACTCTATATATATAATAATCCAAATTGCAAAATCACCAGGAGGATATTTTTTTTGTTCTAGACTCATTTTTTATAAATATTTAAACACTAAACATAATTTGAGATAAAAATACGATGATTATTACTAAAACAAATGGTAATAAATGTCCTTTAAATACAAAAGGTTGTATTCCAAAAAATACTTGTAAAACTCCTCTTAGTCCTAACCATGAGCCTAAAAATCCCTTAATAGATAATAGAATTTGAAAATTTGAAAAGCCATTTTCAATTGATCCAAAATTAACATAAAATAAATAAAGTCCAGTAATAACTGCTACAACTAAAGCTTTAGGAACTAAGGCTCTTGTAAACTTTGCAAAATATCCTCTTACTTCATCATATTTTTCAACACTTAGAGTCTTTTTCATTCTCATTAAAATAAGGTTATCAGTAAATAAAAAACCTCCATAAATTAAAACTGAAAAAAGATGAAGAAGTTTTACAAAAACATAAATCATATATTACATTCCGCCAAGTTTTGCTTTTACATTATCATCTGCCATAGAGATATTCCATACAGGTTCCCATACAACTTCTACATTTGCAAGTTCTACTTTTGCAAGTTCTCTTAAAACGGCTTCTTGTACCCATTGCACAATCATTTGATGAAGTGGACAAGCTTTTGTACTAAGTGTCATAGTAACTTTTACTTCCATCTTTTCATTACAAACAGCATCATAAATAAGTCCCATTTCAACTAAATTAAATCCTACTTCTGGATCATTTACTGTTGAAACTGCTTTGAAAATTTCTTCTTTACTATACATTTTTTTCTTCCTTAAAATTAATCATAAATAATATATCTTTTACTAAAAATATTGAGCCTATAAATAAAATACTAACTCCACTTTTATAAATTGTATCAACTCCACTAAAAAGTCCAAGTGCTACAATTGTAACTCCAATAGAAGTTAATAGAAATTGAAATTTAGAACTTTTTTGTGGAATCAAATCCGCTAACATAGGAACTTTTCTTTTTCCAACATAAGGTGAAAATCTTTCATACCATACTAAAAAAGGAATTATTTTATATAAATGTCCTGTTATTACAAAAGTAATATAACCTGCAAATATTAGCCATGAAAATGTCAAAAGTAACTCTTGACTTGGATTATAAAGATAGAAAATTGCAAGTATTAATGCAATGCTTAAGCAAATATATGAAAAAAGCATACTTTTAAAATAGATATCAATCTCTACTCTAACTCTTGTTTTATATATTATATAAATTTGATAAAAATATAAGAAAAAAGCAAAAATACTTAAAAAATATCCTAAATACTCAAAAATTTTATTATCAAATAAAGTTGAGAAAGAAACAAGAATTATACCTAATGATAATATTACTAAAGCACTTTTTACATAATTCCATGTAAAATCATGACTTAGCCAAAACATAGGAAGAAGTATTAAACTCATTCCCATAATTGTAACGCCTACATAACCAAAAAATACTAAGAAAACATGAGTTTTTAACAAAGAGTGAATATCAACTGATATTATTCCTGTATATCCTAAAGCCATAATTATTCCTATAATTAAGCCAAATAGTAGAAAACTATTTGCAACAATTACTGTTAAAATCACAAAGTTCATTTTCTTTACTTTTAAAATTGTTAAAAAAGTCTCTACTAAAAATATAGAAAAAGCGATAAAAGCAATGATTCCACCAAAACTTAATAATATAGGGTAGACATAAAATCCAAGTGCCATTAAAATTGTTCCAATAAATAGCAAAGGATATATTGCATAATACAAATCAACTGCAAAATGACCAACTTCTAAAACTACAGGAACTAACTGTGCCATTGCTCCAAAGATTATCATCATTACAAAGCCAAGTAAAAATAAATGAACCCATGATAATACAGCACTATCTAAATTATGAATAATTTGTACATCAAAACCAAAAAGCATTGAAATACTTATTACAAAAACAAATGCTGCTAATATAAAAAATGGAGCTATAAGCTTAAAAGGTGGTGCAAAGGCAGTTGAAATATTCATATGAAACTATTTTCCGCCACTACAAGTATTTTGAGTAAAATCTGTAGAATTAATTGCATTTTGTTTTCTTGTAAAAATTACTTTTGCTTTTCCATCTTCTGTTTTATCTTCTATAAAATCAAACTCAGCTTCAACTTTTGGGAAAAGTCCACCTGGAGATTTATGGTTTATCATTATTAGTTGACTATTTTCATCTAATAGTTGTAATCCTGCCATTGCATTTACCATTGGATCTGGTGGTCCACATTTACTTGTATCAAATTGATATGTTGTTAATCCATTTTCAATTGACTTAAAAAAGTCTACAGTTGAACCTAAAACTTCTATTTTTTCCATTTTGTAATCCTTGATTTAATATTTTAGAAGTTTAACTTTTTTAGATAACTCAATCATTGATACGAATCAATATAAATTAAGTAAATCTTATAATAAAAATTACTCTTTATGAACTTTGATATAAGAGAAAAAGAAGTTTTGGCTGGATGAAAGCTGGCTTAGTAATTGTAAGTTCTCTTAAAACATTTACAATAGGATGTTCTGAATAAGAAAGACTAAAAAGGCAGTTTAAATTTTCCAAACTACCTTTTTTTATTTAAAGAAAAACACCATTTTTTATATAAAAAGCAATTGGATAGTATGAAACGATAAATACATAAATAAAAATAAAAATAATAGAGATTTTATAATAGGTATTTACTATTTTTTTATTTTGTGTAAGCATATTAGAAATACCAATAGCAAAGCCATAAAATGTACCAAGAAATAGTGTTAGATATATTAGATATCCAATATAATAATACTCTTTTTGAAGCATACAAAATGGACAATGATGTGTAGGCAGTTCATAAATATATGTTCCAAAAAAGAT
>CAKZOX010000214.1 GCA_937138295.1 uncultured Campylobacteraceae bacterium
GATAGAGATATTATTAGTGGAGTTGAATATAAATATACTATTCAAGCAAATGATGAATATGGACTAATGTCAGAAGAGACAGATAGTGCTAACTTAATATTACCAAAAAGAGAGGTAATTGAATAAATGCCTCATCTTTTTACAGAAAAATTAGATTTAATAGAAACTCCATCTCAAAACAATGGAGTAGAGTTTGATTTCATTGCAAAATCATATAATATTGCAGAAAATAGACAAACAGAGTATAAAATTTCTTCAAAAATAAACAATAAAGAGTTTTTATTAAATTATCGAGATAAAGAGGATAAGTATTTACTAAAACCTGATTTAGTTACTAGAATTTCTCCTGTTGGATTACTTAAAAATGCTCTAAATGCATATGTAGATTCAACTAAATCAAAGGTATTATCTTCAAACACAGCAAACATAAAAATTAGAGATGCAATACAAGATATTTATCTTAAAGATATCAATTACTTTGTTGATGAATTTAAAACAGATAAAGAGATTCAAATAGAAATAGGATTTGGAAGTGGTAGACATTTAATCCATCAGGCAAAAAATAATCCAGATGTTCAATTTATTGGATTAGAAATACATACGCCATCTATTGAGCAACTTTTAAAACAACTACACTTACAAAATATTGAAAATGTTTTAGTAGTTAACTACGATGCAAGACTTTTTATGGAATTCATTGAGTCAAATCAAGTTGGGAAAATATTTGTTCACTTTCCTGTACCTTGGGATAAAAAACCCCATAGAAGAATATATTCAAATGAATTTATAAATGAAGCATTAAGAGTTCTTAAAATTAATGGAACTCTAGAATTAAGAACTGATAGTAGAAAATATTTTGATTACTGTGTAGAATTATTAACAAATCTACCAAAAGGTAACATTACAATTGATATTAATAAAGATTTAGAAGTATCAAGTAAATATGAAGACCGATGGAAAAAAATGGGTAAAAATATTTATGATGTAGTTTTAACTTCATTTAATGAAGATTTACCTAAAAATATTGAAAAAGATTTTTCATTTGATAAAAAATTAGAAAATCTTGATTTATTTGATACTTTACCAAGAAAGTCTATGGTTTTTGATGGATATTTTGTTCATTTTGTAAATACATTTAAAATTTTAGGTGAAGAAAATTCAGGTTTACTTGAATTAACTTTTGGAAACTTTGATAGACCTGTTAGTAAATATATTTTGATTAAAAACGGTGAGATTTCATATTACCAAGGTAATCCAATACCAACAAGTTCAAATCTAAACGCTCATAAAAAAATAAAAGAGTTAATTTATTCATGATAACTGCTAAGAATATCTACCTATCTTATGATGATAATAAGTATGTAATTAAAAAAGGTAACTTTTACGTAAAACCTAAAGAATTTATTTTTGTGGGTGGAAATTCTGGTAGTGGTAAATCTACATTATTAAAATCTTTTTATGGAGAAATTCCTTTAAAGCATGGTAGTTTAAAAATTGATGGACAAGAAGTATTTGGAATAAATGCTTTAAAATTAAGAAATCTTAGAAAAGATATTGGTGTAATTTTTCAAGATTATAAACTAATAAATGAATACACAATTGAAGAAAATATCATGGTTCCATTAAAAATAAATGGATATTCAAATGAGATTTGTAAAAGTCAAGCAGCAAAACTTTTAGCTCACGTAAAACTTAGCCACCGAGCTGGTTTTTATCCAAATGAACTAAGTGGTGGAGAGCAACAAAGAATTGCTGTGGCAAGAGCTTTAGCCCACAATCCTAAAATTATAATAGCAGATGAACCAACAGGTAACTTAGATGACTATTCAGCTGATGTTGTATGGAATTTATTAAAAGGTGCGAATGAACAATTAGGAATAACAATAGTTGTTGTAACACATAGAGTACCAAAAAATTTAGGAATTAAATTTAGACAATTTTCTATTGAAGATGGGATAATATATGAAGTCTCTTAAAAATTTTCTTGCATTTTTAATTCCACTATTATCGATGTTAATAACTTTTTCCATTTATCTTTTGATAACAAATGTTGTAAATGGATACAAAGATAAAATTGCAAATGATTATTCAATTGTAATTGTTACAAATACTCCTATTGATAAAAATAACTTTAGTTCAATAGCAAATATTGATGTGGATAGAGTTGAAGCTTTAGAGAAAGAAAAAATAATCAACTCTATTAAAAGTAATTTATCAAAAACTTCTATTGATTTATTAGAAAGAAAACTACCTTATTTTTATCAAATTTATCTTGAAGAATTTCCAACAAGTTCTGAACTTGATGTAATAAACAATGAATTAAAAAAGAATAGAAATATTAGAAATATTGAGATTTTCTCTAAAGATCATAATCAAATTTACTTATTATTGTTATTATTAAACTCTATTTCATTTATATTGTTCTTTATTATAACAATTTTCGCTATAATTATTATTGCAAAACAAATCAAACTTTGGTTCCATGAACATAGAACTAGAATTACCATTTTAAGGTTACATGGGGCATCTATTATATATAGTGCTTCTTCAATTATTAATTATGCGATATTAAGTTCGTTTACTGCATTTGTTGTAGTATCTGCTTTTTATTATTATACAATTAATAACTTGGGTGTGTTATTTCCTGTTGAATTACAGGATATATTAGTTGTTGAAATTGATTTTATTTTTGATACAATAAAAATGTTTTTATTGTCATTTTTAATTTCGGTTTGTACAATATTTGGAGTATTATTTAAATATAAGATAGACAATGATTAAAAGAATTTTATTAACAACAGTTATTAGCTTTTCATTATTATTCTCAAATTCAATTGACAATAAAATTAATAGTCAGAAAAAAAAGCTTAATAAAACTAGTTCTATTCAAAATAAAACTAAGTTGAAAATAAAAGAACTTGCAAAAAAAATTGAAACTCAAAATAGAGACTTACAAAAACTTGAAAAAAACATTTCATTAATTGATGAAGATATTAAAAAACATGAAAAGCTTTTAGAAGATTCACAATCTAAACTAGAAAATTTAAAAGAAAAATCAACATTTTTAAAAAAGAAAAAATCACACAATGAATCTCAAATTGTTGATACAATTGTTCAAGATTTCACAAGTTCAATTGCTTTAAACCTTGCATCTAAAATTAATGTAAAAGAGATGATAGATAAAGAAATTTATACTATTTTATCAGAAAATTCAAAAGATGAGATTGTAAAATTAGATAGTAATTATGAACAAATCACATCAAGTGCTGCAAAAAATAAACAAACAATTAGCAAGATTAGTGAATATATTAAAGATAGAGAAAAAACAAAAAAGACATTAAATAAATTAAAACAAAAACACTCTTCTTCTTTAGAAAACTTAGAAATACAACATAGAGTTTATCAACAAGAATTAAAAAAAGTAGTTCAACAACAAGAATCATTAAAAGATCTTTTAGCTCAATTAAATATCTTAAAGAAAAAAGAGATTCAAAAAGAAAGACAAAGACAAGAAAAACTTGCAAAACTAAGATTTGAAAAAAAACAACTTGCGCAGAAAAAAGCTCAAGCTAATAAAAAAACTTCTAATACGCCTACAGTTGTTTCAGCTCAAGAAGTTAATGAATCTTATGCAAATAATGTGGACCTAGACAATGTTAGAAAAATTGGTTCATCTACTTCTGGGATTAAAATAACCAGATATAAAGGTGGAAAAACAATTGCTCCATTAAAAAACTTTGAGGTAGTAAAAAAGTTTGGAACTTATTATGATCCTGTTTATAAAATTAAGCTTTTTAATGAATCAATTGTACTTAAAACAAAAAGACCAAAAGCAAAGGTTGTTAGTATATTAAATGGTAAAATTGTATATGCTAAGAAAAATGCTGGTATGCTAGAAAATGTAGTAATAGTTCAACATAGAAATGGCTTACATACTATTTATTCTCACTTAGATGAAATTGCTCCAACATTAAGGGTTGGGAAATGGATTAAAAAAGGTTATGTTGTAGGAAGAGTAAACGATAGTTTAATGTTCCAAGCAACAA
Organism: uncultured Campylobacteraceae bacterium; assembly: GCA_937138295.1. Taxonomy (GTDB): domain Bacteria; phylum Campylobacterota; class Campylobacteria; order Campylobacterales; family Arcobacteraceae; genus JALRJW01. The sequence continues at coordinate 4,047 of CAKZOX010000214.1, forward strand.
AAAATTCTTACCATATCAATCCAAAAGATCTTTTTAGAATATAATCAATTAAAGAAGTTAAATATGAAAATAAAATACATAATCTTAGCAGTTTTAACTGCATTATTTTTCCAAGGCTGCATTGTAGGTGATGTAGTTGCATTACCGTTTAGAGTTACAGGAGCTGTTGTAAATACAGTTGCACCAGATATTGTAGGAGATACAATTTCAGGTACAGGCGATGTTTTAGATACTGCTATACCATTTTAAAAATAGAAACAAAAAAGGATAAGTTATAATCTTATATGATAAAACTTTGCAAGAACAATTTAGTTCATTTTGCAAAAAAAACAAACCAAAAAATATGGAACAAGCTGTTGAATACTTCAGTGTATTTGGTGGACTAGATGTTACATTAAATATGGAAAAACCATTAAAACAATTAATTAAAGAGAGTATTTTAAACCAATACTTTGAATTAAAAGATGAAATCAACACATATACAAATGGCTATAAAGTAAATCATGCTATTTTATCAGGTGCTGCAATTGGTGATAGAAGAACAAACTCTTCATTTAAAAAAGCTTTTGTAAGTTTTGAAGAAGGTATGAAATGTGTTGATAAACTTTGTGAAGAAGGTATTATTGAACTTGAATCTTCTATGCATTATTTAACTAATCAAAGAAATGATTCAAGTGTTGCCAAAAAGATTTTATTTGCTACTCCATTTTTTAGATTTTGGTTTGCTTTTGTGTCTCCTATTTATAAAGGTATAAAAGATGGAAATTATGAAGAGTTTGATGCATTATATGAAAACAATAAAGATGAGTTTGTAAAACATACTTTTGAGGAACTATGCTTAGAATATATAATTGCATATTACAAGAATGATGATATTCAAAAAGTTGGAAAATATTGGGATAATGATATTGAAATAGATTTAATAGCTAAAACAAAATCAGGTAAAATTATTGCTTCAAATTGTAAATACAACAATACAAAAATCAAGAAAAATGAATTAAATAAATTAAAAGATGATTGTGATAAGATAAACTTAAATGTAGATATTTATGTTTTATTTGCTAAAAATGGTTTTTCAAATGAATTAAAATCATTAAAAAGTGATGATTTAAAACTATTTAATGCTAAAAGTCTTAAACTTCTAATTGATGAGTAGGAATTAACCTACTTCATCTAATTTAGCTTGAAACTCTTCATTTAGTTCTTCAAGCTTAACTTGTAAATCTAATATTTTAGATTCTAATTTAGCTTTGTCTTGACCAGTTAAAGTATCTAATCCAACTTCTAATTGAGCAATTTCCTTTTTTATTGGAGATGTTGCTTTACTCTTTTCAGATACAATTCCTGCTCTGATTTTTTTGATTTCTTTTTTATTTAATTTTGGCTTATCACTTTTTGGCTTTTCTTTTTTATTATCTTCAGCTGTTTCATCATCCCAACCAATTTTTTCTAAGAATTCATCATAAGTTCCATTGAAGTAGTCAGCTTCATCATTTCTAAATACAATTAATCTATCACAAACTTCTCTTAATAACTCCTCTGAGTGAGTTACAATAATACAAGAACCTGCAAAAGCTTTAATAGCATTTGTCAATGCTTTAATTGAATCAATATCTAAGTGGTTTGTAGGTTCATCAAGGAATAATAGATTTACATCTTGAGCAATAATTTTTCCTAACATCACCCTACTTTTTTCTCCACCTGATAAAAGTGAAATTTTCTTTTTAGCATTATCACCACTAAACATCATAATTCCACAGATATTTCTAATAAAAGGTTCTGGTAATTTATTATTAACTGAATGTATCTCTTCTAAAATAGTGTTATCTTGATTTAAATGAGAAATATTAGTTTGACCAAAGTGACCAAATTCACAACTTGGATGAAAATCAACTGTTCCTGTTAATTGTTTTAATTCCCCTGCTAAAACATTTAACAAAGTAGATTTACCTTTACCATTCTTACCAATTATTCCTAATGTTTCACCCTTTGGTAAAGCAAAAGTAATATCTTTAAATAGAATATTATTTTTATCATAACCAAAACTTACATCTTTTACTTCAAGTAAAAATTTAGCAGCACTATCTTTATAATTAAAATCAAACTCTAAATTAGCATCATATTGAATATCATCAAGTATTTCCATTTTCTCTAAGATTTTAACTTTTGATTGAGCCAATGTTGCAGTTGCTGCTCTAGCTTTATTTTTAGCGATAAATTCTTCTAAATCTTTAATCTTTTTATCTTGAGCAATTTTTTGTTTTTCATGGTGTTCTTCATTTGCAGCTAATTGCTCATGAAACTTTTGAGTTCCACCTTGAATTAAAAATGCATTTCTTCTAATAATTCCTAAAGTATGAGTACAAACACTATCCATAAATTCTCTATCATGGGTAATAAGTATTACTTCACCTTGAAATGATTTTAAAAAAGCCTTTAACCATCTAATTGACAAAATATCAAGGTAATTAGTAGGCTCATCAAGTAAAAGCATATTTGGTTCTGTTAAAAGTAGTTTTGCAAGGTTAATTCTAATTTGATAACCACCTGAAAAAGACTTAGGCTCTTTTTGTAAATCTGCTTCACTAAATCCTAATCCAAATAAAATCTTTTCAGCTTTGTAAATATTATATTTATCTTCTTCACTTAAAGCAAGTGCTGTTTCATCAATCAATGTTTTTTCGGTAAAATCAAAATACTGTTTTAAAGCTCCAATTTTATAACCTTTTGGAATTGCAATTTCACCTGAATCAGCAGATTCTTCACCTAAAATTAGTTTAAATAATGTAGATTTACCAGTTCCGTTTCTTCCAACCAATCCTATTTTGTTTCCAGGGTTTAGTCTTAGACTTAAATCACTGTAAAGTTGGCTTGTAGGATAACCTTTTGATATATTAATAAGTTCAATCATAAAAAATCTTTTTTGTAGGGATTTTTAAAAATGGCAATAATTGCCATTTTTAATAGTTTATATAAGTTTAAAATTAGTGTAAGTCAGCGTTTAATTTAACTTCTCTAGTTGATCTCATAGCAACAGTTTGTCCAGTTACTGAGTTTACTCTAAAGTGTACTCCATTGATGTTTTGGAAATCAGAACCTTTCATAGAAGTTGAAATTTCAGCGCCTGGATTAATTTCTTTTAATGCCTCAACAGCTTTTTCAGATAATGTAATTTTAGTTCCTGGTAAGATAGTTACACCAGCATCTAAAATACAAGAATCAGCAATTGAAGTACCAGTACAAGAATTTGCACCTAATAATGTATTATCTCCAATAGTAACAGGAACACCATCAGTTCCACTTAATACTCCAAGAATAGAAGCACCACCACCAACATCAGAACCTTTTCCAACTTTTGCACTTGATGAAATTCTACCTTCAACCATTACAGCACCTTCAGTTCCTGCATTAAAGTTAATATATGCAGCACCAGGCATAACAGTAGTTCCAGCAGCTAATTGAGCTCCCATTCTAACTTTGTTTGTATCTAAAATTCTTGTGTTATCAGCAGGAATTACGTGATCTAAGAATTGTGGGAATTTATCAACTTTAGTAATTGATGGATATTTACCAGATAATTTTAATGCAATTTCATTTGCTCTTAACCAGTCTAATTCAATTGGTTGATTTCCAACCCATGCGCAGTTTTGTAATTGACCAAATGCACCATTTAGATTTAAGCTTCTTAAAGGTGCTTTTCCAGTTGATAAAGCATATAATTTTAAATATACTGTTTCAGCACTTAATGGAGCTTCATCTTCAAAAATAAATACTACTCTGTAATCATCAGCTGTAAGTCCTGAATCAATTGGTAAAGATGCTAAAGTTGAAATAACTTGAACATTTTTGTGATCTTCACCTTTTGCTTCTGGGATATAAGGTCTAAATGCTTCAATACATTCTGTTAAAAATGTATCAGAAAGTTTACATACTAATTCAGATTTTGAAGTATCTACATCTTCACCAGCTGTTTTTAAAGCATTTAATAAAATAGCTGCACTTCCGTAGTTTTCTTCCCAGTTAATTAATGGGTAGTTTGCTTGTAAAACTTTTTCAGGGTTTAATTGCCCTCTATCTATTTTTGCGATACCAAATCCAATTGGATTTCTGTACCATGATTGTGATTGAATATCTTCTACTAATTTTTTAAATTCATCTTTTGTATAAGCCATAAGTTCTCCTAAAAATTTTGGGCATTATACTATAACTAAAACTAATAAATCTTTAAGCCTAGAAAATAGTATCCATATCTATAGAAGCCATTGTAGAATCTACACTATGTAATGCTTGTAAAAGTGCTTTAATATTGGAAGATCGAAGTAAAATTTCATATCTAAATTTATTTGCCATTTTAAAAATAGGACTTTGTCCAAAGCCTATTACTTCTATATTTTCTTTTTGTTTTAAAATAGATACATATTTATCTAGTTCTTCTTTAACTTTTAGACCATTTGTATGGGCAAAAATTATTCTTGCCATCTTAATTGAAGGAGGATATAAATCTGTTCTAAATTCAACTTCACCTTCTAAAAATTCTTTATAATCACTTTGAAGTAAATAATGTGAAAAGAACTCTTGGTTTTTTGTCTGAACTATAACTTCACCATCATCTTTTCTTCCACTTCTACCTGATATTTGAATAAGTAAAGATAGTGCTTTTTCCCTTGATTTGTATGAATTCATGTTTAGTACAGAATCTATTCCAAGAACTACAGCTAATTTAACATTATGATAATCGTGTCCTTTAGAAAGCATTTGAGTTCCAACTAAAATATCTATTTTATCTTTATTAAAATCATTTAAAATGTCTTTTAACTGCTTATCAGTTCTAACGACATCCCTATCAAATCTTTTGATTACTTTATCTTTAAAAATTTCTTGTAATTCTTCTTGTATTTGAGCAGTTCCTACCCTTAAATTATGAATAATTCC
>CAKZOX010000215.1 GCA_937138295.1 uncultured Campylobacteraceae bacterium
TAGAATACTTCTTAAATCAGATAATTTATCTATCTTAAATTGTGCCGTTGAAAAATCTTGAGTTTTTGTGAATTCATTATGAACAATGGCACAATCTATATTTGCATTATTTGCAGACATTAATCCTCTTTGTGAATCTTCAATTACTAAGGCTTCATCTTTTTTAGCATTAAAAAGCTCGAGACCTTTTAAATATGGATCAGGGTAGGGTTTCGCCCTTGGGTAATCTTCAACACATAAAACAAAATCCATAAAGTCTGTGATACCTCTATTTTTATGAATTATTTCAAAATCTACTCTTCTTGATGTTGTAACTATTCCCATTTTACAATCTTTACTCAAATCTTTTAGAATTTCATGAATTCCTGTTATGGCTAAATCTTCTGTTTTTAAATACTCTTGATAGTAGATGTCTCTTTGTGTTCTTGCTGTTATGATTTCTTCTTTAGTTGCATTTGGTGCAGCTAGCCATACACCTTTGCCATCAGTCATTAATTTCATATATTGCTCAAATCCTACATCAACATCAAAAAACTCTTTTAAAGCTCTCTTACTGGCTTTATAGTAATATTCTTCAGTTTCAACTAGAACTCCATCATTATCAAAAAGTAAATATTTTTTCATTGTATAGCCTAAATTTTTTTTGATTGTAATAGAATAAAATTAATAGCTTGATTAAAAAGGGGGAAAGGAGAAACCCCTTTTTTTGTGACTTGTGTTTTGTATTAATTTGTGGGAGAGATAAATTAAAATTTTTTTCGGATGATTAAGTATTTACTTAATTCATACTTCAATTATAAACTATGGCAATTAACATTGAATAAATAAAAAGTTAACAAGAAGTAAATAGGATAGAATTTATCCTATTTTAATCCCATTTTGCTTTTACTTTTTTGTAGTTTGTAAAATGAGAGTGTATATTTGAAATTTGGTCATCAAAAAGAATCATATCTACAAATCTTTTTTGAATAAATCCATTTTCAACACAAGAGTATAAAAACTCTTTTAATTTATCATAATAACCATTCAGATTGAAAAATGCACAAGGTTTATTTATATCGCCAACTTGAATTAAAGTTAAGACTTCAAATATTTCATCTAAAGTTCCAAGTCCTCCAGGAAGTACTAAGAAAGCATCACTTTTCAAAAGCATTATTTCTTTTCTTTCTCTTATGGTTTCAACTTTTATTATATTGTGAAGATGTTTATTTTCTCTCTCTAAACTTGCAAGTTTATTTGTAATAACACCTATAACTTCCATATCTAAACTTAATGCATGATTTGAAATTACACCCATTATTCCTGATTCAGATCCACCATAAACAATAGAGTCATTTTTTGACTTTAAAAATGAAACTATATTTATAGCTTCATTTTTAAAAGAATCATCTTTTCCAAATGATGAACCACAGTATATAGCTATTTTCATTTTCTTAAACTTTCATATGGTCTGAACATTATCATTAATCTTGGTAATAATAAAAGAGCTGATGCTAATAAACTCATCATAACAACAACTGTTAATAATCCAAAATAAATAGTTGGAATAAGGTTAGATAATACTAAAATTGAAAAACCAACCATTATTACTACTGATGTATAATACATAGCATATCCAATAGATTTATGTGCTCTTATCATTGCATTTACATAGTTATGGTCATGTTTAAATTCTTCTTTGTATCTATGAATATAGTGAATTGTATCATCAACACCAATACCAATAGAAATAGCTGCAATTGTTATAGTCATAATATCCAATGGAATATTTAGCCAACCCATTATTCCAAATAAAATAGAAATAGGAATGATATTTGCAATAATTGCAATAATTGCAACTTTTATTGATCTAAATAATATTAAGAACATCACAAATAATAAACTTAAAACGAAACCTAAAGTTGAAATTTGAGAATCAAAAAGTGATTGAAGCATATTATTATACATAATCATTAAATTTGATAATCTAACTTCCGTTGTATCAGGATTTATCATATTATTAATATCAGTATTTATTTTTTTAATTAATTCATCTCTTCTTAAATCTGGATTAGAATCTATTATTCTAGTTGAAATTCTAGCTTCATTATTTTCTATGCTTACATATGGTGAAATAATCAAGTTTTTATATTCGTTTGGAAGTTTTTCATAAAGTAAAGCTAGCATTAATCCATCTAACTCTTCTCCATCATTTAATCTTTTTCCAATCTTTAATAAAGTTGATAAAGATTGAACAGTACCAATTTCTTCAAGTGAATTTAAATAGTCATGTATTTTATTTATAGTGTCTAGTTTATCTTGACTAAACCAATATTTAGGATCATTTTCATCACTTGCAAATTCATCTAAAAAATCATCTAAGAAACTAGGCTCTTCATTTGTTTCTTCTTCAACTGGTTTTTTAAATTTTATTACAATATCTAAAGGAGTTGTTCCTCCTAGATTTTGATCTATTACTTCCATACCTTTATATATTTCAGTAGATTTTTTAAAATAGTTAATAAAACTATTTTCAACAATTAGTTTTGTAGCTCCTGTTAATGCAAAAATAACTACAACTATACTAGATGTAACTATTAAAAAACCTCTGTTTTGAATAATTTTAATACTATTGTCAATTAAAGAAAAACTAGATTCATTTTCTTTTTTCTTTTCTTCTTTTTTCTTCATTAATATTAAAATCAAAGGAAAAATTATAAAGGCTATAAATAAAGAAATACCAACTCCAGCACTCATCATAAGACCTAAGTTTTTTACAGGTTGAATGTGAGATAAAACTAAAGAGAAAAATCCTGTTATTGTTGTAATGATTGCGAAAAATGATGGATTTAATTTTGATAGCATTGTATTAATTACAAGTTTGTACTGTGATGCATTTTTAAATCTTTTATTTAATTCTCTATATCTAACAATTAAATGCATTACAATAGATATAGTGATAATTAACTGTAAAGAAATAAAGTTTGAAGATATTACTGTAACTTCAAGGTTAAATAATCCTAAAATACCAGCTGTTGAAATTACAGATAAGAAGCAAATTGCTACAGGAATTGCTATCCAATGAATATTTCTAAAAATAAACCAAAGTAAAAAGATAATTATAAAAGCTAAAGATGTACCATAAATTAGTAAGTCATTTTTTACAAAATTTACAACATCATTTGCAATCATATTTACCCCACCAAGGAATATATTTGCTTTATCTTGGTATTTTGCAACTATAGTTCTAATTTCTTTTATTTGTTTATCTGTATATATTCTAGTTTCATCTCTATGTTTTTTAAACTCAACTATAACTTTTTTTAGAAGTAGGTCTTCTTCTTGTGTAAGAGTACTTTCTCTTTTTTTCTTAAGTAATTCATTTCTTTTATCTAAAAGAGTTCTATAAACTATATCATCTTTCAAATCTAAAATAATAGCTGTAGTTTTAAAGTCTTCACTAACAAGATTATTCTTATATAAAGATGAAGTTGTAAATTCTTTTTTTACAAGTTTTTCATCAAAGTCTCTAGTCTCAAGTGTTTTAATCCCATCTATTAATTCACTAATAGGCTTAACAGGTGATTCAAGTAAGGGTACATTTAAAATAGATTTTATTGAAACAACACTATCTAGTTTTAGTAAGTCTTTTGAAATATTTTCAATTGTGTCAAGGGACTCATTTGATAAAAGATTTCCATTTTTTGGTTGGAATGTTAAAAGTAAGAATTCACTAGAAGCATATCTTTTTGATACTTCTCTAGAGAATTTTAAATCTTTGTCATCATCCATAAGTAAAGTTTCTGAAGAAGCATCAATCTCAAGTTGAGTTGAATAAGAACCCAAAATAAGTAAAATAGTTGTAAAAACTACTAATACTGATTTAGGGAACTTTAAAATAAAGTCATAAATTTTTTTTATCATATATTAGATAACTACTTTTTTAATTCTGTAATTAAATAGTTAATATCGTTGTTTGCTAATACACCATCAAACTGTTTTCTATAAGTTTGTAAGATACTTACACCAATTAATTCAACATCATAAATATACCATTGTGAAGTTTTTTTATCTTCATAAAAGTTGTAGTTTATATTATAAACTTCATTATCACCGATAACTTTTGTTTGTAATTGTAATCTAGTATTTTTGTATGGTATTAAATCAACAATTTCTAATTTTTGATTATCATATAAATGTAGTTTATCTGAATATGATTTTTTTAATGATGTTTCAAAAGCATTTTTAAAATCATCAAATTGCTCTTTACTTTTTAGTTGCTTTAAATTTTTACCAAGAGCTATTTTAGACATAATTGTGTAATCAAAAACTTCATCCATAACTTTTATGATTTCATTGTTTTTTTGTTCTAAATTAAATTCCTTATTATCTAGAATATTTAAAACCAAATTCATTTTTAAAGCCATTTCTGACTTAATAGAATCCTTTTCTAAAGCAAATAGTGATGTAGCTAAAAATAAAAATGCTATTAATAGTTTTTTGAAAAATTTATTATTCATTTATTTCCTTTTCTCTTTTCATATTATAGTACTCTTTAATTACTGGATAAAGGTCAATTGTTCCAGCTTTTACAGCTTGATACTGATCCATTTGTTTTGGTGAATCACTAACAACTTTAATTCCTGTGTACATTAACTCTTGTGAACTAGTATCTGGAATTTTATATTTTAATTTATCATCATAATACATATTTAAAGGATTTGCTAAAGTATCTACGCTTAAACCTATTAAATCTCTAACATTTGATGGCCCTAGTAATGGTAAAACTATATGAAATCCTTCTCCAACTCCATAGTGACCTAATGTTTGACCTAAGTCTTCTTTCTTTTCTTTTAATCCAAATTGTGAATCTGCAACATCAAATATTCCAGCTACTCCAATAGTAGAATTTATTAAAAACCTAGATAACTCAATTGCTGAGTTTTCAAATTTTAACTGAAGTAAGTTATTTGTAAATCTTATTGGAAAAAGTAAATTATCTAAAACATTTCCTAATCCATCTCTAAAAAATTCAGGAGTAACAGTTCTATATCCATTTGCTACAGGTTGTAACACATATGTATAAGCTTTATCATTTACATTTGTCATAAATCTATTGTAACCAGATAATGGATCAAAATCAGTTTTGCCATTGTAGTTACTTGAATCATCAAATTCATTCATAAAACTGTCACTTATCATCATGTCATCATTTGCAAAATCTGAATTTGCAGTACCTAAGCTGATAGTAAATATAAAAGTTAATAGTAATTTTCTAATCAAGTTCAATCCAATTTATAATTTTAAAAGTATTATATTTAATTATTGTGTAAAAAATGTTTAAATAGATTATTTTGTTTAAAACTTATCTTTATAGCAAACTTGTTATAATCCACAAAAATTTAATTATTTATAATTGGAGAGATAATGGGTAGAGCCTTTGAATATAGAAAAGCAGCTAAGATGAAAAGATGGGGAGCAATGTCAAGAGTGTTCCCTAAACTAGCAAAAGCTATCGAGATTGCAGCAAAAGATGGTGGAGGAGATCCTGAGTCAAATTCTGCTTTAAGAACTGCGATATTAAATGCAAAAGCTCAAAACTTACCAAAAGCGAATATTGAAGCAGCTATTAAAAGAGCTACGGGTAAAGACTCAGCTAATTATGTTGATGTTAACTTTGAAGGTAAAGGTCCTCATGGGGTTTTAGTATTTGTTGAGTGTGCTACAGATAACAACACAAGAACAGTTGCAAATGTAAAAATGCATTTTAACAAAAACGGTGGTCAATTAGTACCAACTGGATCTTTAGAGTTTATGTTTGATAGAAAAGCTATTTTTGAATTTAACAAGCCTGATATGGAATTAGAAGAATTAGAATTAGAACTAATTGATGCAGGCCTTGAAGAGCTTGAAGAAGAAGAGGGTGTATGTATTGCAATTGCTGAATATACAGAATTTGGTAATATGAATAATAAGTTTGAAGAATTAGGAATTGAATTAACTAAAGCTGAGTTAAAAAGAATTTCAAATAATCCACAAGAATTTAGTGAAGAACAACAAGATGAAATTGGAAAGCTATTAGAAAAGCTTGAAGATGATGACGATGTTCAAGCAGTTTTCACTAATATTGCTTAATAAACTAGTCTAAATCAAAAGAATAGAATAAGAATAGAAATGGATTTATCCTTCTATTCTTGTAATAATTTCTTTTATATGAGTAATTCTGTTTTCACTGCTAGGGTGAGTAGAAAAGAATTCAACGTTTCCTTTACTATTTTGACTCATATTTGACCAAAAATTTAATGCTTCACTAATATTATAACCTGCTTTTTTCATAAGTATTATTCCAATTTCATCAGCTTCGTGTTCGTGCATTCTTCCATAAGGTAACATCACACCAAACTGAGTTGTAATTCCGTAAGCTTGATTAAAAACATTTGAATAAGGTGAACCAATTCCAGTTAAAACAATATTTCCTATTGTTCCAATTCCTGATTTAACTTTAGACATACTAACTCTTTCAGCTCCATGTCTTGCTAACGCATGAGCAATTTCATGTGAGATTACTGTTGCTAACTGGTCATCATTTTTAGCGTATTTTAATATTCCTGTAAAAACAACAACTTTTCCACCAGGTAAACAAAAAGCATTTGCCGCATCATTTTTTACTAAACTAAATTCCCATTCATAATCTTTCTTATCTGAAACAGCTGCAATTCTTTCTCCAATTTGTTTAACTCGGTTTGCATTATAGGTATTTTTTATAACTTCTAATTGCTCTAAGGCTTGGTTATAACTTTTTTCTCCTAAAGATAATTCTTCACTTTCAGACATTAATATCATTTGAGATCTGTTTGTATATGGTGTTTTTGATGTACATGAAACAAAAATTAAGGCCACCATTAAAAGCAAAATGTATTTTTTCATATATTAATTCCTTGTTCTAAAATCAACCAATTCTCCTGTAATATCGCCAAACATAAGTACATCCTTTAAAATAGCTTTATTACAAAAACCATCATTGTTTACAGATATCATGAGTTCGCCATTTTTACTAGAAAAAATTGGTTGATTAAGTGTTACTATTAATTTATCATTTTTATTTTTAAAAAAACTATCTAAAGAGTTTTTTTCTTTAACATTAGGAAAGTGAAAATTGATTTTTCCATTTTCAGCTTTTGCACCTAATGTTTTATATTCATATTTAATATTTCTATCTAAGGTTTTTATTGATTTAGTTACATTAAAAAATAGTGACAAAATATCATTTGTTGTAAAAAAGCTATTTTCACTGTTTGATTTACTTGTTATCCATTTGGAGTTACTTTCTTCAAAGTTATTAGAATAAGTTGTTTGTAATTTCTTACTAATGGAATTTAAGTAAATAGTTTTTTTATCATAATCAAAAGTATAAAGCTTTGTTTTTTCTTTTGTATTGTTAGATTTTTTTGTTATAAATTCATTTGAGTAAAACTCATTATTAATAATTTTACCTTTACTAAAATATCGTTCAACTTTTCCATTACTCAAAAACTTTGCAAAACCTGTAGCTTTTGCAAGTATATCAATAGTGTATATATTATTATCTATTGTTAGGGTAGTTTTTGCTTCTCCTAATTCTCCAAAAATTCCATAGCTAATTTTATAAGTTCCTTCATAAGTTTTTGCACTTAAAAATGAAGATATAAAAAATAGAATGTACAATATTTTCATAATGACTACCTTTTTTTTATTACATATATTCCTTCATAATCCATACAAGTTTCATCATCCTGAACAATTTTGGCATGAATTTTTAGAGAAGCACTTTCTTTAGTTTTAAGTTTTTCTTTTAAAATATTAATTTCTTTTTGTGTAGGAATTGTGCATAAACATACAATATCATTTGTAACTTGCTTTTTAAAACTACTATGATTTTTTATAACTAATATATCTACATTTTCAAAACCTAACTCATCACTAATAAGCTTTGATAAACACCATGATGATATTATGGCTATAGAACTTAAACTACCTCCAAAAGCACTTCCTTTATCATTTACATTTATATCTAAAGGTGCAGATGTTTTAAAATATTTATCATCAATATTTACTAATTTTAGTTCCATGAGTCTAGTCATAGGAATTTCATTATATATCTTTTTTTCAAGCTCTTTTAATTTTTCTAAATTCAAAATAATCCTTTTATGTACAATAATTGTACACTACTTATTCATTTATGCAACAAAAATGAACATCAAATATATCTTAAAACATATATAAATTTTATCGTAAATAGCATTATAATATAAGTTTTAGGAGTAATAGTAGCAATAGTGTAACTTTTATTTACATAATATTAAACTTGGGCTTTAATTACAATAATTGTACAAGTATTTTATTTCTTATTATGATATAATCGATTAACTTTTCAAAATTAGATAGGAGATACTATATGAGTTTAATAGCTGATTACAAAGCACATACTGAAGAAAGACTTAATGAAGGTGGATTACCTCCATTAGCTTTAACTGCTGAGCAAACTGCTGAGTTAGTAGAATTACTAAAAGCAGATACTGTTGAAGAAGCAGATTACTGTTTAGATTTATTCAAAAACAAAATCAACCCAGGTGTTGATGATGCTGCATACGTTAAAGCTGCATTTTTAAATGATGTAGTTCAAGGGAACATTAATTGTTCTGTTATTTCAAAAGCTGAAGCTGTTGAAATCTTAGGAACTATGATGGGTGGATTTAATGTTACTCCATTAATCGACGCATTAAAAGTTGAAGAAGTTGCTGATTTAGCTGCTACTCAATTAAAAAACACAATCTTAGTATATGATGCATTCAATGACGTTAAAGATTTAATGGATGCTGGAAATGCAAGAGCAAAAGAAGTAATTGAATCATGGGCTAACGCTGAGTGGTTTACTAATAAACCAGCTTTAGAAGAAGAAATTAAATTAACTGTTTACAAAATTCCTGGTGAAACAAATACAGATGATTTATCTCCTGC
>CAKZOX010000216.1 GCA_937138295.1 uncultured Campylobacteraceae bacterium
GTCAAGGTAGCTCAGCTGGCTAGAGCGCTGGTCTCATAAGCCGGAGGTCGAGAGTTCAAGTCTCTCTCTTGACACCACTATAAAACCTCATAAAATGGTACTTTTAAAATAAAAAATCTAAAATTATACAACTTTTTATATACAATAATTAAAAATTAATTATCTGAAACAATGCATTTAAGATTTGAACTTGGGAAATTTATTAGAGATTGAAAAGTAAGTAAAGATTAAGATTTGCAGGTCTTTTTAAAGACCTACAATGATAAAATTCTAATCAAAGAATTCTACATTCTTACATGTATTCATGTAATATTTACCATCTGAAGATAGCTTAAGATTTACATTTTTAGCATGTAAATATGAACCTTTAACATTATCATCAAAACTAAATAGTGGATTACATGATTTAGCATAATCTACAAGACTTATAATTTTCATTTCTACATTAAAATCAGGTTTTGTTTTTTTTATTTCTTTTACTAAGTTATCCCAAGCCATAGTTTGATATGTTGCTCTTGATGCTGTTCTACAAACCATATATATAGTCTCTAACTCTTTTAAATTTTTTGTTTTTATAACATCATCTAAATCTTTAGTAAAATGGTGAGCTCTTACCTCAAATGCATTTGGTATTTTAGCTGCATTTTTTTCATTTTGATCTCTAAAATCTAATAATATAGCTTTATCATTATTTTTTAAATCATCTAATGCAACTAATGCTGACACATATCTTTTATCTTTTGTTAAAACTTCTTTTTTATATTTTTTTACTTCATTGTAAAAACTAATTTCTTCTATATTTGCTGAAAATAAATTAGTTGCTACTATTGTTGATAATACAGTTAATGTAAAAAACTTTTTGTTCATTTATTGCCTTTTAATAAAATTTTATAATTATTATTTATTAACATTAACTTAATTTAATTATTTTTATATAAATTAATATATTATGACACTAATTTATTATATTTATACATTTTAAAGTGCTATTTCAAGATAGTTAGACACTCTAAAATTAAATAAGGTTATCAATATTTTTATTAATCTATTATAATTTAATATATAAAATTTTTAATATTCAATTTAATAATAAAAAAATAATTATGATTTTTTGCTAAAAATAAAAAAGTTAAAAATACGTATTTATGCTATTATTCAAATGTCTAAGATAATGTTGCTAAAATTATTGTACTTATCATTTGAACTTAGATAAAATATTAATAAATTTATAAATTTTAAGGTAAAAAATATGAATCATAATCAACACAAAAAAAGAGAACTAGACTTTAGAGAACCATGGAGTATTTTTAAAGTGATGAGCGACTTTGTTAAAGGTTTTGATGAACTTCAAGATATTGGACCTTGTGTTACTTTTTTTGGAAGTGCAAGATTAGATGAAAAAAACAAATACTATGATATGGCAAAAGAACTTGGTTTTAAGATGGCTGATAATGGTTTTAATGTAGTTACAGGTGGTAGTAGAGGTATAATGGAAGCTGCAAATAAAGGTGCTTTTGAAAATCATAAAACAAAATCAATTGGATTAAATATTGACCTACCCTTTGAACAAGAATCAAATAAATATTTAGATATAGACTTGAAATTTGATTACTTCTTTTCAAGGAAAGTAATGCTTGTAAAATATTCCCATGCATTTATAATTTTTCCAGGTGGATATGGAACATTGGATGAATTATTTGAGGCCTTAACTTTAATTCAAACAAAGAAAATTTATCCTATTGGTATATTTTTAATAGGTACAGAATATTGGAATCCTATGATGGAATTTATTGAAAAAAGTATGCTAGGTGAAAGTACTATTTCAAAGGAAGATTTTGATTTAATTCATTGTACTGATAATTTGGATGAAGTTGTATCTTTAACTTTTGAAAAACTAAAAAATAAAGTCAATCTTATGGAAGATAAAAACCTAGAAAATATAAATTCTTATGACGTTTTAAAAAACTTTGTTGAAGTATACGATACTAAAAAGTAACTTATAAATTTAATAGATTTATATACAAATTAATATCAAGATACTATTATATTTTTTAATTCAAGCAATACTTCTTTGCTTCTTTTAGAGATAAATTCATCTAAGATTTTTTTATCATTAAAAGATAAATCATATTTGAATAAAACTTTATTACCGTTAATAGTTGAAAATTTATCTTTAACTATAGCTTTTGTTTTAATTATAATAAAACTATGCCTTTGTGATGTAAACTTACAATCAAGATGGATTTCTACTTGAGATTGAACTTTTAACTCATCTAAAAACCTATCAGAGACTTTACATAAAACATGATCTATCGAAACATTTAAAATATCTAATTTTAAATTGTGGTTATTTCTAATAATTACTGTTGCATTTGAACCTACTTTAGGCTCAACTCTAGGATTCTTTCTTCTATGAATATATGAACTTAGAAATTTAGAATATTGAAGTTTTATTGTACTTGTAACACTGTTTATATTCAAAATTTTTAAATAAAGTTCTAAACCTAAATGAATAGAAGATACAACTACATGATCAGTACTATTTAATGTTTTTATTTGAATTTTATCAGCTTGTATTTCTAACTCATTGTCATTAAAATTTAAAATTTTAGCGCTTCTAACTATTGGTATACCTCTATAATGAGAAATTAAACTAACTTTTCTTTTTTTATCATCACTATTTAAATAAGATAAACAATCTATTAAATCAATTTTTTTGTAATTTTCTTCTTGAAATTTATGTGTATTTGTTAATAATAAATCTTCTAATTCATTTTTAATGTATTCTTTTAAATCATAAGTGTCATTAGTATCGCCCATTACTCCTGAAATTTTATTTTTAAAACATTTTTCATAAAATTCTGGTTTAATGTTATTTGTAAATGCTATGGTTTTCAACAGAGGATTATTTGCTCTCAAACTTTTAATTAATGAAAAATTATGAGCATTACAATCATTATTCATTTCTATAAACAAAAAATCAATTTGATTAGTTTTAATATGCTCTAATAACTCTACTTCATCATGAATTAAAGTTACATGTTCAAAGGAAGCTACAATAAAATCTGAGTATTTTTGTAAAATATTTCTTTTAGATTCATAAATAGTTAGATTTAATTTTCTACTTATTTTACTAATAATTAATGTACTATCTTTATTCATTTATTATCTTTATGTTATATTACTAATTATAATAACATAATAAAAATAAATAATCTACATTGTGTTCTTATATTTAATCTACATTCTTAGGAATAGTTATAATAAATTCTGTTCCTTTATTAGATGTATTATATTCAATTAAACCATTCAATTTTTTTTCAACAATCATCTTAGACATATATAAACCTATTCCTGTTCCATTTAGTTGACTTTTAGTTGTAAAATAAGGGTCAAAAATTTTATCTTGAATACTTTTTGAAATACCTCTTCCTGTATCAATTATTTTGATAATAATATTTTCATCTTTATTGGTAACATCAACTATTATGGTTTTATTATGGCTTATATCTTCTATTTGTAATAATTCATCTAAAGAGTTTGTAATAATGGCTAAAAGAGTTTGTTGTAATTCATTTTTAAAACTATTTAGTTTAATATCATTATTTAATTTAACTGTAAAATCTATTCCATTATTTTGAAATATAAGAGCTAAAATTGTGAAAGTATCATCAATACACTTTTTAATATAAAATTCTTTTTTTACAGATTCTGTTTTGTAAAAATTTGCAAAATCATCTATAGTTTCTGAAAGATTTTGTTCTATAGTAATCATTTTTTCTTTAATCATTTCATAACTTTGATCTTTATGATTATTTTCATCCATAATCAAAAATAAATTACTTCTCCAAATAGCTAGAGCATTCAATGGTTGTCTCCATTGATGGGCAATCATAGACACCATACTTCCAATTTGAGCTAGTCTATCTTGATGTATCAATATAGCTTGATTTTTATTGATTTCTTCTACTTGTTCTTGAACTTTTCTTTCTAAGTTTTCATTTAATTCTTTTAGTTGTCTATCTTTTAATTTCTTCTCAGCACTTAATTCTTTATTGATAGTTTCTTGTAATATTCTTTTTTCTCTTTCAAGTTTATTGTTTTTTATTAGAAAATACATAAAAATTACAAATATAAGTATCAAGAAATACCATACATAAGTCCAGTCTGTTTTTTGTGTAGTAATATAATTAAACCTGTATTTATTAAATTGTTCTTCTTTGATTTCTTTTGGGATATTTTTCAATGCTATATTTATAGCCTTTAAAAGAGTTTCATTATTTTCGTTTACACCTATTGAACCATAAACTTTATCAATATTTTCAAAAATATCATTTATTTTCAAATTATTCATACCGTATTTATTAATAATTTGTTCTAGTATTATTTGTAAATTAAAATAATGAGCATTAGAGTTTGCAAAAACTTCTTCAATAATTTTATCTATATTAGGTTCAAGTACAATATTTAGTTTTTCATTATAATTTCTCAATAACGTATATTGCACTTTATCTTTTACATAAAAGATTTTATTTTTAATACTAGTATTATCTTCAAAATAATATGAGTCTAAATTACCCAAAATAGCAAAGTAATTGGTAAAAATACTATCTGAAGTTTTAATATTTTTAAAAGTTGTTTGATCTTTTCTTATTGGTAATAAAATATCACATTTGTTGTTTAAAATACTATTATGTAATTCATTGTGATTTTCGAATTCTAAAATTTGATAATTTATATTAATTTGTTTATTAATAAGTTTAAAAATATTTCCTGCAACACCATCTAATTTATTATCTCTTAAATAAATAATAGGATAATGATTGCTTCTAACACAAATATTGTAGGTTTTGTTAAGTAAGATGCTTTTTTCATGATTGCTTAAAGAATTTTGTATTGTTGAAATATTAGAGGATAATAAATTTGAAATTAATGTTAAAAATAATATTAAAATTTTATACATAAGCTACTTTTTTATTGAATTTTAGCTAGATTTTAACATTATATTTTTAAATATAAAATTATTATAAAATTTATTATCCTGATATGATGATATTTAAATCTGCATCCACAAAATAGTTTATCTTTTTCTCATCTAAATAATTTGTAATATATATTAAATCTTTATGATATGTTATGTTGTTTATATTACTTATTAATTTTTGTTTTATAAGAATATTTTCTGATACTATAAATTCATAAGAAGATACTTTTTCTAATATATCAAAAATTGTATTTTTCATAATTGACTCTTTTTAATAATCTTAAATCATTATAGCCTCAAGAAAAATTATTTAATATAGTAAATATGTCAGTTAGATACTTAAGTCTATATCAAAAACAGCACCCTTATCATTTCCATTGTATAAAAGTTTTCCATTTAAAGACTCTTCTACTATTAGTCTACTCATATACAATCCAAGTCCAGTACCATCTTTTTGGTCTTTTGTAGAAAAATATGCTTCAAAAACAACTTTTTCTAAATCTTTTTCAATTCCAGGTCCATTATCTGATATTTTGATATTTATCTTCTTTTCTAATTTCTCTACACTTATTTTTATAATCTTATTTTCTTGTTTTTCAAGGGCATCAATTGAATTTGTAAGTATAGCCATTATCACTTGTTTTAACTGATTTTTATAGCTATTTAGTTCTATAGATTTATCCATATTTTTTTCTACAATAATATTTTCTTTTAGTATCTTATTATCTATGATTGATAAAACATCTTCAATTGCATCTACAACTTTAAAGTATGATTTATTTGTATCTTTTATATAAAAATCCCTAAAAGTATTCATTGTTTCATTCATATAATTCAATGAATTAGTAATATTTGAATGAACTTTTTTAATATCTTCTTTGTTTTCAGGCTCATTTTCTATAAGATACATCATCATACTGTTATTAATACTAAGTGCATTTAAAGGTTGTTTCCATTGATGATTTAGCATTGTAAACATTTCACCCATTTGAGCAAGTCTTGATTGATGTATAATTGTTGATTTTTGTTGATTATATTTTTCTTTTAATAATTCATTTTTTTCAAGTAATTGTGTATGTAAAGATATAACATTATCTTCTGATTCTTGAAGTTTACTATTTAGAAAATCCTGCTTATATATGTAATAAAAAATAAACAATACAAATATTATAAAAACTACATAACTTATATAAACAATAGATATAAATTCATTTAAATTTGATATTTCTTCTTCAAAATATAAATATGCAATTGAACTACCTTCAATAATAGAATTAATTGGATAAAAATATGTAAAATAATATTTATTTCCATTAGAAATAATAAAACTTTGCTTTTTCCCACTTTTTAAATTTTCATTTAAATTCTTATCTTGTGTTAGAACAATCTGCTCTATAGAATTAAATGAATTTGATAGAATATGCTTATCATGAAGAAAATCTTTTAAAAGTATGTCTTGCTTGTAGTTACTTAATTGATTTTCAAAAACTTTGTCTTCCACATATTTTTTGTTTATGAAAAAATCTACCTTAAAACTATTGTTTTTTTCAATTTCTTTTTTAATAGCATTCATTGAAATTGAAAACTCAATACTACCTAAATGTTTCCCTTCTAAAATCAAAGGATAGACAAATCTATATGCATTATAAATTTTACCCTCTTCAAAACCATAAATTGGTTTTTTTACTTGATTTACAAAGACAACACTATGTCTTACACTTTCTAATGAATCACCAAATATTTTTGGTTTATGAAATCTTAAAAAACTAGTATTGTCTTTTAAATGTATTTGCATTTGTCTAAAATTTAAAGACTTTAGATAATCATATAATGGTAATAATTCATTATATAAGTTATTTCTGATTTTATGTTTTTCAATTGCACCTAATTCATTAATATTTTCTAATTGATTTAAGATATTAGGTTTATTGATTATATTATAAAAGATTAAATCTGATTGTTTTTTATATGAGTCTATTATAATCTTATAAGAGTTATCAAACTTTTTTCTCTCACTTGATTTAAGTTGAGATTTTTCAGTTTTTATCATAGCTTCTACAAAAAAATTACTAGCAACAATAACAATTATAAAAAACAATATTCCCTTAATATATTTTTTCATAGCTTCCTAGGTTAAGTAACTTATTTTAAATAAGATAATTTTAGCATTATAGTACTATTAAATCCTTAAACTTTAACATAAATTTTTTAGGAATTATATTTAGTTCATAAATGTATCAATAATTGTAAAATTATCTAAATAAAGGTATTTCTAAATAAAATACAGCCCCATTTTCACTATTTTTAACACTAATATTTCCTTTAATACTTTCATTCATTATTCTGTAACTCATACTAAGTCCTAAACCCGTACCTTGAGATTTAAATTTAGTTGTAAAATATGGTTCAAATATTTTATTTATAACACTATCAGGAATTCCACCCGCATTATCTTCTACTATAATTGTGTATTTCTCATCATCTATTTTATTTGATATTTTAATCCATCTATTATCCACATCATTATTATTAACTAAAGCATATTGTGCGTTGTTAAATAAATTAATTAATACTTGAGATAATTCATTTTCAACCAAATAAGCATAATTTTTATTGTTGTAATCTATTTCATCTATTATATTGATATTGTCTGACTTTAAAGAACTCTCAACAATATATTTTGAAGTTGAAATTTCTTCTTCAATTGGAATTTCTTTAAACTCTTTATCTCCATTTAAATAGTTTGAAAAAGTTTCAATTGTTTTTGTCAAAAACTTTGTACTATCATCTATATATTTTAGATTTGATCTAATTTCTTCTTTATCAATACC
Source organism: uncultured Campylobacteraceae bacterium (assembly GCA_937138295.1). Lineage (GTDB taxonomy): Bacteria > Campylobacterota > Campylobacteria > Campylobacterales > Arcobacteraceae > JALRJW01. The sequence goes on from CAKZOX010000216.1 coordinate 7,816, forward strand.
ACCAAAATCTAAACTGTAGCTTACTCCTGTAGAACAAACTGAGATTAAATTTAAAGGTTGTCTCCATTGATGAGCTATATTTGTTAACATTTCACCTAAAGATGCCATTTTTGCTTGTTCAAGCATTTTTAAATCTTTATCTCTAATCTCTTGTAATTGTTCTTTAACTTTAGACTCTAACTCTTCATTATGTTTTTTTTGTAACTCTTCATTTTTAACTTCTTGCGTCACATCAACTCTATAAGAAAAATACCCGATATGCTCACCATTTTCATCATACATTGGTGAAATAGTAGAATCAACCCAATAAGGTTCACCCTTTTTATTTTTATTTTTTATTCTTCCATGCCATGTTTTACCTGATTTTATTTGTTGCCATAATTCAGTAAAAACTTCTTTTGGTGTATCTTCGTGTCTGACAATATTATGATTTCTTCCAATCAATTCTTCTTCACTATACTTTGAAACTTCACAAAACTTCTTAGTAACTTGAGTGATTATTCCATTTAAATCAGTTTTAGAACTAATTACATTTTCTTCAATAATTGATAATGATTGATTTAATTCTTTAGTTGCTTCAATTACTCTATTCTCTAATTTATTATTAAATTCCACAAGTTCGTTTTCTAATCTTTTTCTATCAGTGATATCTATTCCTACTGTTAAAAGATAACTTGCCTTTTCACCTTCATATATAATTTTATTTGACCATTCAAATAACCTTAACTCATCATTTTTACAAATCCACTCATTCTCTTTTTTACTAATCATATCCTTATTATCAAAAGATTCAATGATATTTTTAATATCAGGTCTAATTGTAGAAGGAATAAACTTATCAAACCAAAAATAAGGTTTTGATGATATTTCTTCTTGTGTATATCCTGTTAAATCTTCAGTAAACTTATTTACCCTATTCATAGTTCCATCTGGTTTTATAGTTGCTACGATTGCTTCAACATTGTCAAATAAATTATTTAAAAGATCTCTTTCTTTTTGAATTTCTTTTTCTAATTTTAAAGACCTTGTAATATCTCTTGATGATGCATAGATATATGTTGTATTATTAATAAGCATTGATTTTGCATTGATTTCTACATCAAATGTAGTTCCATCTTTTCTTTTATGTATAGTTCTAAAAACTAACTCTTCTTCTTTTAGAATTGTTTCAATAATATTCTCTATTTCTTCTAATTTAAAAGAATTATCCCAAAGAGTTACATTTTGTGATAATAATTCATCATATTTATAACCTAAAGACTTACAAAATGAATCACTACAATCTACTAAATTTCCATTAAAATCAATAATATGAACCCCATCACTTGCATATTTTAAAAGCATTTTAAATTTATCTTTTTCTTTTTCACTATATATTTTTTCTGTTTTATAAAAAGAATTATTAAAAAGTAAAAAAATCGTTGCAAAAACTAAAATTATTGAAAATGAGATTAATATGGAGTTTTTATTTATAAATTCCGTTTCATCACTATTTGCATTTAAAATAATAGGTAAAATAAATAAAATTAAATGTAAAAAATACTTCAAAATAGTTCCTTGCTTCTTGTGTTGATATATTTTAACATAAAGTTATGATATTTGTATAATATCATATTTATAGGCTTTTAAAAAATTATTTATAATATTTAATAGATAAAAAAATTATAAAAATAGATGATAACTAATATTGTAAGTGATTTTTAAAAGACATTATATTATAATTTAATAAATAACATAATTGGATATTAAATGAAAATTTTAGTAGTAGATGATTCAAATATAGCTAGAAAAATGACTATAAAAAGTATAAAAGAGGCTATTTCAGATAAAGCAGAAATAATACAAGCCTCTAATGGTCTTGAAGCATTAAATGAATACAAAAGCTCACAGCCAGATTTAGTATTTATGGATTTGACTATGCCAGTTATGGATGGTTTTGAAGCTGTCGAAAAAATAAAAGAAATTGATAAAGATGCCAAAATTATTACAGTATCAGCTGATATTCAAAAAGGTGCTGTTGATAAAACTAGAGAACTAGGTGTAATTGGATTTATTAAAAAACCAATAAATTCTAACAAAGTAATTGAATATATTGAAAAGTTAGGTTTAAATTAATGCTAGAAAATATACTAAATGAAGATGAGAAAGATTGTCTTCAAGAACTAATAAACATATCATATGGAACAGCTAGTGCATCTATTAGTGAAATATTAGATTCATTTGCAACTTTAAAAGTTCCTAGAATAAAACTATTAAAATCTTTACAGTTAAAAGACTACTTGATTAACAATGATTCATCAAATGATATTCAATTTGTTGTATCTCAAATCATACATGGAAATTTTAGTGGTGAAAATATCTTCCTAATAAACAAAGATTCAGCTTTTAAACTTGCAGAAATTTTAAATGAAGATGAAGATGTAAATATTGAAGAAGTTAGTGATGTAGTGTTAGAAATTACAAATATTTTATCAAGTGCTACTATAGGTAAGTTTTCTGAATTATTAGATACAAAAGTTTCTTTTCAAGCTCCTTCATTAGAAATAATAGACTCATTAGAAGACTTTAATGAAAATAGAATAAAAGATTTTAATGAAGTTATAATTATCTCAACTATATTAGAATTTGATAAACTAAATGTCAAAGGTGAACTAATTTTATTAACTAAAGATGAGTCAATAAAAAAACTAAAAGAAGAATTGCAAAAAATTCTTGAAGAGTACTAATAAAATGAAATTTGAAAATATAAATATTTTATTAGAAACAATTGATAATGGAATAATTCTTATTGATGAGAACTTAAATATTCTTTTTTGGAATATATGGTTAGAAACAAGAAGTGGTATAAAATCTAATGACATTATTAATAAATCTATTTTAGAATTTTTTCCAGAAATCAAAGAAAATGTTTTTAAAAGAAAGATTAAAACAGCTTTAGCATTAAACTCTACTGCTTTTTATAATGCTGAAAATACAAAACCCCTAATAAAAATAAAACAACCAAGGGTAACAAGTAAGTTTTTTGAGTTTATGCAGCAAAGTATAACTATTGTTCCCTATGACCAAGAAAAAAGAATCGTGTGCTTGTATGTATATGATAACACAAGATTATCTGAACAAAATAAAAGATTAAAACAACTTACAGAAGAATTAGAAGAACAAATAGTACAAAATAAAACAAAAGATAGATTAATGTACGAGCAATCTAAAATGGCTGCATTAGGAGATATGATTCATAACATAGCTCACCAATGGAGACAACCTTTATCAATAATATCTACAACAGCAACTGGTGTTGCATTTCAAAAGAAAATGGATATTTTAGATGATAGTCAACTAATTGAAAATATGGAAAACATCAATAAATCCACTCAATACTTATCTAAAGTTATTGACACATTTAGAGGCTTTGTAGATAGAAATAAAGAATACAAAGTAGTCAATATTTCAAAAGAAATTTTAGAAGCTATAGATATAGTTAAACCTTCACTTATGTATCATGGAATAGAATTGATAGAAAAAAATGAATGTCTTTCAAAAAATTATTATAATGAAATGACTTGCCATGAACTTCCAGAGGTTTTAATAAATTTAATTAACAATGCAAAAGAAGCGTTAACTTTTAATGATATCAAAAAACCATGGATAAAAATAGATATAATTGATGATAAAAAGCATATCTTCATTAGTGTTGAAGATAATGCTGGTGGTGTTAAAGAAAATATAAAAGATAAAATATTTGAACCATATTTTACTACTAAACATAAAAGTAAAGGTACGGGATTAGGTTTACATATTTGTTATCGTATAATCACTGAAAGTTTAAATGGAAAAATAAGTATTGAAAACACTTTAAACGGTGCAAAATTCACAATAAAATTAGAAAAGTAATAAATGCAAATACTAGAAAAATATAAAGATGAAAATCTAAATAATCTTATGAAAGATTATGAACTAGACGATTTAATAGAATTTAGTAAAACAGTTAGAGTTCTATTTGTAGCAAGTAAAAATGATACTTTAAATGAAATACTTAGTATTTTCAAAGTCTTTTTTATCAAAATTGATATAGCCAATGACGGTGAGAGTGCCTTTGAAAAATTTAAAGAAAATAGATATGATTTAATCATTTCTTCAACAGAAATTGAAAAAATGGATTGTATTAAACTACTTACAAAAATTAGAGAAATCAGTAGACATATTACAATATTAGCACTTTCATCAGTTGAAAAAGATTTCATAGACTTAATTAGACTTGGAATAGATGGATATATCCTAACACCAATTGAAATTGATCAATTCTTGCAAATAATGAAAAAAGTAATAACAACTCTACTAGAAAAAGAACAATTATTTAGCTATAGAGTAAACTTAGAAAATATGCTAGATATAAAATCACAAGAGTTAATTAAAGTAAATAAAGAATTAGAGCTAAGAATAGCTCAAGAAATAGAAAAAAATAGATTAAAAGATTTACAAATATTCGAGCAAGTAAAAATTGCTCATATGGGTGAAATGATAACTAATATTGCACACCAATGGAGACAACCTTTAAGTGCAATTTCTACACTTGCTAGTACTACAATTATAGAAAATGAAATGAAAATATTAGATGATGTATCTTTAAAAGATAAAATGGAAAATATAATAAGTAAAACAAAATATCTATCTACAACTATTAATACCTTCAAAAGTATTGCAAATGATGAAGATAAACTACTTAAAAATAGTTCTATTAAAGATGAAATTGATGAAGCTATAAATATGCTAAAATCTAATTTAAACCATGATATTAAAATTATAAACAATATAAAACTAGATGATACTGTTCAAAGTAAAATGATTCATGGAGAATTTTCTCAAGTAATTATAAATCTTTTAAACAATTCAAAAGATTTTTTAATAGAAAGAAATATAGATAATCCTTGGATAAAAATAGAGCTAAAAAAAGAGAATGATTTAGCTTACATTACTATTGAAGACAATGCAAAAGGAATTGAGGAAGATGTTCTTCCTAAAGTATTTAATCCTTACTTTACAACAAAACATCAAAGTCAAGGTACAGGATTAGGTTTACATATATCTTATAGAATAGTAACAGAGAATTTAAATGGAAATATTTCAGTTAAAAATAGTGAAAATGGAGCCATTTTCACTATTACTCTTCCTTTGAGTAAAAATATTTAAAAGTATTTTTACTCAGTCATTTTGTTTATAGATTTTTTAGTAGCATCATAAGCATCAGAACTAACTTCTTTAGTTTTTTCCCAAGCATTACTAGAGTCTTTTTTTACTCCATTCCATGTATTAGAACAACCTGTAAAAACAAAAAGTCCTATTAAAAATATACCTAGTGATTTTTTCATAATAACTCCCTTGTAAAAATTTAAAACTTGTTATGGTTTTTCAAAGAAAATATAGCTAGTTGAGTAATCAGAAAACTCAAAATATACTTTCTTTTCATTTGGATCTTGAACAAAATTTAAGTTCTCATCAAGTATACCATATCCATACCTATAAGGTCTAGAAATAGTATCTTCTGTAGCATTAGCAGTAGATAATTTATCTATTTTAATAAATCTTTTAACTAACTTGTCTCCAGCATAAACTTCTAACACTCCATTTACACCAGTCCAATTTTGAATATATCTATTTATTTTATTTTGTTTTTCTTCACAACCTGTAAATAAAACTAAAAAAATTGTTGCTAGTAATGCTATTCTCAAAATATTTCCTTATATAGAAATTTCAGCTATGTCTGCAATATTTTTGAATTCAGAATAAACTAAACCAATGATATTTTTTCTATTAGCTTTTATTGCTTCATCTTCATGATTAACAAATACATTATCAAAGTAGTTGTCTAAACTCGATTTTAAACCAAATAGTGCATCTAATTGCTCTTCATAATTATCGTAAGATTTAGATTTTACATTATTAAAATTAACAAATAATTCTTTTTCTGCATCTTCTTCGAATAATGACTCATTTACATTTAACTCTTTTGTGAAATCTAAATCTTTAATAATATTTGCAACTCTTTTAAATGTTGCTTGATATTCTTTGTAATTATCACTTAAAACAATAGGATTTAAAGCGCATAGTTTTTGAGACACTTCAAAAATATCTGTTTCCCCTGAACCTAATACAGCTTTTAACACAGACGGATTTACATCAAAGATTTTAAATAATCTCTCATTAAAGAAATCCATTAATACTTTTTTATCTAAACCTTCATACTTTGAAGAGTTGTTATCAATGATTTTTGTTAAATCAAGTGGAAGTTTATGCTCAATTGCAATTTTTACAATACCTGCTGCTGCTCTTCTTAATCCAAATGGATCTTTAGAACCTGTTGGAATTTTTCCAACACTAAATAATCCCATTAAACTATCAATTTTATTTGCTAAAGCAACAATAGCTGAAACTTTATTTGATGGTAAATCAGAATCCTCACCATCTGGTAAATATTGTTCTTTAATAGCTGTGTAAACATTTTCATTTTCACCAGCAATTTTTGCATAGTAATACCCCATAAGTCCTTGAAGTTCAGTAAATTCATAAACCATTTCAGACATAAGGTCAGCTTTTGCTAAAGATACAGCTTTTAAAACATCTGTATTTTCAACATCAAACTCTTTTGCTAAATATGTTGCAAGAGCTTCTTCTCTTTGCACTTTGTCATAAACACTTCCAAGTCCACTAACAAAAACAACATTTTTTAAACCTTCAGTGCAAAGTCCATTTTTAATATCATTTTTCCAGAAAAACATACCATCAGCAAGTCTAGGTCTTAATACTTTTTCATTTCCTGAAATAATATATCCAAAGTCATCTGTTTTTGCATTTGATACAACAATAAAGTTGTTTGTTAGTTTTCCATCTTTATAAACAGCAAAATATCTTTGATGTTCTTTCATAGAAGTAACAATAACTTCTTCAGGTAATTCTAAAAATTCTTCATCAAATTTACCAATTAGAGCTGTCGGATATTCAGTAATAGCAACAACCTCATCAAGTAATTCTTGATCAATTTCAATTTTTACATTATCTCTTTGTTCAATTTCTTTCATTTGAGAAAGAATTCTATCTTTTCTTTCATCAGGATATAAGATTACGCCATTTTTGTCTAATTGACAAAAGTAATCCCCTGCAAATGAGTATGAAAATGGCTCATATGAAACCATTCTATGTCCAAAAGATATATTTGAAGATTGAACCCCAAATAACTCACCCTGCACTATTTCTTCACCTAACATAATTGTTAAAGTTCTAATAGGTCTAATAAAGCTATCGCTTCTACTTCCCCATCTCATAGATTTACCAAATGATAGTGATGAAATAAATTCATTAACCATGTCATTTAAAAGAGATTTAGCTTCACTTCCTTTAACTTCTTGTTTAAAGTATAAAACTTCACCTTTTCCTAAATCTTTAGTTTCAAGTTCACTTACATCAACACCACATTTTTTTGCAAAACCTAATGCAGCACCTGTAGGTTCTCCATCTTTGTAAGCAATCTTTACAGGAGCACCAAATTGTTCAACAATAGAATCTTCTTGAGCTACAGCGAACTCTCTATGCCATAATACTAATCTTCTTGGAGTATAAAAGAAATCAAATTCACATGCTAATCTATTTTTTTCTAATATATCCATCCATTTTTTTTCAATATTATTTAATTCTTTTAAAAATGGAATTGCTGGTAATTCTTCAACACCAATCTCGATTAATAATGGTTTATTCATCTATGTTTTCCTTAAGTGAGTTATTTTTATCTTTATCTTTTGGTTCAATTTTATCTTTAAATTTGTCTATTTGCTGTCTATTGAAGTTTATAATAAACATTGCTACCATAAACACAAACATTACTAAAATTACTATATCTAATATATCTTTCACAAATATCCTATTTCTTTAAATTTTGGATTTTATCCAATTATCACTTATTATCAAGTAAGAAGCTGTATATAGCGCCATCAATTTCACTATTTGCTACATCAACAAAGCTATCATTTGTTTCTATAATACATAAATTTTTTGTATCAAACATATAATTATCAGCAAGCTTTTGAATTAAAGCAGAAATTTGGAATTCTGAAGCTGTATATGTAGCGTTTAGACTATTACAGTAAATAGCTTCTTTAATATTTTCTACTTTTACTAAGCATCTAACAGAGTTTTCAAAACAATATTTTAATATCTTTTCATCATAATCAAATGCAACTAAACTATTAGCTTTTGTTGATTTTATATCTTCTATTGAATTTATATTATATACATCTTCATATGGAATTAGTTCATCACCTAGAATTATCATCTATTATCCCTTATTTGTTAAACATTCTTTAGAACAAAAATAGTGTCCATTACTTAATATACCTTCTTTTTTAGAAACATATGTTTTACATGTAGGACATTCAACCATAATATCTTCAATTTTTTCTTTTTTCTTTGTTGTACTATTTTTACCTAATTCTTTTTCTCTAGACTTTTTAAAAAATACCATATATACTAGTATTAAAACTAATATAAGTACTAATGCTTTCATTAACATTGTTGTTATCCTCTTATATAAAGATAATTTCTATCTTTTCTTTGATGTACTTCATAATTATTTACATTTGCTTCTTGTAATTCACTATCAAGCATACTTCCCTTATAAAATAAATATGAAGAATTCTCTTTTTTTATATTTTGTGTAATATCAACCAATAAAGAAGTATTTGTAACTGCTCGTGAAGTAATCAAATCTACTTTTAAATCATTTACATCTTCTACTCTTTTACAGTGGATAGTTAAATTTTCTAGTTTTAATTTAGCCTTTATTAGATTTAAAAAAGATACTCTTTTTATTCTTGGCTCTATTAAGTAAGATTTTACATCTTTTAATGCTATTGCTAAAACTAATCCAGGATATCCAGCACCTGTTCCAATATCAGCAAAACTTTTATAATTATCAATAAATTTTAATGGATATAATGAATCTAAAATATTTTCATGAATACTTTCAATACTTAAATTTCCACTTAAATTATGAATTTTACCCCATTGTTGTAAATCACTTATAAAAACTTCTATATCTTTGTAAAACTGCTCATCTAAATTAATTTGATGATTTTCTAAAAGGGTTTGTAAACTCATTATAAAAGATGTCCCATTTCATCTTTTTTAGTTGCTAAATAATTTTCATTATGCTTATTTGATTGAATTATTGCAGGCATTCTTTCTATAATTTGAACTCCACAATCTTCTACAAATTTTATTTTCTTTGGATTATTTGTAATAAGCTTTAATTTTTTTACATTTAAATCTTTTAATATTTCACCTACAACTGAGTAGTCTCTTTCATCTTCTGCAAATCCTAATTCAACATTAGCCTCAATAGTGTTTCTACCTTTATCTTGTAAAGAGTAAGCATTTACTTTATTAAATAAACCTATATTTCTTCCCTCTTGTTTATGATAAATAACTAAACCACCATTTTTAGAAATAAAATCTAAAGCCAAATTTAATTGTGCTTGACAGTCACACTTTAAACTTCCTAAAGCATCTCCTGTTAGACATTCTGAGTGAATTCTTACAAATGGTTCTGTGATATTTTCAAAATCTTCACTCATAATAGCTAGATGCTCTTCATTGTTGTATTTATATGCTTTTATTAAAAAGTTTCCATGTTTAGTTGGTAATTTAGCAATATTTGACTTTTCAATATTCATATTCGTTTAAACCTTAAATTGTTAAAATTCGCTGATTATAACTTAAAGAGGTAAATAAAATGTTTAAACGATATAGAAGACTTAGAATCAATGAAACACTTAGAGGATTAGTTGCTGAAACAACTCTTTCAAAAAATGACTTCATTTATCCATTGTTTGTTAGAGAAGGAGAAGGAATTAAAACTGAAGTTTCTTCTATGCCTGGTGTATTTCAAATGAGTATTGACGAAATTCTAAAAGAGTGTGAATACTTAATTAGCATTGACTTAAAAGCTATCATTTTATTTGCCATTCCAGATGTAAAAGATTCTGTTGGTAGTGAATGTTTATGTGAAGAGAGTATCATTTCAAGAACAATCAGAGCTATTAAGGAAAAATATCCTGAAATGTTTGTAGTAACTGATTTATGTTTTTGTGAATATACAGATCATGGTCACTGTGGTATATTAGATCCTGTTAGTCAAACAGTTGACAATGACAAAACATTAGAGATTTCAGCTCAACAAGCTGTTATTCACGCAAAAGCAGGTGCTGATATGATTGCTCCTAGTGGCATGATGGATGGTATTATCGAAACACTTAGAACAGCACTTGATGCAAATGGTTTTGAAAATCTACCTATAATGTCATATTCAACTAAATTTGCTAGTTCATATTATGGACCATTTAGAGATGTAGCTGAATCAACTCCATCTTTTGGAGATAGAAGAAGTTATCAAATGAATCCAGCAAATAGACTTGAAGCTATTGAAGAATCATTAGAAGATGAAAGACAAGGTGCTGATATTTTAATGGTAAAACCAGCCTTATCATACTTAGATATTATTAGAGACATTAGAAATGAATCAAGGCTTCCACTTTGTGTATATAACGTAAGTGGAGAGTATGCAATGCTAAAAAATGCAGGTGCTGCTGGTTTAATTGATTATGAAAAAGTAATGATGGAAACTTTAATGAGTTTCAAAAGAGCAGGAGCTAATTTAATTATTACTTATCATGCTAAAGAAGCTTGTGAGCTACTAAATTCATAAGTATAAAATTGATGAAGTAATTTTTACTTCATCAATCTAATTAATTCGTAATAACTATATTTCTTCCTTTTTCTTTTGCTTTATAAAGCAATTCATCTGTTGTTTTATATACATCATCAACTTCAAGAACATCAATTGCATTAATACACATTAGCCCAACAGAAACTGTAATATAACTGCTTGCACTATTATATTCATGTACTATTTTTTCATCTTCAATATTTTGTTTTAATTTGTTTGCAAAGTCATAAGCTTTATCTTTATTTTCAGCTTTAAATAACACACCAAACTCTTCGCCCCCAAGTCTAAAACAATAATCTTCAATTCTATTTAAACTATTTTTTAAAACTTTTCCAACTTTAACTAAAACCTCATCACCTTTTTGGTGTCCATAATTATCGTTGTATTGTTTAAAATGATCAATATCCATCATCACAAAACAAATAATTTCTTTGTTTCTTTTTGAACTTTGAATAAATTTTGGAAAAACTTCATTAAAATGTCTTCTGTTGTGAAGATTAGTTAGAGCATCTGTAATAGAAAGTTTTTCAATCATTTTCTTATCTGTAATATCTTCACTAATAGCTGTATATCCAATTTTTTCATTTTTTTCATTATAAATAGGAGAAATAGTAGTAGAAATCCAATAGCTTTTACCATCTTTTTTAGTATCTTTTAATTCACCACTCCATGATTCATTTTGAGATAATTTATTCCAAATTTCATCATATATATTATTTGGTGTATCTTTACTTTTAATAATGCTATGTAGATTTCCAATTAATTCCGCTTTTGTATAACCACTAATTTTACAAAATGCATCAGAAACATATGTAATGTATCCTTTTAAATCTGTTGTAGATGTAATTACATTATTATCAATTAAATTCACATAATCATTTAATAGTTTTTCTTTTATATAATTATCTGTAACATCTTTTGCTGTAATTAGGTATCTATTATTTTCAGGTAATAAAACTATACTCATATTAAGATATATTTTAGTTCCGTCTTTAGATAAACATTCAACTTCGATATTTTCTTTAAATCCAATAGATTTTGCAACATTAAAATTAGTAATTAACTTTTCTTCTGATTCTTTTGTGAATAACTTTAAAAAATTTAAATTATTTAATTCTTCTTTCTCATAAGCCATAATTATTTCATATGCCCTATTAAAAAATTGTAGCTTATAATTTAAATCAATAATCACAACTGAATCAATAGAATGTTTTATCATTGCTTCAAATTTAATTTTTTCTTGAAGTAACTTTGCTTTTTGAAGAATTAAATCTTTTTTATTTACTTCATGTTCAGTTATATCAATATTAATTCCTACCATTCTAATAGGATTGTCATTTTTGTCATACTCAACTGTTGCAATTGAGTGAATATATTTATCATCACCATCAATTGTTTTTGACCAATATTCTAAATCTAAATCATGGTGATTATCTTTAGCAGCAAATAATTCTTTAAAAACTTTATCTTTAAAATCAGGAAAAATTAAACTTTTCCAAGCATCAGATAACTCTTTGTTTTGAAACTTATCATTAATTCCATATATCTGATACATGTTTTTATCCCAAATAATATGATTATCTTTAAATCCCCATTCCCAAGTACCAATAGTAGCTGCTTTTAGTGCTAAATCTTTTCTAATTGAAACTGCTTTTAAATCTTTCAATAAATTTTGTTTTTTCTTTTCATAGTATGAATTAATGTAACCTAAAACTAAAACAACTATTATTAAAACTGAACCAAATAGTAATACTACAATATGTGTATTGTTTCTAGTTGTTTCAAAAAAATCTTCATTAGCTGAAATTCTAACTAACCACTCTCTTTCACCTATGTTTATAATTTCATCAAAAATATATAGACTTTCTTTATGTTTATTTTTAGCAAATTTTTGAAATAAGAGAGTTTCATCACTTATTATTTTATTATCAAATATTTCAATGTTTAAGTTTGTATTTTCTGTGATATTAATAGATTCTACTAAGTCTTTTGTTCTAAAAGGTGCATAAACAAACCCTGAAGTATTTTCTAGTTTTTCTTCATAAGTAGTAAGTTTTTCTTCAGATTTATAAACAGGGATATAAGCTAAAAAGCCAGCTTGTACATCATTTCCGTTTTCTTGAAGTAAATGTACTTTACCTGAAACTGAATATTCGCCTGTGTTTATAGCTCTTTTCATAGCTTCACGTCTTGTTTCTTGAGAAAACATATCATAACCAAATGCTCTTTGGTTTCTATCATCAAAGGGTTCTAAATAAACAATTGATGTATAAATATCTCTTTGACCTTTTGGTTTTACATGATAAGTTGGAAAACCTTCAGCTCTAATTTCATTTTCATGTTTTGTTAAATCTTCAGGTTTAATAATCTTACTAAAACCCACTCCTTGAATACCTGGATAATTCTTATCTAGTCTTATTTCTTTTACAAATTTTTTCCAATCGCTTCTATTGATATTATCTTTTGTGTAAAACAACGATACGCCAGATAATAAAACCTGATCATAAACTTTCATTCTATTTTTTATTAAAGTTGGAATATTATTTGCAGTATTATTAAATATAATTTGTTTTTTTTCATTTGTTTGATTAATAATTAGGTATGTAGAAAATAGTGTGATTGCTGTAATAATTAGCAATACGAAAATTATAAATTTTGAAAGTTTAAATCTTAAATCTACCATTATTAATCTCTCTAATATATTGTTATTAGATATATTAACATATTTAAATTATAAATTGTATATAGAACTATATATAAAATGTATAAAGATAATATAATAAAGTAAGTAAATTATATTTTATGATTTTAAGTTTTAATAAAGTTTATTAAAATAAAATAGTTGCTTTCAAAATTTCAAGGATAAATTATGAGACACTTCTTAACACTAGCAGATTACACAAAAGACGAAATCTTAGAGATTTTAGAATTAGCTGCTAAAATAAAAAATGAAACTAAAAACAAAAATTTCAAAGAATATATGCCTAAACAAACATTAGGAATGATATTTGAAAAAAGTAGTACAAGAACTAGAGTTTCATTTGAAACAGGTATTTACCAACTTGGTGGTATAGGTTTATTCCTATCATCAAATGACATTCAATTAGGTAGAGGTGAACCTATGAGTGATACATCAAGAGTAATATCTAGAATGGTAGATATGGTAATGATTAGAACATTTGAACAGTCAAAACTTGAAGAGTTTGCAAAATATTCTAAGGTTCCTGTAATCAATGGACTTACAAATGAATACCATCCTGTTCAATTAATGGCTGATTATATGACTATTCAAGAAGCAGGATTAGAAAAAGATTTAGTTGTTGCTTATGTTGGTGATGGAAACAATATGGCTCACTCTTGGTTAAATATGGCAGCAAAACTAGGATTTGAACTTAGAATTTCAACTCCAAAAGGTTATGAAGTTGATGAAAATATTTTAAACAAAGCTTTAGAAGATGCAAAACAAAGTGGTGCAAAAATTTCAGTTGGTAATGATCCAAAAGAAGCTGTTAAAAATGCGACTGTTGTTACAACTGATACATGGGTTTCAATGGGTCAAGAAGATGAAAAAGAACAAAGATTAAAAGACTTTGATGGATATATAGTAGATAATAATATGATGAAAATAGCATCACCTAAAGCTATATTTTTACATTGTCTACCTGCATATAGAGGTTATGAAGTAAGTGAAGAAGTTATGGAAAGTGAACAAAGTTTAATTTTCCAAGAAGCAGAAAACAGACTACACGCTCAAAAAGGTGTAATGGTTTGGTTAGATAGACAAAGAAATATTGCTTTATGATAGACTTTAGTAAATTTATAAAATACTCAAAACCAGGGCCTAGATACACTTCATATCCAACGGCTCCTGAATTTAGTGAAGAGTTTACACAAGAAGATTTAAAAGAGTATTACAAGAATCAAAGTGATGATAGACCATTATCACTTTACACTCATCTTCCATTTTGTAGAAGTGCCTGTTATTTTTGTGGTTGTAATACAATTTTTACATCAAAAGAAGATAAAAAAGTTAAATATATTGAATATCTAAAAAAAGAACTAAATATATTAAAACAACACCTAAACACAAATAGAACAGTAAGTCAAATGCACTTTGGTGGAGGAACTCCTACGTTTTTTTCACCTGAACAATTAAGAGAAATTATCCAAGAAATTAAAAAAATATTCCCAAATTTTAGTAATGATGCTGAAATATCTTGTGAAGTTGATCCAAGATTCTTTACACAAGAACATATGGATGTACTTAAAGAAGGTGGAGTAAATAGACTAAGTTTTGGTGTTCAAGACTTAGATGAGAAAGTTCAAAAAACAATTCATAGAATACAGCCCTTTGAATTAACTCAAAATGTAATCAAAATAGCAAGAAATGCAGGTATAAAATCTATTAATACAGATTTAATTTATGGATTACCATTTCAAACTAGAGAATCTTTTAAAAAGACTTTAGAAAAAATGCTAACACTAGATACAGATAGATTTGCAGTATTTAATTATGCCCATGTTCCATGGCTAATGAAAACTATGAGAAAATTTGATGAAACTACATTTCCACAACCTGAAGAAAAATTAAATATGCTAAAAGACACTATTGATTTTTTTACATCAAATGGTTATGAAATGGTAGGAATGGATCACTTTGCTAAACCTGAAGATGAATTATTTAAAGCTATTAAAAAAGGTGAACTACATAGAAATTTCCAAGGTTATACTACAAAAGGTGGAGCTGATTTAATAGGAATTGGACTTACATCAATTGGAAATGGTGTAGATTATTATGCTCAAAATTATAAGGACTTAAAACCATGGGAAGAAGCTATTGATAATGGCGACTTACCAATATTTAAAGGTTATAAACTAAGTGATGATGACCAATTAAGACAATTTGTAATTATGGAGCTTATGAGTAACTTCTCATTGAATATAAAAAGAGTTGAAGATACTTTTAAAATCAATTTCAAAGAATATTTTGATGATGCTATTATTGCATTAAAAGAATTTGAAGAAGCGGAACTTTTAAAAATTTCCAATGAAAAAATTGAAGTGTCACAAACAGGTACTATGTTAATTAGAAATATATGTATGCCATTTGATGCTTATCTAAATAAAATCCCTGAAGAAAAAAGAAGATTTTCAAAGACTATTTAATAGTCTTTGACTCTTCTTTCACATCTTATATCAACTACTTCTAACCAATATTTTAGTATATTCACACACAAATATAATTTATAAATTTTAAAGGTTTTATAGTGTCAGCTAATAATAAATTTGATTACACAGCCATTAGTGATGACTGTGTTAAATGTGGTAAATGTAAGCCCGTTTGTACAATTTTTAATATAAATCAAGATGAAGCTACGTCTCCAAGAGGTTTTATTGACTTACTTGGTGCTTATAAAAGAGATGAACTTGAATTAGATGAAAATGCAAAAGATATTTTTGAAACATGTTTTTTATGTACAAACTGTGTTGAAGTATGTCCAAATGACTTACCAACTGATATGATTATTGAACAAGTTAGATCAGATATTGCTAAAAAATATGGTATTGCTTGGTATAAAAGAATGTTTTTCTGGCTATTAAAGCATAGAAAAACTATGGATTTACTTTCAAAACTTGGATGGATGTTCCAAACATGTGCGTTAAAGCTTGATAAAGAAAAACAATCAGCAGCACCTAGATTTTCATTACCTATCGTAAAAAAAGATAGAGTATTGCCATTTGCAGATTCAACAAGTTTTTTAAACAAATATCCGCAAAATATTCCTGCAGTTAATAAAAAAGAAGTAACTGAAACAAAACATAATAAAGTTGCAATTTTTATTGGTTGTATGAGTAATTATACTTATACAGCAACAGGAGATAGTCTAGTTAAAATTCTAAAAAAACTAGATTTAGATATTTTCATTCCTAAAAAACAACTTTGTTGTGGTGCCCCTGCATATTTTACAGGAGCATTTGATACAGTTGATTATTTGGCTAAAAAAAATATTGAATATTTTGAAACATGGATTGATGATGTAGATGCTGTTTTAATACCAGAAGCAACATGTAGCGCTATGATTAATCAAGATTGGGAACATTACTTCCATGATCAACCTGAATGGAAAGAAAGAGCTGTTAAGTTATCTAAAAAAATATTTTTAGCAACTAAATGGCTTGAAAATAATACAGATTTAAAAAATATGTTAGCAACTTCAGGTAAACAGATGAGTGAAGTAGTAACTTATCATGATCCTTGTCATGCCAAAAAAATGCAAGGTGTATGGAAAGAGCCTAGAGATTTATTATCTCAAAACTATGTGATGACTGAAATGAGTGATTCAAATAGATGTTGTGGATTTGGTGGAGTTACAATGCAAACGGAAAAATTCCATTTAGCAAAAGCTGCAGGTGCTCCAAAAGCTGCAATGATTAGAGATACAAAAGCACAAATTGTAAGTGCTGAATGTAGTGCTTGTAGAATGCAAATTACAAACTCTTTAGATACAGCTGGAGTAGATGTTAAGTTTAAAAACCCTATTGAGCTAATAGCTGAAGCATTAGAAGATTAAGATATATGGAATATTGGCAAAATATATATTCAAATTTTGATCCTATAGCTTTTAATTTAGGTCCTATTGCCGTACATTGGTACGGTATTATGTATGCCTTAGCTTTAATCTCTGCAATAATCATTGCCAAATGGTTTATTAAAAGAGATAAGCTTCCAATTGAAGAGAAACTTTTTGATTCATATATTCTTTGGGCTGAAATAGGAGTTATTTTAGGTGCTAGATTAGGATATGTCCTATTTTATGATTCTCATACAATGTATTATCTAACTCATCCATGGCAAATATTTAATCCATTTATAAATGGAGTTTATGCAGGAATTTCTGGAATGAGTTATCATGGAGCTTTAATTGGCTTTGTAATAGCCTCATACATTTTTTGTAAAAGAAACAAAGTTTCATTTTGGTTTTTAGCAGATATATCTGTTTTAGGAATTAGTGCAGCTTATGTATTTGGAAGAATTGGTAATTTCTTTAATCAAGAGCTTATAGGAAGAGCTACAGATGTTCCTTGGGGTATTTATGTAGGTAATACATTAAGACACCCTTCACAGCTATATGAGGCATTTCTAGAGGGTATTGTAGTATTTGCAATATTAGTTTACTTTAGAAAAAGAAAAACATTTGATGGTCAATTGGCTTTAATGTACGGATTTTTATACTCTATTATGAGAATAATAGCAGAAATATACAGACAACCTGATATTCAATTAGGATTTATATACAGTAATTGGCTTACAATGGGAATGTTAATTTCAGGAGTAATTGCAGTAGCTTGTTTAGTTTTATATATTATGATAAACAGAAAAAAGAGAGCCTAATCTCTTTTTTCCCAGTAATAAACAGTATTACCCTCTTTATCAACTTCTTCTTTCCATTTTAAGTATCCTGGATGATCTTGATCTAAATAATTACTTCTTACAGCTTCTTTGTAGATTTTGTCCAAAACTAAGTTGAAATCCCAACTATGTCTATCAGCAAATGCTTTAAAATTTTTAATTCTATCTTCTTCGTCAGGATTATGAACAAAATTCTTCATTACAAATTTCTGTGGAATTTGGATTTGAATCGCATGAAAATATTCCTCTTTACAAGTTCTAGAACAAAATGCTTTACTCATAGCTATTTTCTTCTTACAATTTGGACAATGGGACATACTCTTTACCTTTTCTTGTATAATATTTTATAATTTTTTGCATTAGCAATATCTTGAAGAAATTTAGGATCAACATCATGTAAAGCAATAATTTCGATTTCTTGATCTTCAAGGAACCATCCTTTACCTGTATCTCTTATTTCTCCATTTTCAAATAATTCAATTAACTCTTCTTTAGTTAATATTTTCTCGTCGAAATCTTTTTTTATCATAATTTAACTTAAATGAAAACTAATCCTAGTTATTTATTTTTGTGGTTATCTATAGTATAACCTTTATTTGAATGATTTTTTATAATATCATAGTAAGTTTTTTGTCTAATTTTATTAACAATATTTCTCATTGTATAAATTGACATCTCTTTACCTTTCCAAACAACCTCTTTAATTGAATCATAATCAACAATCTCATCTTTTTTATCAATTAGTAGTTTTAATAGACCTTTTTCAAGTCTTGTAAAGTCAATTGCATCTCCATTTGATTTAAAGAATTTATCTCTATATTCATCAAAATAAATTCCATCTTGGAATTCTATTTTATCACCTCTTTTAGTCTGGTTTAAACACATAATAATAGATAGTCTAATATCTTCTAATCTTAATGGTTTTGATAAGAAAGTATATGCACTACAATTTACAGCAGTTACAATATTTTCATTTGTAGATTCATGAGATATGATTATTTTAGGTAGTGTTGGAGCTAACTTTGTTAACTCCGTACAAAGTTCAGAAAATGATATGTCATTTATTTGAGTATCAATAATTGCCATATCATATGATTCTTCAGTAATTTTTTCAAATGCATTTTCTGCATTATCAACTAATTCTATTTTATTAAAATATCCATTTAAGTCACTAGAAAAACTATTATTAAGTTCACTATCGCTACTAATAACAATAATTTTTGCGTTATTTAATTTTCTAATATTTCTTAACGTTCTTAACATTTTTAACTCTTTTTATTATTTTTATGAAATAGTAACAAAAAAATAAGATTTTGTCAAAATTAATAAGAAAATAATCAGATAATGTATTATTTAAGCTCTTGCCAAGAGCTCCCAATACAGCAACTTACTTTTAATGGTACTTTTAGTTTATATATATTTTCCATTATTTTAATTATATCTTTTGAAATTTCATCAATATGATCATTTTTTATCTCAAAAATAAGTTCATCATGTATTTGTAATAACATATTGATGTTATTATTTTCATTATATTTTTTATATATTTCAATCATTGACAATTTAATTAAATCAGCAGCACTTCCTTGGAATAATGTATTTACAGATTCCCTTAAATATGCAGCTTTTTGCATACCATTTGCACTATCAAAATCAAACAATCTTTTTCTTCCAATTAAAGTTTTAACAAAGCCTTTTTCTAAAGCACCCTCTTCTATTGATTTTAAATACTCTTTAACATTTGTAAAGGCTTTAAAATATGATTCAATATAAACTTTAGCCTCTTTTGGAGCAATTCCTAATGTATCACCAAGTTTTTTGCTTCCCATTCCATATAAAAGTCCAAAATTAATTGATTTTGCAATATTTCTATTTTCTTTTGCTTTTTCTTCTCCAAAAATTTCTACAGCAGTTCTGCTATGAATATCTTCATTGTTGTTGAATGCTTCAACTAAAGCACTATCTTCACTAAAATGAGCAAGAAGTCTTAATTCAATTTGAGAATAGTCAATTCCAACTAGACTATATCCATCTTTAGGAATAAATGCACTTCTTATTTGATTTCCAATTTCACTTCTAACAGGAATATTTTGTAAGTTAGGATTCTTTGAACTTAACCTTCCTGTTGCAGTTCCATTTTGTAAAAATGAAGTATAAATTCTATTATCTTCTTCTTTTTTTGCCAATAATAATAGTGGCTCTATATAAGTTGATTGAAGTTTAAATAATTCTCTATAGTTTAAAAGTAATGGAATAATTTCATGTTCATCTTTTAATTTATTTAAAACCATTTCATTAGTACTGTAACCAGTTTTAGTCTTTTTAGAACCTTTTAATCCTAGTTTTTCAAATAAAATATCCCCTAATTGTTTAGGTGAATTTATGTTAAATTCAACTCCAGCTTTTTCATATATTTTTTCAGTTAAATTTTTTACATTTGAAGAGTTAGAAACTTTTAAGTCCTCTAATATTTGTGTATCAATTTTAATTCCATTTTCTTCCATATTTGATAAAACATATATAAAATCAAATTCATACTTATATGCTAAATCTAACAATTCTTGATTATCAGTCTCTTTAAACTCTTGAGTTAATTTATTAAATATCTTTAAAGTCATTAAAGCATCTTCAGCAGCATAATCACAAGCACTTGTAATTTCTACATTTGAAAAGTTTTCACCTTTTTTAACTGTGTCTTTGTAAGCAATCATTTTATGATCAAAATATTTATTAGCTAAGAAGTCTAAACCAACTTTTGAAGATGTATCTAACATCCATGCCATAATCATAGTATCTGCATATACTTTTAGCTCTATCCCTAAGTTAAATTTTACTATTTGATAATCATATTTGAAATTTTGTAAAACTAATTTATGTTCATTTAAAATTTCAATTGCTCTTTTAGCATCTTTAATAGATATTTGTTCTTGTACACCTAAATAATTATGGGCAATTGGAACATAGTATGCTTTGTTTTCGTCATAACAAAATGAAAAACCAACTATTTGAGCATTTCTTGTATCTATATCAGTTGTTTCTGTGTCAAATGCTACAATTGAATTTCTAGGCATGAAATTTAAAACTTTAAATAATTTTTCTTCATTGTCTAATAACTCATAAGAACATTTTATTTCTTCTTTTGGTTTTTTAGTTGGAACTACTGTTTTATAGTTTAAACCTTGAGTATTTACTCTATCTAAAACTCTATTTAAGCCATACTCAACTAATGTATCAGCTATCTTTAAAATTGGATTTTCAGAAGGTAAAACAAATTCCTCAAGATTATCTATGCAATGACAATCAGTTGATAAAGTTACAAGTTGCTTTGAAATATATGCCATTTCTTTACCATCTGTTAGAAGAGTTTTCCATCTTTTCTTTTCAATATTTTCAAGATTTGCATAAATTTCATCTAATGTTCCAAATTGTTCAATTAGTGCTTGTGCTGTTTTAGCTCCAACACCTTTTACCCCAGGAACATTATCAGCACTATCGCCTAAAAGTGATTGATAATCTGTGAATTGAGAAGGTTTAACTCCATATTTTGTGAAACATTTATCTTCATTAATGATATCTTTTTTTATTGGATCAAATAAATAAACCTTATCGTCATCAATTAGTTGATATAAGTCTTTATCGTGAGACACAATTCTAACTTCTAAATCTTTTTGTTTTGCATCTTGAGCTATTGAAGCGATGATATCATCAGCTTCAAAACCATTTCTAAGTGCTGTTTTAAATCCCATTTCTTCAACCCAAGAAATAGCTATAGGTAATTGTTTTAGTAAATCTTCTGGAACATCTGGTCTATGAGATTTGTATTCTTCAAATATATCACTTCTAAAAGTTTTTCCCTTTGCATCTAAAGCAAACACTATATAATCTGTTTGAAAATCTTTTCCAATGTTTGATATAAAATTCATAAATCCTGTTAAAAGTCCTGTTGGGAAACCATCTTTAGATTTTAGTGGTGGTAAAGCATAGTAGCTTCTAAATAAAAATCCAAATGTATCGATAATAGTTATAGTTTTTTTCATTAATAATTCTCTTTATAATCACGTAGTTTAAAGTTAATATACTATAATAAGTGTACTAAAAATAAGGTTTCACAAAATAAAGGTTATAAATGATAATAATTCCTGCAAGATTAAATTCAAGTAGATTTGAAAATAAAATTTTAGTTGATATTTTAGGTTTGCCTATGGTAATAAAAACAGCTAAACAAGTTAGTTCTTTAGACAAAGTTGTAATAGCAACTGATTCAACTGAAGTTGTTGAATTAGTAAAATCCCATGGTTTTGAAGCTGTATTAACTTCATCAGAACATCAAAGTGGTACAGATAGAATAAATGAAGCTGCTCAAAAATTGAATATTAATGACGATGAAATAATAGTAAATGTGCAAGCAGATGAGCCTTTTATAGAAACTGAAGTTGTAAAAGCTGTAATGAATAGAGTTCAAAAAGTAATAGACAAAAACGAAGATGTAATGATAACTTCATGTTTTAAAAAGATTAGTTCAGAGTTAGCCGATGATCCAAATCATGTAAAAGTAATTACAGATGAGCACGAAAATGCAATTTATTTTTCTAGAGCAAAAATTCCTTATCATAGAGATCATTATGATAATTCAAGTTATAAAGGACACTTAGGAATTTATGGTTTTACTAAAAAAAGTTTACAAGAGTTTTGTAATTTAGATGCTTCAAAATTAGAAGCTATTGAAAAATTAGAACAATTAAGAGCTATTGATAATGGACATAAAATAGCAATGGTTGAAGTTGAATCAAAATCTTTTGGAATTGATACTCAAGAAGATTTAAATAATGCTTTGAGAATATTTAATAAATAATTCAATATAATGTCCCAAAAACAAGAAATGTTATGAGCAGAGAAATATTAAAAGACCTAAACTTCCTATTCGTTGAGGATGAAGAAACGATACAAAAATTTACATCAAGATTTCTTGATAAAATAGTAAATAAAATTTTTGTAGCTTCAAATGGAGAAGAAGGATATAATTTATACCTAAAAAATCAAGATAAAATAGACATAATAATAACAGACATACATATGCCTGTTATGAATGGTCTAGATATGATTGAAAAAATCAGAGAATACAGTAAAGATATACCAGTAATCATAACAACGGCTTACAATGAAACAGATTTTCTAAAAAGATCTGTTCAATTAAATGTATCATCATATGTTATTAAACCTATAGATTTAGAACAATTATTAAATAGCTTAATAAAGACAGCAGAACCTATAGTTTTAAAAAGACAGTTAGATGAAGCTCATAAGCTAGTTAGTAAAAATGAAGAATACAAAAGATTAAAAACAATTTTTGATTCTCAAGAAAACATGATAGCAATTGTAAAAGATAATAAAATTACAAAAGCTAATAAAAAACTATATAATTTTTTTAATATTAACAATTTAGAAGAACTAAATAAAAACAATCATATTTTTGATTACTTTGTAGAAGAACCAGGTTTAATTTCTATGGAAGAATTAAAACAAAGTTCATGTTGGGCTGAATATATAAAAACTCTTTCTGAATTAGACAGAATAGTTAAAGTTGAAAACAATCATAAAAATTTGAAAACTTTCTCGTTGAATATTGAAGTATATCTTGAAGAAGAAGATAGCTATATATTAACTTTTACAGATATAACTTCACTAAAAGAGAAAGTAAATCTTTTAGAATATCAAGCAACTCACGATAATTTAACTGGTATTTACAACAGAAATAAATTTCAACAAGTATTCGAAAAAGAAATAAGAAGAAATATTAGATATAAACATGACTTATCTTTAATAATCATCGATATTGATCACTTTAAATTAATAAACGATAATTATGGACATCAAATTGGAGATGAAGTATTAAAAGCTATTCCAATGATTTTACAATCATGTATCAGAGAACATGATATCTTAGCTAGATGGGGTGGAGAAGAATTTATAATTTTATTACCTGAAACAAATTTAGAAAATGCCACAAAAGTAGCTGAAAAAATAAGAATAAAAGTAGAAAATCAAAAATTCACAAAAAGATATTTAGATCTTACTTCTAGTTTTGGTGTATCATCTTTAAAAGAAGATGACACAGCTGAAAACTTAATATCTAGAGCTGATAAAGCTTTATATAAATCTAAAAGATCAGGAAGAAATTTAGTTTCAACTTTATAAAAAAGTTTTAGAAACTAAAGTTTTCACCTAGATAGTGTTCTTTAACTCTATCATCTTTTTTAATATCTTCACTTGTTCCACTTGCCAATAAAGTTCCAGCTTTCATAACATAAGCTCTATCACATATTTCTAAAGTCTCTCTTACATTATGATCTGTAATCAGAACTCCAATATTGATTTTTGTAAGTTGGTCAATAATTTCTTGAATATCTTTAACAGCAATTGGATCAACACCTGCAAAAGGCTCATCAAGTAAAAGAAATTTAGGGTGAGAAACTAAAGCTCTTGCTATTTCAGTTCTTCTTCTTTCACCACCTGATAAAGATACACCTTTTCTTTGTCTAATTGGTTCAATATTAAATAATTCAAGAAGTTCTTCAACTCTTTTGTGTTGTTCTTCTTTATCTTCTGTGACTATTTGAGCAGCTAACATAAGATTATCTTCAACTGATAAGTCTTTGAAGATACATGATTCTTGAGGCAAATAACCAATTCCTTTTAATGCTCTTTTGTGTAAAGGCAACGATGTTATATCTTTATCATCAAAATAAACTTCACCACTTGTAGGTTTTACTAATCCACATACAGTATAAAAAGTTGTAGTTTTTCCTGCTCCATTTGGACCAAGTAAACCTACTATTTCACCTGATTTTACTTCTAAAGAAATACCATGTAATATTTGTGTTTTTTTAATATTTTTTTTAATATTTTTTATTTCTAATTTATGCTTCAATTATATATTGCCTTTTATCATTTTCTTTAAAAATATTTATTACCATAACTTCAAAACCATAATCTTCAAGTAAATTTTGAAGTTGTTCATCTCCCCACTCAACAAAATGAACTCCACTATTTTCAAACTCTTCAAGCATTCCCAAAGAAATAAACTCTTGTAAAGTTTTATTATAAACATCATAGTGAAAAATATTCTCTCCATAAACTGATTGTAAAGAAAATGTTGGTGAAGTAACATTATCATCAATATTCATAGCTTTAACAATATTTTTAACTAAAGTAGTTTTTCCACTAGCTAAATCACCCCTTAATATTACAACTAAATCTCTATCATCGATATGTTTTATTAAATCTTTTGCTAATAAATCAAGTTCATTTAATGGTAGTAAATACTCTTTTTTCAAATATATTCCTAATTTAATTCTTGACTTACTTTAATAATTTCATCAAGTTTTTCTTTTGTTCTACCAGATAATATTGCTTTTCTAGCCATCATCACACCATCTTCAAGATTATCAACTTTTCCATCTACCAATAATGCTGCAGCAGCGTTTATTAAAACAATATCAAGTTTTGCACCTATTATTTTATTTTCTAAAATATCTCTAGTAATTTTTGCATTGAATTTAGCATCTCCACCTTCAATATCTTCTTTTTGATAAATACCTAAACCATAATCTATAGGGTTTATTTCAAACTCTTTTATTTCACCATCAATTAAAGTTTGAGCATATGTAATATCACTAATAGATATCTCATCCATTCCATCTTTTGAACTTACAACCATTACTCTGTTTGCATTTAATAATTTCATAGCTTCAATAATTTTAGATATGTATTCTTTATTAAATACTCCAATTAATTGTTTTGTTACAGTTGCAGGATTTGATAATGGTCCTAAGATATTGAAAATAGTTCTATGTGGAATTTCTTTTCTAATAGGCATTATATATTTCATTGCAGGGTGATGATTTTGTGCAAACATAAAAGTAAAACCAGTTTTTTCAAGTAGCTTAACACTATTTTCAAGTGATAAACTAAGATTTATTCCTAATTGCTCAAGCATATCAGCACTTCCTGATTTACTTGTGATACTTCTGTTACCATGTTTAGCAACTTTACATCCACAAGCAGCCATAACAATTGATACAGTTGTAGATACATTAAAACTATTTGATTTATCTCCACCTGTTCCACAGTTATCTATTAATTCTTCTTTTAAATCATAATGTATAGGTAAAGGAATAAGATGTTCTCTCATAGCACTAGCAGCAGCTGCTATTTCTTGTGCTGTCTCACCTCTATTGTAAAGTTCAATTAAATATTCTTTAACCTCATCACTAGGTAATCTATTTTCAAAAATATCATCAAATTTTAATTTTGCTTTGTTAAACATCTATTCTCCTATAATTTTAACGTATTCATTCATTTTGGATTTTGGTGTTGATTTTGTAGTTGGTATTTGAAGTACTTCAAATTTATCAGTTTTTTCAAGATATTTTATTTCTATAATATCCCCTACTTTAACTTCTTTAGCTTTTTTTACAACTTGCCCATTAATTGAAACAACTTTATGTTCAAGCATATCTTCAGCAACTGCTCTTCTCTTAGTAATATTTACTGCATTTAAAAATTTATCGCATCTCATAAAAAAGATTATATTTAAAATATTCTGAAAATGGTATTACAAGCTGTTTTTTTCTTTTCAATATAAATTATTAACATGCTATTTAAGTTATCTTTATGTAAAATAGATTAATTAAAATTAAGGCAATTCATGGATATAAATTTTGATGAAAATTATCAACCAACCATACTAATAGTAGATGATGAAAAAATCAATATTGACTATATAGTAAAGAGTTTTGATTCAAGATTTAAAGCTAAAATAACCACAGATAGTAAGTTAGTATTTAAAATTTTAGAAAAAAATAAAATAGATTTGATATTATTAGATATTCAAATGCCTGGTATTAATGGATTTGAAATTGCTAAAAAATTAAAAGAAGATGAAAGATATTCAAACATCCCATTTATATTTCTAACATCGCAATCAGAAACAGACTCTTTGGTTCAAGGTTTTGAATTAGGAGCTATAGATTACATAACAAAACCATTTAATTTAGCAGAGTTAAAAGCAAGAATTAATACTCACGTAAATAATTTCATTCTACAACAAAGAGTAAAAGAACAACAAAAAGAAATATTAATACAATCTAAATTTGCAGCCATTGGAGAAATGACATCAATGTTAGCTCATCAATGGAGACAACCTTTAAATATAATATCCTTAATAGCTCAAGAAATAACTTTTGATAGAGAAATGAAAATTCTATCAGATGATGAATACTATAGAAAAAAAGAGTTGCTTTTAAATACTTTAAGTGATCTATCTAAAACAATTGAGACTTTTGTAAAATATTATAAAAATAATGAAACACCAAAAGATGTAAATGTTTTGGTATCTTTAGAGCAAGTTATAAATTTGTTTAATGAAATATTTGAAGAAAACAATATAAAAATTAAAGTTGAGTGTCAAGATGAACTAAATGAATTTACTTTTAAATCTTTAACTAAAGATATAAAACAAATCTTCATTAATATTATTCAAAACTCTATTGAGGCTATAATTAAAGAAAAAAATAACTCAGATAATGAAAAAGAGTATTTTATTAATGTAAAACTAACTTTAATTGAAGATTTTATAAACATAGAAATCAAAGATAATGCCGGGGGAATAGATACTAAAATAATAGATACTGTATTTGAGCCTTATGTTTCCACAAAAGAGAATCTAAATGGTCCAGGCTTAGGTCTATATAGTGTTAAGATGATGATAGAAAATCATTTAAATGGTTCAATAAATGCAAAGAACACTTCAGATGGAGTTGTTTTTACTATTAAAATAAAAGCTAATTAAAATATGAATATTGACATTAATAAACTACTTGAAGAATTAGGGGAAACATCTACATACTCTTTGTTAAATAAGTTTTTAATTACCTATGAAGACTATAAAAATCATCTAAAAATTGATAATGAAGACTTAGATAAATATATTCATAAACTGAAGGGATCTTCAGGAAATTTGAAAATTAACTCAGTACATGAACTATGTATAGATTTTCCAAAAAATGAAAATAAATCAGAAGTTTTAGATAACTTAATTAAAAAAATAGAAGATTCTTTTTTAGAAATAAAAACAATTTTAAAAGATGAAAAAACAAATAATGAAAAACTAGATCCTAATAAAATTGGAAATGCCTTAGATGAATTAATTTCTGATTTAAATGAATTTAATTATATTGAAGATTCTAGAGTAAAAGTTATTCTAAACTCTTTAGATGGAATAATTAGCAATAAAATAATTGATAATTTAGAAAAAGAGTTTGCAAATGGCAATTATGAAAAATCTACCATATTATGCCAAACAATAAGAAGTTTAATTTAAAAACTTCTTTACATTGTCTATCAAGGTTTTTTGTTTATTTAACTTATTTTTCATATCTTTAAGTTTCTTGTCAAAAATTTGAGTATTTTGTATATTTTCATAAATTTTTTCAGAATTTTCTTTGAATTTACTTTCATTTTTTTGATAATCTTCTTCTGATAATTTTAATATCTTATTATTTTCTATTTCATTTGATAAATCTATCAACTGCTGATTTAGTTCTTTATAATCATAATATATTTTTTTCTGATATTCACTAACATAAAGTCTTCTTTTAATTCTAATAGAAAGCTCTTTTAAATTAATAGGTTTAATTATGTAATCATCAACACCTAAATTAAAAAGTTTTTCAATATAATCAGTTTCATCATGTTGAGAAATTATAATTATTGGTGTAAATTCAAACTTTTTGTTACTTTTTATAATTTTAGATAACTCTATACCATCTCCATCATCAAGAGAAATATCTATTATGAAAATATCGAAATCTTTTTTGTCATAGATTTCAATTGCTTTGTTATAACTTGATACAACACTTACATCATAATCTTTATTAAAATAATCACCTAATAAAGTTAAAGTAGTTTGGTCATCATCTACAACTAATATTTTATCTTTTATCATTTTGTTCTTTGTACTTAAAAATTTTATTTGATTATAGCTTATATGCTTAAATAAAACAATAGTTAATATAGGATATAATTTCGAAAATTTTAACTTTCTACAATAGGATTTATTTATGGCTAAAAAAGATATTAAAAAAGTAGTATTAGCATATAGTGGTGGACTTGATACATCTATCATCTTAAAATGGCTTCAAGACGAATACAATGCTGAAGTAATTACATTTACAGCAGATTTAGGACAAGGTGAAGAAGTTGAGCCTGCTAGAAAAAAAGCAATTGATTGTGGTATCAAACCAGAAAATGTATATATTTTAGATATTAAAGAAGAATTTGTTAAAGATTATGTATTCCCAATGTTTAGAGCAAATGCAATCTACGAGGGTGAATACTTATTAGGTACATCTATTGCTAGACCGTTAATTGCAAAAAAATTAATTGAAATTGCAAATGAAAATGGAGCAGAAGCTGTTTCTCATGGTGCAACAGGAAAAGGAAATGACCAAGTTAGATTTGAAATTGGTGCATTAGCTTTAAGACCTGATATTCAAGTAATTGCTCCTTGGAGAGAGTGGGACTTAAACTCAAGAGAAAAGTTATTATCTTATGCAAAAGAACATGGAATTGAAATTTCTCAAAAACATATTGATGCTGATGGTAACCCTACAGTTAGTCCATATTCAATGGATGCAAACCTTTTACATATCTCTTATGAAGGTTTACATTTAGAAAATCCAAACAATGAACCAGAAGATTCAATGTGGTTATGGACAAACTCACCAGAACAAGCCCCTGATACAGCTGAATACATTACTATTGAATATAAAAATGGTGATCCTGTTTCAATTAATGGTGAAAAAATGTCTCCTGCAACTTTACTTGAAAACTTAAATAAATTAGGAAACAAACACGGTATTGGAAGAATTGATATTGTAGAAAATAGATATGTTGGGATGAAAGCTAGAGGTTGTTATGAAACTCCAGGTGGAACAATCATGTTAAAAGCTCATAGAGCAATTGAATCAATTTGTTTAGATAGAGAAGAAGCTCACTTAAAAGATGAATTAATGCCTAAATATGCTAAGTTAATTTATCAAGGATACTGGTTCAGTCCTGAAAGAGAAATGCTACAAGCAGCAATTGATAAAACTCAAGAAAATGTAGAAGGTACAGTAAAATTAAAACTTTACAAAGGTAATGTAATGGTAGTAGGAAGAGAATCTGAAAAATCATTATACTCAGAAGAGCATTCTACATTTGAAGAAGATGAAGTTTATAATCAAAAAGATGCAGAAGGATTTATTAGATTAAATGCTTTAAGATTTATTATTGCAGGTAAAAAAAGAAATTAATTAATATAATTTTTTAAGCTAAATTTAAAAAAAGCAAAAGGATTGATTCCTTTTGCTTTTTTTTTACTCTAAATTGAACACATTATATTGAAAATTATATTAATTTTAAAATTTGTTTAAAATATAACCAATTTGTATACAAAATGTAACTTTATCCTGATATAATACTATTAATATATAACTAAACGAGAAAAATCAATGACTTATTTTAAAGATTTAGAAAAAATAATCAACATCAACTCATATTCAAAAAATAAAGCAGGTGTAGATAAAGTTTCAGAACTTATGACAACTTGGTTAAACCAACTAGGTTATGAAAATGTTGTCTACAAAAGAGAATTAATAGGTGATCATAATCTTTATTCATCAAAAAAAACTCAAGGTGTTAAAATACTTTTAATTGGCCACAACGATACAGTCTTTCCAGAAAATACATTTGAAAATTTTAGTGAAGATGAAGAGTGGATTTATGGACCAGGTGTTTGTGATATGAAAGGTGGAAATATTGTAGCCCTACAATCCCTTAGAAACCTTAAAGATATTTACGGTGAAATTTTAAATATCGATGTACTTTTAGTATCTGATGAAGAAATAGGAAGTGAAGATTCAAGTTGCGTTTTAAAAGAAATCTCATCTAACTATGATATATGTATCGATTTTGAAGCAGCTGGTGAAAAAGATGAAATTGTAGTAGGTAGAAAAGGTGTAGGAACTTTTACTCTTATAATTCATGGAAAAGCAGCACACGCTGGTAATAAATATCAAGAAGGAATTAATGCAAATCTTGAAGGTGCTTATAAATTACAAGAATTAGTAAAACTTACAAATCTTGAAAAAGGTTCTACAGTTAATCCTGGGAAAATCCTTGGTGGAATTGGTGCAAATACAATATCTCCAAAGTGTGAAATAACTGTAGAAATTAGATATACAAATCATGAAGAAAAACAAAGACTTCTTGATGGATTAAATAAAATAGTAAATACTTCATACGTAAAAGGTACAACCTGTGAACTAAATGGAAAAATTCAAAGAGATGTTATGGAAGAAAACAAAGAGCAACTCGAATTAATCGAACTTTTTGAAAATATAACTAACTCTAAAATTCTTACTGAAAAAAGAGGTGGAGTTAGTGATGCTAACATAATATCTAACTGTGGAGTAATAACATTAGATGGGTTTGGACCATATGGTGACGGTGATCATACAATTCATGAAAGAGCATTGAAATCCTCTTTTGAAAAAAGAATTGAAATGACAACTAAAATTTTATCTTATTATATGAATCAACTAAAAGGAAACTAATATGTCAAATAGAAAAATAGGAATGTGGCTTTACCAAAATGGTGGTGGTGATGTTATTCAAGAAAAAATGATTAATAAACTTAAAGAAAGAGGAATAGACACAATTCCAAATTTGAATTTAAGATATGCTGTGGCAAAAAATGGACATATTATTTGCGATAGAAAAGAAGAAAGTAAATTTAAATTAGACAAATTAGATCTATTCTTTTCATATAATGCAGGGGAACAAACTCAATACCAAATGTATTTGTACAAAGCATTAAATAGAGTAATTCCTATGATTAATTCCTATGAAGCTTTTGAACTAACTGAAGATAAATTCCATACTTCATTTGTATTAAGAACAAATGGAATACAAACAGCTGATTATAAACTTTGCCATAGAGATGACTCATATCATCTTAATAAGATTATTAAAAAATGGGATAGAATGGTTTATAAACCAACTGATGGTTGGGGTGGAGTTGGTCTTACTAAAATTGAAAATCAAGAGACTCTTGATATGTTAATGCCTTTTTTAAATCAAATGGACTTAAGATATTTTTACGTTGAGAAATTTATAGATTATGATAATACTGATTTTAGAATTGATATAGTTGATGGTCAATTTGTTGGTGGATATGGTAGAAAAGCAGGTGGAAGCGACTGGAGAACAAACGTTACAAGTGGTGGAAGTGTATTTGCTAGAGATATTCCAGATGAAGTAATCCAAATAGCACTAAAAGCAGCTAAAGTTACAGAATTAGATATTGCAGGTGTTGATATTATATATGATAGAAAAAAAGAAGAATATGTAGTATTAGAAGTTAATGGAATACCTGCATTTATAACTCCAGAACAAGAAAAAATAGGTATAGACTACAATGATAAAAAAATAGATTTAATTGTAGATTTAATAGATAGAAAAACAACAAAACTAAAAAAAAACACTAACAACATAACAAAAAGGAATAAACTTGAAAAAACTGCCTAAACTAGGACTATTATATTTAGATTACGTACTAAGATTCTTCGATAAATCAAACTTCAAAGGTTGGCCAGACAAAATTGAAACTGTTACTTATCATTGGAAAAATGATAAAGCTAGATTTATTAAAGAAGTTAAGAAAAAGAAAATTGATATCTTAATTGGAAATATTCCAGCTACTGCATATGATACATTTGTAGAAATTGCAAAAGAGTTACCTCATGTAAGGTTTGTACCATCATTAGAGACTCAATTTTCAAATAAATCTAAAGAAAATGTTACATTATTTTGTGAGAAATATGGTATAGATATTCCTAAAACTAAAATTTTCTATGATAAAGAAAAAGGATATAAATATCTTAAAAACAAAGCAACTTATCCTCAAATCATAAAAAGAAGTTATGGAGCATCTAACTATGGCGGTTATTATGTTCATAAAGCTGATAACTTTAAAGAAGCTAAAGAACTATTAGATGATAAAAAGTATGTTCCTATTTACACTCAAGATGCAATTGACTTAAAATACTCAGGAGATTTAAGAGTTATGTTAATTGGACATAAACCAATTTGTGCCTTCTGGAGATTTTCAGGTGATGGTGAATGGATTACAAATACTTCTCAAGGTGGTTCAATGTCATATGAAAATGTTCCTATGAATGCATTAGAATTAGCTGTAAAAGCAAGTAAAGCCGCTAAAGCTGAATATTGGGCTTGTGATATTGCTATTGATGCAAAAACAGATAAACCATATATTTTAGAGTGTGCAACAGCATTTGCTGCATTCCCATATATTAGAGATTGGATTTGTCAATACTTAATGTGGGATTTCTCAAATGGAAGATTTAAAAAACCTCATGTTCCACTATTCTCATGGGAAGAATTAGGAAAAATTGATAGTTCATTATTAAGAACAATGAGACACATTGGATTTGGAAAATATACTCCTTCATGTGATGGAGAGTTTTATTTACCAACTGATGATAGTAAATTTGATATGGAAAAAGCATTATTAAGTAATTCAAATGATGTTCCTGATTCTATAGCTCCTGTAATAGAAAAAGAAGAAAAAATAACTACAATTAGTACTAAAAAAAGTTCTGATTATGAAGTTTCAAAGATAAATTTAAATACAGCTACTCTAACAGACCTTATGTCATTACATGGTATGGAAGAAGAACTTGCATTAGAAATTCAAGAATTATGTGAAGATTTAATTATTACAGATGCATCTGATTTATTAGAAATAGAATCAATTGAAGAACAACTTTTAGAGACTTGGCATGAAAATATTGATGACATGAGAGTTGATATTAATCAAGCAGATAAGACTACATTAAAAAAAATTAAAGGTATAGGTGCTAAACTTGCAAAAATCATTTTAGACTACAAAGAATCTATTGGAAAGTTCACATCAATTGATGAACTAAAAGAAATAGATGGTGTAGGAAAAAATAAATTTACACAATTAAAGTCTAGACTAAAAATAGGAGAATAATTTTTTGAAACAACTCTATAAAACATATGGTGAATCAACTGAAATTTTCAAAGAATTAGAAAAAAAATATCCCAAATATTTCAAAATGAAATCAATTGGAAAGACTTGGGAAAAAAGGGATATTAATCTTTTAATTATCTCTAAAGATATTAAAACCCATGAAGAAAGACCTGCACTATTTTATACAGGTACTATTCATGCTAGAGAATGGGTTGGACATGAATTAGCTATTGAGTTTGCAAATTATATTTTAAACAATTTAGACCATGATCCAGCTATTCAAAATTATATTGAAAATGCTACAATTTATATGGTTCCGTGTGCTAACCCAGATGGATTTGAATATTCACAAAAACATTTTAGTTTTTGGAGAAAAAATAGAAGACAAAATGCTGATGGTTCTTATGGTGTTGATTTAAATAGAAACTTTCCAATAGGATATGTAAAATCAACTGCAACAACTTCAAATGTTTATGGTGGACCTGAACCTTTTAGTGAACCTGAAACAAGGGTATTAAGAGATTTTGTTGAAGCACATGAAAATATATCTATAGCACTTGACTATCACTCTCAAGGAAATGTATTTTTCCCAGCCCATGACTTTAGACATGAAGATACTATTGATACAACGGATATGAATACTTTATGTGCAAATATGGCTGAAGAAATTAGAAAAATTTCTGATAGGGAATATGGAATTCACCAAGGAAAACCACCTACAAAACTAATTTCTGGAAGTGGTAGAGAATTTTATTATTCAAAAGGAATTATTTCTACAGTTGTAGAGGTAGGAACTAGAAATATTAGTGATTATTTAGATGATATGAATGAACATGTAAGAGAACATATCCCTGCTTTACTTCATGCTGTAAAAGAAGTTCCAAATTATGATAGGAAAAATGGTTTAAGTAGAATTAAATCTTTTGAAATAACTGAAATCGGTTCAAATCATGCAAATTTAGTTTGGGAATATGAACAAAACAATGATATTTTCTTTGAAATCTATAGAAGTACAAAAAACAAATCATTTTGTAATGCATCAAATTTAGTAGCTAGAACTCAAAGTTTAGAATTTAGTGATATAAATCTAAACAGCAACAAAGATTACTACTATAATATTAGAGCAGTAAACAAAAAGACTAATATAAAATCACCTTTTTACCCTCAAATAATATTAAGAACAGACCCTGAATACGATGAATTTAGTAGAACATATTACGCAACATCAAAGGGAACTGGTTATGTTGCTGAAAATTATACAAACAATAAAAAACATTTTGGTGTGAATTCTTTATTTGTTGGAGTAGATTTAAACAAAGGTGTATCTTACGCAATTGTAACTATGAGTTTTAACACTTTACCTAGTAATGCTCAAATTAAACATGCTTCATTTCATTTATATCCTATAAATAGAGTTTCAACTACCATAGAAAAATATGGTGAATGGAATGTTGGAATTGTAAATCAAGAAACTATGGGAGATATTACTAACTTTGATGATGTAGATAACATGGAAATCTTACAATATGTAGGAAGACCAACTTCATCTGATAAATTAACACAAGGTATTTGGAGAACTTGGGAGTTTTCAGGTAAAGAGTGTGAAACACTACAAAAAGTTGCTGCAAATAATAAAGTTGTATTTAGAATTGAAGGTCCAAAAGACTTAATAATAGGTAGAACTAGACAAATGATGCAATGGGATATAGGATATGGTAAATTTGGTTATGGCTTACCTTACAGACCTAGACTTGAATTAACTTATACGTTAAAACCAACTATAAGTACTATTTATCCTAAAGCTGTTTATACAGTAACTAAAGATGAAGTAATAAATAATGAAATTACAGCAGGATTTGATGCTGATGGAAATAAAATATATTCAACTTTTGAATTTAATATTTCATCACTACCACCTTATGATGAAACTATTATTACTAATGCTTATTTTGAATTAAACTCTACAAAAATCTATATTAAAGATGATATTAGATTTCATCTTGAATTTGTTGATGAAAACATTGATAAAGATTATGAAAAAATTAAAAATAGAGATGTAATTCATAATATTGGTTATGATGTTAGTGCTACAGAGTTAAAAAATAATCAAACTCAATACTTTACTTTTGATAGTTATGCTGGTATTACATTAAATGAAAAATTAGAAGATAAATCTGATATTTCATTTGTTTTAAGCCCTACTTCATCAAAAAAAGCCATAAAAGATAAAAGTATTTCTTGGGAAATGAAAAATCAATCATTAAGTCCAAAACTTATAATTGAACATATTCCAAAAAGAAGAAAACCTTTACCACAAGTTACTAATGCAAACTTAACCTTAGAAAATGGGAAAATTAAATTAACATGGACAAATCCTATTCATGATGATTTAAAAGGTGTAAAAGTAATTAAAAATGCATATAGAGAGCCCTATTCTACTCACGATGGACAGAAACTTTATGCGGGAATGGATGAATACACATTTGATGATTTTGGAGCATTAGATGTGGATAAATACTTTGCAATATTTACTTATGATGAAGTTCCTAATTATTCTAAACCAATAATAATAAAATATGAAGCGAAATAGAAATATTTCGCTTTAGAATAAAAAACACCCTAAAACTCTAAAAATACTACAAAAAAATCAATTACTTTTTATTTTCAAAAGATATAATATTTTATAAAATTTTATTTATTAGGAAAATATTATGATTATGAAATTCAAAGAATTCTACCCAAATATCGATAAGACAGCATGGATTGCACCTAGTGCTGATGTTATTGGAAATGTGACTGTGGGAGAAAACTCTTCAATCTGGTTTGGTTGTGTTGTTAGAAGTGATGTAAACAAAGTTATTATTGGTAAAAACACAAATGTTCAAGATTTATCATGTATTCACACAGATGTAGATTCGCAAACAATACTAGGAGATAATGTAACAATTGGACATAAAGTTATGCTTCATGGATGTAAAATTGAAGATAATTGTTTAATTGGTATGAGTGCTACAATTTTAGATAATGCTGTAATTGGAAAAGGAAGTATAGTTGGAGCAAATTCACTTGTAACAGCTGGAAAAGTGTTTCCACCAAACTCTTTAATTATGGGAAGTCCTGCAAAAGTTGTTAAAGAATTAACTTCTGAAGATGAAGAAAAACTAATTAAACACGCTGGACATTATGTAGATTATAAAAATGAGTATAGTTAATTTAAAATAAAGAGATTAATTCTCTTTATTTTAATCTTGAATAGTCTTTATCTAAAGCTGTATAAAGTTCATCAAAACTTACATTATCCATTTTTTCGATAGTTTCCATCATAACAACGTTATCTTCTTTACCATCCCAAATTTTAATATATGTTCCTTCTTTATAACCATTATCTTGTCTAAATTTATTTAAACAATTTTTACCTATGTATAATTTTTGTAACCAAGTAAATGATAATCCAGAAATCTTACAACATCTAAAGAATTGATCAATAAATCTTTCAATTCCTGAAAATGCTGGCATATTTCCTGTTTCAATAGCTAATGAAATATATGATAATTTTTCTGATTCTTCAATCATTTTTTTAACATCAACTGTTTCAGCTATGTCATAAATACAATGAGTATTCACTAAAGAAACAGCTTTGGGAACATTTGTTTCTTGTAAAATATATGACATTAAGAAATGCCAAATATCAACAAGTTCAATATGAATATTATTCATATCTGGTTCTGAATTTATATTTTTCCAATGCTTCCAAGGAGCTGAATCAATTAATTCAGCAACTTCCATATGAATACATCTTAACCAGTTTATTTCTTTGCCAAATTTATTTACACCTAATTCCCAGTTTTTACCATTAGTTGAGTCATTTAACTCTTTTTGTAATAAAAACATCTCTTCAAGCTTATGAGGAAATGATGAAGCTTCTTCTAATAGACTTGCTAAAGGTAAGCACTCTTCAACAAGCATATCTAGGTTTGTATTCATTGGAAGTTTTTTATCACCTTTTAATAGATGAAGAATTAATGAAACATAATATGGAACTTCATCTTTTTCTTCCCATTCTAAAACATTATGTGATGATATTTTTGTGTAGTGAATAAAATCCTCAACACTAACAAATCCAAGAATTTTCAAACTATCTTTAAAATCTTTATAAAGCAACATACTCTCCTAAATATTTGTATTCTTTTTTTCATAAAATGAACAATCTTGCGAACTACTATTTTTAACTACAACAGAGGGAATCATTTTAGATTTAAAACCATAAGCCTTACATCCATGTGGAGTACTATTAACCCAAGTTACATAATAATATTTGCATTTTTGACATACTATTTTGTTTTTCATTGTGAAATATTAGCTAAAATGGGTATAATTTTAGATAAAACACAAATCAAATACTAGGAGTATTTATGAATAATAAAGCCGTAATTATAATAATTATATCACAAATAGTGTTCACAATTGCAAGTATAATTTTATTTAACTCTGTAAGTGCATCTACAGCTTTGGTTATTCTAAATATTCTTTTCTTTGCAATTATAGTTTATGTAGTTAATAACTTTTCAAAAAGCTCAACTACTGGAATTGAAAACTTCAAAAAACAGCTTATGCACTTAAAAGATTTTATCTTCTTAAAAACAAACTACTTAGAAAAAGTAGAATTAAAAGGTGATGAGTCAGATATTTATATCAAAGCCTTACAAGACAATGTCGAGATATTTGATAAGGCCAAAAAAGAAGACATGAAAGTATTGGGTGAAACTATTTTATTACTGAGTAAACTTCAAATTGGTATTTCTAAATGTAGAATTAAATCTTCAACTGATAATTTTATGATTAAAGCATTAAAAGAAGCAACAAACAAAATGCTAGATGAATTAGATGGTAACATGAGTCAAATTCAGACAATAAGTCAAAGCTATACAAATGATGATTTTACAAAAAAAATTGAAATTGCAAAACAAACTCAAGGTAAAATGAAAGATGTTATGAATAGTGTAAATGCTTTAGGTGAAGCCTTAGCAATTTCAGCTAGAGATAATCTTAATAATGGTGAAAAAATAAAAGAAGATTCAGTAAAAATGAGTTACGCAATGGATGAATTAACTCACAAAGCAAATGAACAAGCAGCAAGTTTAGAAGAAACATCTGCTGCTATTGAAGAAATAACAAGTCTTACAAGAAATAATGCAGCTTCTGCGAAAAACATGTTGAATTTAGGTTCAAATGTTAGTGAGTCTTTAAAAAATGGAGTTTCTTTAGCTACAAAAACCACTGAAGCCATGGATGAAATAAACAATAAAGTAAATGCAATAAATGAAGCCATAAGTGTTATAGATAATATTGCATTCCAAACAAATATTTTATCTTTAAATGCAGCTGTTGAAGCTGCAACTGCTGGTGAAGCTGGTAAAGGTTTTGCTGTTGTTGCTGGTGAAGTTAGAAACTTAGCAAATAGAAGTGCTGAAGCAGCTAAAGAGATTAAAGAACTAGTTGAAGACGCAAATTTAAAAGCTAATGATGGAAAACAAATCTCTGATTCTATGATTAAAGGTTATGAAGAGTTAGATGAACAAATCAAAAAAACCCTTGAAATAATAAGTGATGTAAGTAATTCATCAAATGAACAAATTCAAGGAATTGAACAAATAAATGATGCTGTTGCAACATTAGATAAAGTAACACAACAAAATGCTTTAGAAGCTAATAATGTTAATCAAATAGCTCAAGAGCTTTCTGGTTTAGCAAGTAATTTAGAAGAAATAGCAAGTAAGAAAAAGTTTTAAATAATAGTTATATTTAAGGGTAATTAAACCCTTACTTTGCTTTGAATAGCTTTTGATAAAGACATTATGTCTACATTTTCTAAGCTAACTCCCGTTGGAACACCTTGGGCAATTTTATTAAAATTAAGATTTTTATCTTTTAATTTATCTTCAATATATAAAATAAAAGCATCATTTGCAATTGATGGTGTTATAGCAAATAAAACATCTTCAACTTCATTTTCATCAATAAAATTAAAAAGCATATTTAAACTTTCTTGTTCAAGCTCTTCAATTACGAA
Source organism: uncultured Campylobacteraceae bacterium (assembly GCA_937138295.1). Lineage (GTDB taxonomy): Bacteria > Campylobacterota > Campylobacteria > Campylobacterales > Arcobacteraceae > JALRJW01. The sequence continues at coordinate 48,188 of CAKZOX010000216.1, forward strand.
ATATTTTCCTTCAAATTGTTTAGATTCCTCAATTAAAAAAATATCTTTGGCACTTTGAACAATACAAAGTTTAGTATTATCTCTTGTATCATCTAAGCAAATATCACATATTTCATGTTCACTCATACAACCACAACTTGAGCATTTACTTATGTTTCTAAGTGCATTTTCAATACTGTGTGCAAGTTTAATACCACAATAATTATCGTTCATTACAATATGATAAGCTAGTCTTAAAGCTGATTTTTTACCAACACTTGGTAACGACTCAAATGCTTCAACTAGTTCATAAAATTTTTCTAATCCTTTTTTCATTCGTGAAGTATATCGAATTTTTATATTTATTTTGTTAAAATCGCGAAAACTATAGATTAGTAAAAATTATTAGGAGATACTAAATTGACTGAAATCGATTATTATGAATTATTAGAAATTAGTAAAGATGCTCAAAAAGGTGAAATTAAAAAAGCCTACAGAAAAATGGCTATGAAATATCACCCAGACAAAAATCCTGATAACCCAGAAGCTGAAGAAAAGTTCAAAGCTGTAAATGAAGCTTATCAAGTATTAAGTGATGATGAAAAAAGAAATATCTATGATAGATATGGTAAAGCTGGACTTGAAGGTCATGGACAAGGTGGCGGAGGATTCTCTGGTGGTTTTGATGACTTAAGCTCTATTTTTGAAGAGATGTTTGGTGGTGGTTTTGGTGGTGGTTCATCATCAAGAAGACAAAGAAAAACTTACAACTATAATTTAGATATTGCAGTTGATGTGAAACTTGAATTTAATGAAGCAGTATTTGGTTGTAAAAAAGATATCAAATACAAATATAAAACAGCGTGTAAACCTTGTAAAGGTACGGGTGCTAAAGATGGTAAACTAGAAACTTGTCAAACTTGTGGTGGACAAGGTCAAGTTCATATGAGACAAGGTTTTATGACATTTGCTCAAACTTGTCCAAACTGTCAAGGTACAGGTCAAGCTGTTAAAAGTTCATGTACTTCTTGTAATGGAAAAGGTTATGATGAAGTTGAAGATAAATTTAGTGTAGATATTCCTGAAGGTGTAAATGATGGAATGAGAATTAGAGTTTCAAATAAAGGAAATATAGCACCTGATGGTTCAAGGGGAGATTTATATTTACAAGTATCTGTAAAAGAAGATTCTCACTTTGTAAGACATGATGATGATATTTATTTAGAAGCACCTATATTCTTCACTCAAGTTGCACTTGGGGCTACAATAAAAATCCCTGGACTTAGAGGTGAATTAGAACTTGAAATTCCAGCAGGAGCAAAAGATAAACAACAATTCACTTTTAGAGGTGAAGGTGTAAAATCTGTTCAAGGTTATGGAAAAGGTAATTTAGTTGTTCAAATTAAAATTGAATATCCAAAATCTTTAACAGAAGAACAAACAGAACTACTTGAAAAACTTCAAGAAAGTTTTGGAATTGAAAGTAAACCCCATGAATCAACATTTGAATCAATGTTTGATAAAGTTAAAAGCTGGTTTAAATAATACAATCAACATAAAGAAAAAGCCCTTAGCTTTTTCTTTCATGTCTAATTAAATATAAACCTGAAAAAATCACTATCATAGCCCCTAGAATTGTTAAATTATCAGGAATATGATTAAATATAATCCATCCTAAAATAGATGCACTTATTATTTCTAAATATTGGAAAGAAGCTAAACTAGAGGCTTTTGAATAATAAAATGCTTGAGATATCAGTAATTGAACAATAGTTGTTATAACTCCAAGAACTAATATTAACCACCAATGATTATTGTTTACTTCAGTATATTGAAATGTTTCAAAATTTACTATTTCAGATATAACCATAACAATTGATAAAAAAATAGTTGAAATAAAACCAATATAAAATTGTAAACTTTTAGCATTTGATTTTGTAGAAATTTGTTTTAAACTCATTAAATATAATGCATAAAAAAACGCTGCTAAAATTGGTAAAATTGCTGCTATTCCATAAGCTGACCAATTTGGTCTTATTATAATCATTGTTCCTATTAATCCAATAAAAACAGCAATTATGTGATTTTTTTGAAGTTTTTCTTTAAGTATCACAACACTCAAAATTGTTAAGATAAGAGGCTCAACAAAAAATAAGGCAATATTATTTGCTAAAGGTAAAAATTTTAATCCCCAAAATAAAAAAACGATACATAAAGTAATAAATAAACTACTTAGAATATACTCTTTTTTAAATTCTGTTAATTTATATTTTAAAACAAATGCTAATGCAAATAATATTATAGCCTGCAATAAAAACCTAAGCCATGCAATTTGCACCACACTATATGAGCTTGATAACCACTTAGCTATAGCATCTGTAAATGGCAGTATTAAAACTGCCAAAACCATTAAAAATATACCTTTTAAATTCTCTTCTTTTGTGATAGTTTTTGTCATTGGCGAAGTATAACAAAATTTAATTTTATAAAGCTTTCTTAACTACAATTTTCTTTTTTTGAAAGTTTTTTTAATTCATCACATGAAAAACCAGCTTCTTTTCTTGCGCTGAAATTTAAGTCCATTTTTCTAGTGGTTGACCCGGGGAAAACCTCTTCAATGATTTTCAAATATGTTTCTTCAGGTTCTACATTTTCTAATTCACAAGCAAATTTATACCATATATCACCCTTTCTAACATGGTCAACTTCTTCTTGTAATATAATTTTTAAAACTTCAAGAATTTTTTCATTAAATTCATCTTTGTTTGAATTTAGTTTTTCCATAATTTTGGGATTTTGATCTAAACCATTTGCTTCAAGATACCTAGGAACTGCAGCCATTCTTTTTAAAAAATTATCTTGTGTTTTTTCCAAAGCTTCGAATAGATTTTTATGTACAGGATAATCCCCATATTTTCCATCAAGTTGTGATAATAAATCCTCAAGCATTAAGAAATGTCTTATTTCATCACTAGCTACTTCTAACCAATCTTTATAATATTGTTTTGGTAAATTTTTAAATCTTAAAGCTGCATCTAGTGCTAAATCAATTGCTGAATACTCTATATGCATGATTGTATGAATTAAATATTTTTTTCCATCAATAGATTTAAAGTTTGAAATTTTTGGAAGTTTCATAGGCTTAACAACATTTAAAAAAGAACTGTAAGAAGGTTCTTTATGAAATACAGGTTCATAAGAATTATCCATAATATAATCATCTTTTGAAAATTTATCATAAAATGTTCTAAATTTTTCTATTTTTTCATGGGGAGAAAATGTCAACAAAACATCTTCTAATTCTAAAAAGTAATCCATTTATAACCTCTACTTAGATATAATATATTTTAAAACGTAATACTAACAAAACAAGGCTAAATAATGGATATTAAAGTACAACCAATGGGTGATTATATGACTAACTGTTATATCATAACAGTACAAGACAAAGATTTCATAATAGACCCCGGTGTTGATGCTTTGAGATGGATTAAAACTCAAGTTAAAAATCCAGTTGCTGTTTTAAATACACATGGACATTTTGATCACGTTTGGTCAAATACTGAAGTTAAAAATGAATATGGAATAAAACTATACACTCCAAAAGATGATGAACCTATGTTACAAATGGATCCTTATGGTATGGGAATGCCTGCATCATATCCTGATGTTTTAGTTCAACCTGATGAAGAAATTGAAATTCAAGGTGTAAAAATTAAATTTCATCATTTTCCGGGTCATACTCCAGGATGTTCTGCGATTGCATTTAATGAACACCTTTTCACAGGTGATTTTATTTTCAAAGGTTCAATTGGAAGATTTGATTTTCCAATGTCAAATGCAAAAGATATGAAAAACTCTTTAGCAAAAGTATTAAAATGGGAAGATGATTATCATATTTATCCAGGTCATGGTGGTAAAACTACTATGAAAAGTGAAAAAGAGAGCTTAGTACAATGGTACAACTACATATAAAGGATTAATTTTGTCAGACATTTGTGAAAAAATCATCAAAGAAGATGAAAAATTAAAACTTTTAACTAACATTGATGAAATAAATAGAAATATCTATAAATATTTAGTTTCTCATTATAAAATTAATGGATTAGAAATAGTTGTTAAAAAGAAAGATGATATTGAAAAAGTTTTCTCTTCTGATACAAATTTAGACCATGAATATGAAACTTCAATTGAACTTATTAAAAGTACTCAAGCAAAAATCCATTTTAAGATTTTTACTGATGACTTTGAAGTATTACAAAATATTGAAATGAATAAAGATCATATTCATATTATTTTAGAGATTTTTTCACAATCTTTATATAATAAACTTTTAGAAGATTCTATTTCTAAATTAACACTAATTGATAGTGTAACAGGTGCTTATAAACGAACTTTTATTGATAATTATTTAAGCAAAATTCTTGATTTAGAAAAAAGAGAAAATAAAAAAGTTGCATTTTTAAAAGTTGGTATTGATAAATTTAGAGCTGTAATTGATGAATTTGATTATGCAACTGGAGATAAAGTTTTAAAAGCTTTAGCTGACGTTATTAGAGAAAGGATCAGAAGCTCTGATATTTTAGTAAAAATTGATTCAGGAGAATTTTTAGTAATACTACTAAATGTTACTAATACAGATAACGCTGTAAATATAACTGAAGATTTAATAGAAACTTTTGCTAAAACAAGTGTAACTGTAAATGAAGAAGAAGGCTTTGTTCTATATAAAACTATTTCAATAGGAATATCAATCTTCCCTGAGAATGGTGAATTAATTGATGATATTGTTAAACATACTGATATAGCTTTATATGAAGCAAGAAATTTAGGTAGATCTCAGTATTTTATTTATAAAGATGAAGAAGTAAATTCAATAGATTTATTCTAGGAAAAAAATGAAAGAAACAATATTAAAACTTATTAGAGAAGCCAAAAACAACGAAGATATCTATAAAGATTTAGACTCTATTTATACTTTATATGAACAACTTCAATATTCTACAAATATTTTACAAATGGCTCAAGATATATTTGAATGGTTGAAAGTAAAGTTTAATATTGACAATATGCAATTTGATTTAATAAATATCAATAAAAATTCAAAAGAAAATATATTTAGTATAGGACAAGAGTTCAACTTAGATGATGACTTAAGTTTCTTTTTTATAATTTCTACTCATACAACTTTAAATGCAATAGTTTCATTTAGGGCAACATCAAATGTTCACTATGAAGTTCTAAGAGAAAAACATCACGATACTATAGATTCAGCTTTTTTCCAAGTATCTCCGATAATCCAAAATGGAATAATTAAGAAAAACTACGTTGAGTCATCTTCTTTTGACATGCTTACAAAAGTTTTTACAAGGGAGCATTTAGTTAATAACTTAGAAAAACATCTAAAATTAACTGAATATAAAAACAATGAAATATATTTCTTTATGATAGGAATAGATCATTTTAAAGCAATAGTTGATGAGTTTGATTATGACATTGGGGATAAATTTTTAGTTGAACTATCAAAAGTTATCTACTCTAATATTTCTAACTTTGATATGGTTGCAAGATTAAATGCAGATGAATTTTTAGTTACTATTTTAGATAGCAATAGTGAATTTGAAGCTGAAAATCTAGCTAGAAAAATAATCGATGATTTTAAAGAAATCGAAATAGTTGTAGATGAAGAAACAAAACAAACTCTAAAAAAAACCATATGTGTTGGATTTGATATTTTCAAAATACAAGGTCCTGATACTATTAAAGAAGCTATTAAAAATGTCGATATATCTTTATATGAAGCTAAAAATCTTGGTAGAAGTCAATTATTTAAATACAGTGATTTAAGTAGTGAAGATACTTTAGAATTATTCTAAAATATCTTTTTTAAAACTATTGTATTTTTCTTGCTTTTAAATATACTCTTTTAGGTGCTGGATAACCTTCAATTGTTTTAGTTGGGTCATTAGGATCCAAAAAGTCCTCTAAACTTTGATCAAAAGACCACTGAGTTTTTCTTTGTTCTTCATTTGTAGTTACAGTTGTAGCTATAACTTCAATATTTTCAAACCCTGCTCTTTTACACCAATTTTTTAATGCGTTTATTGTAGGTATAAAATAAATATTTGGAATTTTTGAGTATCTCTTATCAGGTGTTAAACAAATCTCTTCTTCCCCATCTATCATAAATGTATCTATTAAAATTTCACCTTTACTATTTAATCCCCTTGCAAGAGATTTTAACGTTCCAACAGGATCTGGTCTATGATATAAAACACCTAACATAAAAATAAAATCAAACTTATGATTGTAAAATTCTAAGTGCTCTACCCCTAGCATCTCATAAATAATATCTGTTTTTGCAAAATGGTTGATAAACTCAAACTGATGTAAAGTTAAAGGACTAGGATCAAAACCAATCATTCTTTTAGGTTTGTCTTCAAGCATTCTAAACATGTAATATCCATTGTTACATCCAATATCAGCAACTACTTTATCTTTTAAATCAAAATGAGGTCTAATAAGATTGTATTTTAAATTACTTTGCCACTCACTGTCAATTTCTAAACCAAAAAGATTAAATGGTCCTTTTCTCCATGGTATAAGTTTTTTAGCTGTTTCTAAAATCAAATCATGCTCTTCTTGAGTTAGATCATCTTTTTTCCCTACAGTAAACCAATCACCATAATCTACATCAAAATCTTTAGTTTTAATAACATTTAATTTATTTAATTGTTCAAACCAAGGCAGTACATTTTTCCATGATCTGCAATCATCTTTTTTCTTTTTTAATTCTTCTAATTCCATGGGGCGTATTATATGTATTTATCACTTAAATTGTAAATATAAATTTTACATTTACAACTCATTAACCCAAGGTTAATATAGAAAAAATATAATCTCATTATATTTAAACAAAGGATAAATTTTGAATTTAAGTAACTTGTTGTTTTCTTTTAAAACTACACTTGTATTACTTTTAATTTTAGCTGTAGGGGCTGGATACGCAACATTTATAGAAAATGATTTCGGTACATCTTCAGCGAGAGTTTTAGTTTACAACAATATTTGGTATGAAACTGTTTTAGTTTTAACTACCGTAAATCTTACAGGTATCATTTTTAAATATAAAATGTACAAAAATACTGCAAGATTTCTATTCCACTCATCTTTTGTTATCATTCTTTTAGGTGCAGGTATCACAAGATACTTCGGTTATGAAGGTATTATGCAAATTAAAGAAGGTACTACTGAAAATAGAATGCAATCTTTAGAGCCATATTTACAAATTACTGTAGATGATGGTAAAGATACATATTATGAAGAGCATCAATTAGAATTTACAGCTTTATTAAAATCTTTAAATCATTTTGATTATGATGTAAATTTTGCTCCAAACAAATCATTAAAAGTTGAGTATGTTGACCATATGTTTGCTAGAAAAGGCAAAGCAACAATGGGACTAACTACTGTTAAAGTAACATATAATGGTGAAACACAAGAAGTAAGACTTCCTGGTAAAAGAGCTCAGGTTGGAGTTCCTAGATTATTAACTTTTGGTGATGTTAAAGTTAATCTAATTTATGGTTCTAAACCTCTTACTATTCCATTTGCTATTAAGTTAAATGATTTCCAACTTGATAGATATCCTGGAAGTAACTCTCCATCATCATATGCATCTGAAGTAACAGTAATAAAACCAGATGGTGAAAAATATGATTATAGAATTTTTATGAATAGAACTATGCATGAAGGTAACTATTTATTCTTCCAAAGTTCATATTTCCCTGATGAAACAGGTACTGTTTTATCTGTAAACAATGACCCTGGTAAGTGGCCTACATATTTTGGTTACTTAGTACTTACAATTGGATTTGTATTAAATTTCTTTGATAAAAAATCGAGATTTGCAAAACTTACAAAATTTGTTAGTACAAAAGATTTAGCTTCAGTTGGAATTGCTGCTTTATTAAGTTTTGGAACTGTTTCATCTTATGCTCAAGAGACTACTCAAAACAACACTCAAACTCAGCAACAAAATGGTGGGCAACAAGAGTTTATGAAGCAACTTACTCCAAAAGAGATGGCTGACTATTTAAATAAATATAAAGAAACTTCTGTTGAAACAGCTGAAAAATTCTCAAGACTTGTTGTGCAAGATCATCAAGGTAGAATGAAGCCAATGTCATCTATGAATAGAGATATTGTTTCAAAAGTTAGTAAAAAGAACTCTTACTTAGGTATGAACTTTGACCAAATTGTTTTAGGTATGCTAGCAAGACCTGATATTTGGAAAGATGTAAAAATCATCAAGGTAAAAACACCACAACTTAAAAAGTTTTTAGGTATACCTGAAAGTAGAAATTACATAGCATTTTCAGAAGTATTCAAAAAAAGTAAGTATGCTTTAGCAGGGGAAGTAGAAAAAGCTAACCAAGTTAAAGTATCTGAAAGAGGTACTTACGAAAGAGATATCATCAAAGTTGATGAAAGAGTAAATATTATTTATGCTGTATTTAATGGTGCATTATTTAATATTTTCCCACAAGTTCCAACTGAGAGTTCAAAAGTTGATGAAAATAGTAAATGGTATAATCCATTAGATGCTATTTCAACTTTTGAAGGCATGAACCAAACAGCTGTACAAAGTATGATTAGAGGTTTAGTTCAAGCTGTATCATCTTTTGATTGGGAAAAAGCAAATACATATGTTGGAATGATTAAAACATACCAAGAAAAAATTGGTTCTGATGTTAATTTAAGTAAATCAGAAATTGAAAATGAAATATTATTCAACGAAATTGATTTATTTCCTAAATTAACTTTAGCATACTTATTCCTTGGAATTATTATGTTAATTGCAGCATTTATTACTGTATTTAAACCAAAATTCAAATCTAAAAAATTAACATTTGTTTTCTTTGCATTGTTATTTATTTTATTCAGTATTCAAACATTTGGTATGGGATTTAGATGGATAATTTCAGGACATGCACCTTGGTCAGATTTATATGAATCATTATTATATATTTCATGGTCAGCTATTTTTGCAGGTGTTGTATTCTTTAGAAAATCTCTTTTAGCATTAAGTGCTGCTATTATTGTAGCTGCAATCTTTATGTTTACAGCCCATTTAACAGGAATTGATCCTCAAATTACAAATCTTGTTCCAGTACTTAAATCATACTGGTTAACAATTCACGTTTCAATTTTAACTGCATCATATGGATTCTTTGGTTTAAGTGCAGTGATTGGATTTATGACATTAATTATGTTTATATTTAGAAAAAATAGACCACATATTGATGAAAATATTAAACACATAACAGCTATTAATGAAATTTCATTAATAATTGGTGTTGCTGCAATTACTATTGGTAACTTCCTAGGTGGTGTTTGGGCTAATGAATCTTGGGGAAGATATTGGGGATGGGACCCAAAAGAAACTTGGGCTTATGTATCAATTATTGTTTACGTAATTGTACTTCACTTAAGATTTGTACCTAAATTAAATAATCCATTTACATTTGCAACAGCTTCACTAGTTGCATTTGGATCTATTTTAATGACATATTTTGGAGTAAACTTCTACTTATCAGGAATGCACTCTTATGCTACAGGTGATCCTGTACCAATTCCTACATGGGTATATGTAGTTGTTACTATGGTAATAATAACAATACTATTAGCCTATAGAAATAGAAATCTAAAAGATATGCTACAAAAATAATTTTCAAAAACAAAAGGCTTAGAGTTTTTCTAAGCCTTTTTATGTTAAAATAGTGTCAAAATCTGATAGGACACTTCATTTTGGAACAAAATAAAATTATTGAAATAATAAATAAATCTAGAAATTTAAAAGTATTATATGTTGAAGACAACGAAGATGTAAGAAATCAAACTAAAAAAATGTTAAGCGCATTTTTTCAAAATATTGATTTAGCCGTAAATGGCCAAGAAGGCTTTGAACTATTCTCAAAAAATCCTTACGATATTTTAATTACTGATATTAAGATGCCAGAAATAGATGGTATGACTTTAATCAAAATGATTAGAGAAGTTAATGACAGTATCCCTATTTTAATTCTATCTGCACACGATGATAAAGATTATTTACTTAAATCAATTGATTTTAATGTAGAAGGATATATTTTAAAACCATATAACCTTAGTCAAATTGCAGAAACTATAGACAAACTTCTAAATAGAAATGAAAAAGTATTTCATAAAAACTCATTGTTACTTATTGAAGATTTCGTTTGGAACATTGAAGACAAGTTTTTAGCAAAAAATGGCGAAAAAATTAAATTAACAGCAAATGAAATAAAACTTTTTGAAAATTTTGCAAAATCTCCTAATTTAAGCCTATCTTACAATGATATTGAATCTACTGTATTTGAAGATTATAATTTTGACAATAGAAGAGTTAGAAACTTATTATCAAGATTAAAGAAAAAACTTGATGTTGAACTGTTTAATTCAGTTTATGGTTATGGATACGAATTAAGAACTGTTAAAGAATTATGATTAAATTAAAAGTTCTTCTTTGTTTCTTAATATTTATTAACATATTAAACGCAAATGTAATTCTTACTGAAGAAGAAAAAAATTATATAAAAAATAATGCACCAATAAAACTTCACAATGAAAAAAATTGGCCTCCATATAACTTTTATGAAAATGGAGAAGCTAAAGGTTTTTCAATTGATTATATGAGATTATTATCAAAAAAAGTTGGTATGCCAATAGAGTTTATTAGTGGTTACTCATGGGATGAATATATGAGTATGCTACAAAAAAATGAAATAGATTCCATAATAAACATCTCAAAAAATAAAGAAAGAAGTAAGATTTTTAATTTTACAGATATATTTCATACAGCTGCAAATGCAATTTATGTTCAAAATGGAAAAGAAAAATTAAATAGTTTAGAAGCTCTAAAAGGTAAAACTATTATTATGCCAAAAGGCTTCTTTGCTCAACAATTAATTGAAAAACATTATCCTGATATCAAGCAAATATTAGTAAAAGACTCATTAGAATGTCTAAAAGCTTTATCTTTAGGTAAAGCTGATGCTACAATTGGTAAAAAAAATGTACTTGATTATATCATCTCTACAAATAATATATCAGGAGTAAAAGCTGTAAACTTTGTTGATGACAATAGACTTGTAAGTCTTATTAGAATGGCAACAAACAAAGAAAATACAGTTTTAAGGGATATATTACAAAAGGGACAAAAAGCAATTTCAGATGAAGAATTACTTGCCCTTAAAAGAAAATGGTTTGGGGTATCAACTTTTGAAAATAACAAGATATCAAACAATGTTAGCTTTTTATCAAAAGTTCAAAGAAACTATTTATCAAGAAACAATGTAATAAATGTTTGTTCTTTTAGAGAAATTAAACCCATAGAATTTAAAGAAAATGATAAGTTTTCAGGTGTTACTATTGATTTACTTGAATTGATATCAAAAAAACTAAATGTAAAAATGAACTATATTGATACAGTTTCTTTAGATAAAACAAAAGAAATGGTTGCTTCAAATGAATGTGATATAGTTCCTACATATTACAGAGGTATAGAATTTATAGAAGTTGCAAATCTTTCTAAACCTTTATTTAAACAATCCCTTGCAATTGTTACTAAAAAAGGTGAACCTATTGTAAAAAGTTTAGATGAACTTTCTAGAAAATCTATTGCTATTAGCAAAAACTCTTCTGTAATCAAAATGATAAATTCAAATTATCCTAATATGAATATTATTCCAACAAACTCAAATTATGAGTCTTTAGAAGCTGTTAATAGTGGCAAAGCATACTTTGCACTTGAACCTCTACCTATTGCTTTATTTTACATGAGTAAATTTGCATTAAATGATATTTATATTTCAAGATACTCTTCACTAAACTTTAGCTCAAATTTAGCAATTAATGATAATAAAAAAACACTTCTAGGTATTATAAATACTACCATCGATAATATTAGCGAAAATGAACATACTGCAATTTTCAATAAATGGACAAATGTTTCTATTAAAGAAGGTATAGATAAAGATCTTATTATAAAAATTACATTAGGTTTAATTGTAATTTTTATAGCTTTAATGTATAGACAAATAATTTTACATAAACATAATAAAAAATTAACAGAAGCAAAAGAAGAAGTTGAAAAGAAAACATTAGAATTAGCAAAACAAAAAGAGCTTTTTGAAACTCTTTATTACAAATCATCAGACGCCGTATTACTAATTAAAAATGGTGTGATAATAGATTGTAATGAATCAACAGAAAATATTTTAAGATATAGCAAAAATGATATTCTAGGTACACTTTTAAGTAATATGTGTTTATATTCACAGGGCTATATTTCTTCAAAATTAGAGCTAGCTAGAAATGAAAAAAACATTACTTTTGAATGGTTAAGTAAAGATAAAAAAGGTGATTCAAATTGGCTTGAGGTTGTATTTACATCAATTGAAATTGATAATGAACCAGTTATTCATGCTGTTTTTAGAGACATAAATAAAAGAAAAACACTAGAAAATGAAATTGAAAAATTAAATTCAAATTTAGAATCAAAAGTTGAGGAAGAAATTCAAAAAAATAAAGAAAAAACTTCTCAATTAATACATCAATCAAGATTAGCTCAAATGGGTGAAATGTTAAGTATGATTGCACATCAATGGAGACAACCTCTAACAGCTATCACTGCAACATCAAACAATATCATTCTAAAAAACATGATAGATGGTGTTGACTCTAAAGAGTTAAATAAAGAATTAAATTTAATTACTGATTATACACAGCATCTATCATCAACTATTAATGACTTTAGAAACTTCTTTAAGGCTGATAAAGAAAAAAATACAACAACATTAGAAGAACTAATTGAAAAGTCATTAAACATAATTAATACTTCAACAGATGCTAATCAAATAGAAATTATAAAAGATTATTCTTGTGGAAAATTAATTACTACATATAGTAATGAAATACAACAAGTTATTTTAAATATTTTAAAAAATGCAGAAGATGTATTACTAGAAAGAAATGTACAAGAAAAAAAGATTTTTATTAATACCTATGATGATAATAAATATGCTATTTTAGAAATTAATGATAACTCAGGTGGTATAAAAAAAGAAATCATGGATAAAATTTTTGATCCATATTTCTCTACAAAGAAAAATCAAGAAGGTACAGGGCTTGGACTTTATATGAGTAAAACAATTATAAATGAGCACTGTAACGGAAAGCTTTTAGTTCATAACAATGAATTAGGGGCTGTATTTACAATCAAATTAGAATTGGACTTGGAAAATGAATAGAAGGCTAAGTGATCTTTTGGATTTTTCAAAAGAGTTATCAATAATTGTTATTGAAGATGAAGAAATAGTATTAAATCAACTGGAAAAATCCTTAAAAAGTTTTTTTAAGGATGTAATAATTGCAAAAGATGGTAATGAAGCTTTAGACAAATATTTTGATTACCATAAGAAAAATAATAAATTTATTGACATAGTTTTTACTGATTTACATTTACCTAATCTAAATGGATTAGAGTTTTGTGAAAAAATAAAACCATACAATGAAAAACAAATTATCTTAGCAACTTCAGCATATGCAGATGTAAATGACTTACAAAGATTTATTGATATAGGTATATATAAATTTATAGCTAAACCCATTGATTTTAATAAATTATTTGATGCAATAACTGAAAGTCTAGAGAAACTAAAAGAAACAAAAAAACATGAAGAACTTTTAAGTGAGTTAAACTATGTTAAAAATGAAAATATAAAATTATTTGAGCAAGCCTCTTTAGACAAACTAACAGGTTTATATAATAGAAGATATTTAGATGATATTTTAGAAAAATATGCTAATTCTAATTTTGCATTAATATTTACAGATATCGATGACTTTAAACAAATAAATGACAACTATAGCCATAGAGTTGGAGATGAAGTTTTAATAAAATTTGCTGACATTTTAAAAACTCATACTAGAAGTTATGACTTTGTTGGAAGATGGGGTGGAGAAGAGTTTATTATTATTCTTAAAGACACAGATATTGATACAACTTTGTTTATTTCAGAAAAACTAAGAAAAAGTATAGAAAAAGAAAAAATTTACGAAGATATATCTATAACTTCTAGTTTTGGTATAGCACTTCATGATAAAAATAAAACTATAGAAAAGGTTATTGATGAAGCTGATCATAATCTATATAATGCTAAAAATAAAGGTAAAAATAGAATTTCATATTTAAATAATATATATGAAGAATAGGAAATATTTTGGAAAAAATTATTACTATATTTAAAGATTTAGTACAATTACAAAGATGTTCTGGAAATCATGATGATTTCATAAATTATATGAAAAACATTTCATCTAATTATGGATATGAGTGTTTAATTGATGAACATAAAAATATTCTTTGTAGAAAAAGCAAAAATTCAAATTTAGTATTTCAATCTCACTATGACATTGTTTGCTTAGATGATAATTGTATTCCTACTTTTGTTCAAGATGGAGATATCATCAAGGCTGATAATACAACTTTAGGTGCTGATAATGGAATTGGTTGTGCTTATATGATTTCATTAATGATGGAAAACTATGATTGTGAGTTTTTGTTTACAAGTGATGAAGAAATTGGTTTAATTGGTGCAAATAATTTAAATCTACCAATAAATTCAAACTATATGCTAAACCTTGATAGTGAAGAAGAAGGTGAAGTATGTATAGGCTGTGCAGGTGGTGTTGATATATTTGCTACTTTCACAAATAAAAAAACAATTTCAAATACAGAAAATTACACTTTATATGAAGTCTCTATTTCAAAACTACAAGGTGGTCATAGTGGAGTTGATATAGATAAAAACATCCCAAATGGAATAAAACTTTTAATAAATACTATAAAAAAATCAAATGCAAAGATTTTAGATATTAATGGTGGAGAAAGAATAAATTCAATACCTGTAAATGTAAAAGCAATAATTGCTTCTAAAGATGAGCCAATTGCAGTTCATGATAATATTAAAATAGAGAAAATTGATACAAAATGTGAGCATTTGACTATATATGATGATTCAATAGTAGATTATTTAGATTCATTTGAAAATGGAGTTTTAGCTTACAATGATGAATTAAATGTAGTTCAAGACTCGATTAATCTAGCTAAAATCAAAACTACAATTGATGGAATTAATATTGAATTTAGTGCAAGATCAATGAAAAATGAGAACCTAAATAATCTAAAAGAAAAAACAATAAAAGAATTAGAAGATATATCTTGTAAAGTGCATTACGATGGAAAATATCCTGCATGGTCCCCTGATATTAATGAATTCACAAATTCTGTATTAGAGATATATAAAAAACATAATAAAAATGCAAGTTTAGAAGCAATTCATGCAGGACTTGAATGTGCAATTTTTAAAGATAAATATCCACATTTAAAAATTGCTTCAATAGGACCTACAATTACTTTTCCTCACTCTAGAAAAGAGTATGTATCAATAAACAGTACTTTAAATGTATATAATATAGTAAAAGAAATTACAGAAACTTTTAAATAGTTTCATAATATGTTATGAAAAAACTAAAATAATCCCCTTCTTTAGTTTTACCAAAAACTAAAGGAGATTTTTTTAAATCAATAAATACTTCAATCTCTTCAAGTATCTCATCATAGGATTTCCAAATCTTATTTGTATTTGGATTTACAACCCAATCAAATCTATGTGGTAAAAAATATTTATCTAAACTATATTCTTTAATGTTTTCTTTAAATTCATTAATAGATATGTAAAAGCCTTTTGTACAAGAGTTGTTTATATATTTAAAATTAAAGTATTTATTTTTTGGTAAGTAAATATTTCCTAAAAAACATGTTTTTTGAATAATATTTTTAGCATCAATTTTATCTAATAAATTTTTTGTTTTTCTATGATTGATTATAGGAAACTGTTTTTCTTTTATTTTTGTTAGTTTTTTGATTAAAGAATCATTTAAATTAGGTCCTAAGAAATTTTCAATTTCATCACTTGTTTCATTAAAATACAAATAATATTTGTACACAAACTCAATATGATAGAATTGATTTTTATTTATATCTTTTAAAATAAAATCAATTTCCCCAATTGTTTGGGAATTTTCAAAAATTTGAATATTTTTTGTAATAACTTCAAAATTAGATGATGAGTTAATCAAGTATTCAAAAAAGTACTCTACCCTCTTTCCCAAAGGAATGTTCACAGGAACATCTAAATTAAATTGATTTTTTGAAGGATTTTCTAAAAGATTTAAATCAAATTGTTCAATACCCATTATTTCATCAAATAATGCAGGAGTATCTATAAATCCTAAGTATTGATTTAAAGTATTAGTTTGAATTGTTTTTTGCCCTATTTATGTCAAGTGTATATTTATAAACCATATAATCAAACATCTTTGCTGTTTTGTTTTTTTGAAAAAAGAAAAACATCTCAAGCATTCTAAATGACATTCTAAAAAATGCTGTAAAAGGAACTAAGTAAGTTGCTAAAGTTGTATATGTTCTATAAGGATAATATTTGTCTAAATCTTCTTTTAATTCTTTTAAGACGTGACTTTCTTTCATTAAATCTTCTTTATTTGTTGAAGAGATAGTTCTAGCAGCTATTATAAAATTGATTAAAAACATTAAAGCATTTAAATTCCAACCTATAATAAATATTTCCATATAATCCATTATTTACCTTTTTAATATATTTCGCGATTATAACAATATTTTATTTTGATAAATGTTAATTTTATGTATAATCTTCTTTTATTTAAACTTACAAAAGAAGATCTTAATGACACAAAACCAATATAATGAAAATATAGAAACTTTAATAAAATATGCCCATGCGTACTATGTACTAGATAATCCAATTGCAAGTGATGAAGAGTATGATAAGTTAGCTAGATTATGTTTAGCTTATGAACAAGAAAATCCAGAACTAAGCCATCCTAATTCTCCAAATAAAAGAGTTGGAGGAATGATACTAGAAGGATTTGATAAGGCTAGTCACTTATCTAGAATGTGGTCACAAGAGGATGTATTTAATACTAAGGAATTAGAAGATTGGATAAAAAGAGCCAATAAAGTTAATACTAACTTAGAATTTTATTGTGAACCAAAATTTGATGGAGCTAGTTTAAATTTAATATATGAAAATGGTGTATTAAAACAAGCTATCACAAGAGGTGATGGAAGTGTTGGAGAAGATGTAACTAACAATGTAAAAACTATTCATTCTATACCTTTAAGTATCAAAGAAAAATCTCTTATAGAAATAAGAGGTGAAATTGTAATTAAAAAACATGATTTTGAAAAAATAAATCAAGAAAGATTAAAAAACAATGAACCAACATTTGCTAATCCTAGAAATGCAGCAGCCGGAAGCTTAAGGCAACTAGATCCAAATATAACAGCAAAAAGAAAACTTTTTTTCAATGTTTGGGGTGTAGGTGAAAACTCTTTAGAAATCACTAAATATAGTGAAATGATGGAATATATTTATTCATTAGGATTTGTAGAACCCCCTATTAAATCATTAGGTTCAACTGTTGAAGATATTGAAAAAACTTACCATGAAATAATAAAATTAAGAGATAGCTTTGAAATGATGCTAGATGGAATGGTTATAAAAATCAATGACATTGAAACACAAGATGAATTAGGGTTTACTGTAAAATTTCCTAGATGGTCTTGTGCTTATAAATTTCCTGCTGTGGAAAAAACTACAAAAGTAAAAGATATACTTCTTCAAGTAGGAAGAACAGGGGTAATCACTCCTGTTGCACATGTTGAAGCTACGTTAATAGATGGTTCAACTGTTGAAAAAGCTAGTTTACATAACTTTGATGAAATAGCAAGATTAGATTTAAAATTAAATGATGAAGTTATTATCATTAAATCAGGTGATATCATTCCTAAAATCACAAAAGTATTAGTTGATAGAAGAGATGGAACTCAAATTGATATTCAAAGACCAACTAATTGCCCTAAATGTGATAGTGAACTATTAGATGAAGGTATTTTAATAAAATGTCAAAATTTAGATTGCCCTAGTATTGTTACAAATTCTATAATATATTTTGCTAGTAAAAGCTGTATGAATATTGATGGTTTAGGTAATAAAATTGTTGAATTACTTGTTCAAAAAGGTATTATAAAAGATATCTTAGATTTATATTATTTAAAATATGAAGATTTAGAAAACCTTGAAGGATTTAAAGAAAAAAAGATAAATAATCTTTTAAATGCAATCAACAATACTAAAAACAGTGAGTTATTTAGAGTAATAAATGCTTTAGCAATTGAACATATTGGAGAAGTTGCTTCAAAGCAAATATGTTTAGAATTTGGTGAAAAAACATTAGACGTTACATTTGATGAACTTGTAGCATTAGATGGTATTGGTGAACAAATGGCTAAGTCTTTTGTTGAGTTTATGAAAGTAAATAGAGAACTTGTACATAAACTAATTGAAATAATTCAACCAACAATAGAAAAAAAAGTTGAAGTAGCTGAAAATCCATTCAAAGGTAAAACTGTAGTTTTAACAGGAACTATGAGTAAATCAAGGGGAATTATAAAAAAAGAATTAGAAAGTTTAGGTGCAAAAGTAAGTTCATCAGTATCTAAAAAAACTGATTATTTAATTTATGGAGAGGATGCAGGAAGTAAATATGATAAAGCTGTAGACTTAGGAGTTAACACTTTAAATGAAATAGAACTTCAAGCTATGCTATAATTTTATAATATATAAAGTAAAATATTTAAATAAAGGTTTAATATGAAAGTAAATGACAAAAAAATTGTTCACTATATAAAATTCTTGCCATTTTACTTTCTAATTACAACAACTATAATATTTATATTATACATACTCATTGAAAATAGATATTCACTACAAAACGAAAAAAAATCCTTAGAAACTCAATTAATAAACAGCTATAAAGAAAAAATAAAAGATGAAACATTAAAAGTTGTAAATTATATTGATGAACAATTACAAAACAATGAATATAACCTAATAAATGAACTAAAAGAAAAAGATCTAACTGCAATTCAGATAATCTCAAATATATATGAGATCAATAAAGATAAATCTAGAGAAGAGATCTTAGAAAAAATTAGGACAGCTTTAGAAAAAATTAGATTTTTTAATGATAGAGGATACTATTATATTTTAGATTCAACAGGATATTGTCATTTTCATCCTATATTTAAACAACTTCAAGGCAAATCTCTTTTAGAAGTTCAGGATGTTAAAGGAACATATCTAACAAAAGAAATGATTAAGATTATGGAAAATAATCAAACTGGATATTTAAACTACTATTGGTATAAACCAAATGATACTAAAAAGCAATATGAAAAGATTGCCTATTTACATAAATTTGAACCCTTAGATATATTTGTTATTTCAAGTGATTATTTAGATTCACTAACAAAAAAATGGCAAAACAATGTAATAAGTTTTCTTAAAAGTATTGACTTTAAAGATAACAGCCATTACTTTATAATAAATAAAAAAACAGGTAACTATGTATTCCATAAACAAAAAGAATTTGAAGGTAAACATATAACTGAGGTAAATTATGTTGTAGATGGTAATAGATTTTTAAATGATATTAAAAAAGATAAATCAAATAACTATTATACATATGAAGTAAAAAACCCAGATGGACAAATTACTATTAAAGATTCATATGTACAAGTTATAGAAGAGTGGGACTGGATTATTGGAATTGGCTATCATAAAGAAGATATTGAAGAGATTATTAATATCAAAGGTGAATTGTTAGAAGAAATTAATTTTGATAATTTAATACAAACACTTGTATTCATGCTTTTTGTTTCAATTTTAGTTTTATTAATTTCTAAATATTTTTCTAAAATTATAGAAAGAAGATTTAAGGTTTATAATTTTTCAATAAATAGAAAAATAGTAGAAATAGCAAGACAACAAAGAGTATTAGCTCAACAATCAAAAATGGTTGCAATGGGTGAAATGATTGAAAATATAGCCCATCAATGGAGACAGCCTTTAAGTATAATCAGTACATGTTCAACAGGGCTAAAACTTAATAAAGATTATGGAAACCTTACAGATGAACTGTTTTATTCAAATCTAAAATCAATAAATGATTCAGCTCAATATTTATCTCAAACTATAGATGACTTTAGAAATTATTATCAAAAATCAAATGATGAGAAAAGTTTTAGAATAGATGAACTAATTGAAAAATCTCTTCAATTATTAAAAATAGAAATTGATAAACTAGATATAGATATACAAAAAGAATTAAAAAAAGTTCAATTAATAGGATATGAAAACGAATTATTACAAGTTATATTAAATATTCTTAATAACTCAATTTATCAGTTTAAAACTCTAGAAGATTTAGATAAATATATTCTTAGAATAAATATTCATAAAAATGATGACTATATAACTTTAAATTTTATTGATAATGGTGGTGGAATAGATCCTGAAATTATTGATAGAATATTTGAACCATACTTTACAACAAAAGATAAAAATATGGGAACTGGTATTGGTTTATATATGTCTAAAAATATAGTTGAAAAGCACTTTAATGGTACTATGAACGCTAAAAATATAGTTATAAATGAAGAAAATAACAATTATAAAGGTGTTAAATTTTCAATTAAAATTCAACAAAAGTAATTAATTTTACTTTTGTTGTGAATATGGTTCTGGTTTACCAAAATAATAACCTTGAGAAAAGTCTATATCTAATTCATTTACAGCAATGTAAGTTTCTTCATCTCCAACAAACTCAGCAACTGTTTTAAGATTGTTTTCCTTAGCAAATAAAACAATAGATTTAATAACACTATGACTATAAGGATCTTTAATATTTTTAATTAAAGAACCATCAATTTTTATGTAATCAGGTTGAAAATCAAGTAATCTTTCATAATTTGAATATCCACTACCAAAATCATCAATGGCAATAGTAACATCACCAATAAGCTTAGATAATCCAATAAAATCTTTTACTAAAGAAAAATCTTTTATCTCTTCATCTTCAAGTAGTTCAAAAGTAATTCTTCCTTTATTTTTTGCCTTTGATATTAGATTTAACAACTCTGTTCTAATTTGAACATCTTTTAAATCTGATAATGAAAGGTTTATATTAATATTTATATTTGAAATATCTAAAATATTATTAGCATTTTCAATTACTCTTAAAGTAATATCATGATAATAACCAGTTTTTTTAGCGATATCTAGAAAGTAATAAGGTGATAAAACTTCATTTTTATGATTAATCATCCTGATAAGTGATTCGTATTTAACAATATTTTTAGTTTTATTATCTACAATTGGTTGATAATAAGATACAACCTTATCAGGTTGTTTTAGAGCTTGTCTTATATCACTTAATGTTTTTAATTTCTCTCTGGCTTTTTCTTGTTTATCTAAATAAAACCTATCAGCATAGACTATAGACTCCTTAGTTTCTAATCCTTGATAAATTCCAATTAATGCATCTTCATAAAGATGTTGACCTTTTAATGAAAAACTAAATACTACATCTATTTCATATTTATTATCTTCAAAATCTACACCTTTTATTCTTAGTTTTTTCAATACTTCTTGTAAGAAAAGGTTTACAGAAGTTGCATCCTTAGAACTTGATTTAACAAATCCAAATAAACCTCCACCAAGATTAAATATTTTTTCAACTGTAGTATGACTAGGTAAACACTCAAATAGAGTCTTTTCAAAACTTAATTCAAACCTGGTTCTTATATCCTCTGAATAAAACTCTCTTATCATTTCATAGTTAGTTATTTGAACTAAAACTACGATTGATTTATTTAAATGACTAATAAAATCCAACATCTGCTTTTTTGGATTCATCATAGAAGTTACATCATGCCTAATGGCTAAATATTCTGATATTTCTCCATTTAAATCTAAAATAGGAGAAATAGTAGCATCAACATAGTATGAATCTCCATTTTTCTTTCTATTTTTAATTATTGAATTAAAGGTTTTTTTTGATGTGATTGTTTTCCATAAATCTTGAAATAAAGAATCAGGAGAGTCAGGATGTTTTAGAATACTATGATTTTTCCCTAAAAGTTCATCTCTACTATAACCAGATATTTCACAAAATTTATCATTTACATAAGTAATTATTCCATGAATATTTGCCTTACTTACTATATCACTATCATTTAGTACTTTTTTATATTCATCAAATTCTTGAGTTTGTTTATGCAATAAATTGTGATTTTCATATCTCTCTACTATACTTTTTATTCTTGCTTTTAATTCAACAACATTTATAGGCTTTTTTATATAGTCACTAGCACCAATAGCAAAGGCTTTGTTAATGGTATCATTTGAAGTGTTACTTGTGATAAACATAAATGGAATCTGTATCTTTGTTTTTTTGAATTTTTCTTTTAATATACTTGCTAATTCAAGACCATTAATATCAGGCATATTGTAATCTAACAATAAAAGTGAGTAATCATTGTGATCTAATAATTCTAATGCATCATTAAAATTTGTGGCAGTATCAACATGAAAAACATCGTTTAAAACTCCTTTTACAAGCTTTAAAGTGATATTGTCATCATCAACCATTAGTAGTTTATTTTTAGGTTTTGTACTCAAGATATCTTATCCTATTCATAATATATATTTTATTATAACACAATTTAGTTTATATATTAAAAATTATATTGATATTTACTTTTAATGTATCATAGTGTATAATATAATACTTAAAATAACAAGAGTCAAAATGAAAAATAATGATATTGATATAAATGAATACGAAAAAAACCTTACTAATCTTAGAATCTATCAAGAAGAACTTGAGGTTCAAAATGAAGAACTAAAGGAAAATGAAATTTTAGTTAATAAACTATACAAAAAATATTTCTCATTATTCAATAACTCTCCTTTAGCTTATATTGTTATAGATCATAAAATTAATGTTATTGA
>CAKZOX010000217.1 GCA_937138295.1 uncultured Campylobacteraceae bacterium
GCTTTATCTGATGTGTTTACTGATGGTGTATCGTCTATTGTATAATCCATTATTTTTTATTCCATTTGTTTTTAAGTTCTATAGCAAAAACTTGTATTTTAAAAACTATTTTATTTATAAATTTCTTCATCTAAATCTTTTTGTTTTGGCTGCGATACCTTTAGGTTGTTTAACGAACTGTTTTCCTTTTTTATTACCACGTGCTTTAGCTGCGTTAGTTGCTGATTTTTCTTTAGCCGTAAGAGCCTTCCAAGCTTTCTTAGGTAAATATCTTCGTTTGCCTTCAGATTTTTTACCACTGCTTGTTTGCCATTTTTGTTTTCCCCATTTGGTAAGTTTGTTTGATGAAGACTTAGATCCTCTATAGCCTCCACCTGCTTTCTTATAAATTTTTGTAGCAAGTTGCATAGCTCTAGCACTGTGTTTTCCCCCCATTTTTGCTTTAGCTTGAGCTTTAGCTCTAGCCCATAAAGCAGGTTTAGTTTTTTTTGCAACAGCCATTAAGCTTTTTTCTTATTGTTGTTTGCAAAACTTCTTGCTGCAGCCACACTACCAAAGCCCCAAGCTTTTAATGCTAAAGCTTTTCTAGTTGGTCTGCCTTTACTATCCTTCATTGGTCCTTTCATTCCTGCAAATCTTGCAGCAAAAGAAACCCTTCTAGGATTCTTGCCTTTTTTAACTGGTGCTTTTAAGTTAGATCCTTCTTTACGTTTAAAGTAAGCTCTACCTTTAGCATTCAGTCCACCTTTAGGATTTTGGTAAACCTTTGCTACCATTATCCAAAGAAACCTCTACCACCTGCTTGACCAAATAATGATCTTGTACCAATAACTCCTTTAGCAACTTTCTTGCTATAAGTTTCTTGTTCTTTTTTTAGTTTAGCAGCTCTTGCTTCTTCAGCTTTTCTTGCTTCTTCAATTGCAGGATCTGCTTTTGGTGCTGGTGGTGGACTTGGTTTAAATACTGAACCCATTATAACTCCTCATCATCCATATCATCAAAATCATAAGAAGTTAACGAACCCATATTAGCTTCCATCTCTCTTAAAAGATCATCTTCTTGTTCATGAAGATCTCTCATTTCATCAATGATTTCTTGTACAGACTTTTGTTTTTTTTTAATTTTTGACATTTGGATCCTTACTTTTTTCATTAAATGACTTATATCCTGCTTTTATCAACGCACAATAAAGCTGATAAGGAGTTAGGATATACCATTTATAGAATCCTATTAGACGCATTATAAATGAAACGCAGGTCATATCTTTAATTCTAAAGAGCTGCCATTGTTCTTTTTCTGGACATCTTAATACTTTATAGTCTTTCAAATAAAATAACATATTCTCAAGTTCTTTTGGACTTAGTAAACTATGTTTTATTCCTGCATGAGTATATTCTAAATGAATCCATACATTTTTTTCTGGATCAAAGTTTAAAGCTCCACAATGTTTACATTCTAAATCAAACTTTATATTATTATCTGTTTGTGCTATTTGTAATCCTCCAACGCTTTCAAATTGAACTCCACAATTATCGCATAAATTTAAATTAACTAGTTTTGGAGTCTCTACCACTTTTATATTTTGACATTCTGGACATTCGTATTTACTTGTAACTGTATATTCATATTTATCAACTGGTGTAATTGTTCTATCAATTAGTTTCATAGTTGCAGCACATTTACATTTTACTAATCCCTTATCAGTTTTCTTTTTTGATAGGTCTAGTTTTTTTAGGGGGTGTATAGTGTCATGGATAACATTTGCTAAATCCAATACTAAGCAATCATCATCTCCGTTTTTTCTAGTACCGCGTCCTACTGTTTGAATCATCATAGGAATACTTTTAGTAGGTCTACACAACATAATACAATTAACACTCGGATTATCATAACCTACATTTAACTTACTAATACTAATTAAAACTTTAATATATCCATTATCAAATAATTGTAATGTTTTATCCATTTCACTTTTTTTAGAGTGAACTGTATCGGCACTTATTCCATGCTCTAAGAATTGCTTTTTAATCTCCTCAGCGTGTTTTGTATTAATAGCGAATAACATCACTTTTCTATCACTTGCATATTTTTTATAAGTTCCAATAATATCTTTATGTACTTCACTTTTATTCATAAGGTTAAAGCTATCTGTTTGGTTATAATCGCCACCTTGAACTTTTAAGTCTTTTGTATCTACTTTTGACATAGATAATACTTTTATATTCTTAGCAAATCCAAGTTTTATTAAGTCTGGTAATTGTACACCCTCCACAATATAATCATAATTTGGTAGTACATATCCATCACTTGAAACTGGAGTTCCTGAAAGTGTTATCATATATTTAGCTTGAATATTGTTTTTTAACTTACTAGACTCTCCCCATGACTCATCCACGAGTACCAAATCATAAAGTTCTGTTTTCTCTTTACCATATTTTTGTAAAGTACCTATATCACAATTAGGTATATTATAAGTTTTGATTTGATCAATTAAAATATTACGATAACTAAAAAATCCTATTTTACTTCCCTTTTTTGCTGCACTATCTAGAATCATTTTTGCTAATAGAGATTTTCCTGCACCCACACTTAAACAAATGGCTATATTTTTATATCCTTTTGAAAAAGCTATTCTTGTATCGTCATATGCTTTTTGTTGATATGGTCTTGGTTTCAAAATAAACCTCCGTCAAATAAACTAGCATTATTAATACCATCATACTTGCCAAATACTATTTTCTTATTTTTCATGCTTTTAGATATTTCAAAAATCCAAATTACTTTTGGTAGTCCAGTTTCGATATAAGCCTCTCCATTTTTTAAAGCCTCTCTTAATTTATAAGAATAATCCCTATCAATAGTTATACTTCTTGGGTGGTATTTTTTATCTCCCCATATAACTGTTTTTGTAGGGGTAGTCCTTCCTACCTCTTTAAAATTAGATGCTTTGTATATTGTTCCAATATGTCCTACTGTTAAATCACTATATGACAATACCTTATCATATTTTTTATTTGCAGCAATCCATTTTATTATTTGAGATAAGAAAAAGCTTTCACTATTAAAAGGAGCTTCATCAAGTAGTGCCATTCTTCTTATATCTATGCAGTTTTTGTATTTAGTTTCATGTCTAGGCTTTCCTAAAACACTACCCCCTACCAACTTATTATCTATAAACATAGCAAAACACATACTGATACCTCCTCCCATAGAGTCACTTTTGTAGTGAAAATTTTTAAAAATGTCTCTAATGTGTGAAAAGTCACAAGTCATAATTGTTGCTTTTCTTTTATCTAATCTTGGTTTCATCTACAACCCCTTAAACCAAGCCAAAATATAAACTATTAAGCTTTTTAAACTAGGGTATCTCTCATCTAAAAATGACAATAACTTTTTCATATCTTTAAACTCCTAAAAATTGTTTTTTCTATTTCTTTTTCATCTACTGAATCACCGCAACTATTTACCCATAATGTATATTCTTTTATTTCACTATCTCCAAGCCCTATATCTTGAAAATACTTAGCATAACTGTATAGAGTTGTATTTCTTTGACCGCTTACAAACTTATCTTTAAATTTTAATAATTCAAGTAGCTTTTCAGTTCCAAAAACAGACCTAATATAATCTACTTTTTGAAGTCCATATTCATATTTTACCTCTTGTTTTTTATATCCCTCAAAATTATTTTTAAATTTACTTAATCTATCATCTATATTTTTTGGTACTATTGTCTTTTTATAAAAATCTTCCCAGTAAAAACCACAAAAACCAGCATGAGTTATTATTTCACTATCTTTATAAGGATAATAAAATCTTGACCCATCTTTACAAGCTTTATCTACAAATGGATATTTTTTATATATTTCTTCCATAGTTTTATAATAATCTGATTCGCTTAATTCCATAGGATTTTCAAGGGGTATAACTATTCTGAATCTTTCACACACGATACCATTTTTGTTTTTCATGTGGCTTTTTGTTGTAGCAATTATGTAATCGTACGGCTCAAATATTTTTCTAGCTTCATTTATTGACAATCCATCATCAATATCCAAAATTAAAACATCACAATAGGATTTATAATTGTTTTTATTTCTATATCCGTTTTCAAAAAGTCCTGCACTATAATTAAACTTTGACTTTAATAAATCAACCATTTTTAATAGTGTTATTTTTGCTGATTTGTAATTTTCTGTTATATGATTACTATAACTAATTGTTACGAATTCATTTTCAAATTGTTTGCACATTATTTATCCTTAAATATCTGGTATATCTACCATCTCAAAAATTGTAACTTCTGGTTCTTTTTTAATCAATGGTGGCATTAATTGTTTATCTATTGAATCTTGACCATCTGTCAATTTATATAAGTATTTAACCACACCCCAGTTATCTTTTCTAAGTGTAATTTTTCTTATACCTTTTTTATAACTATCTTCATCTATTTTTACTATTCCATTTTCTTCTTTTAATGGTGGGCTAACTTCATATCTAGCTCTTACACCATCATGAAAAGCAGTTGCACCTCTTGAAGCTCCATCTTTGTTTGCATGATGTATTATTAATGTTGTAACTTCTGCGTGTCTAGCCCAGTTAGCGAATGATTGAATAAATACTCTTGCCTCACTATTATCATTTTCATTACCTCCATAAAATGCAAGTAATGGATCAAATACAGCAAAACCAGTATTATTTTTTATTAGAAATTCGCCTATGGCATTAATTTCATCATAGTTTGCTTTGAAAAGTCCTTTTTCTCTTTTTGCTAGTTGAGGTGGGTCATCTAAAATTAAATCTATTTTGTTTAAACTTTGCGAATCTACTAAATTATGTTTTATCATTTCATCAAAAGTGGCTCTTACTTGCCCTTCATAATCTTCAGTTAGCCACATTGTAGCCCGTTTGTCACTTTCTCTTACAAATCTATCAGCCATGATTAAACTTAGTCTAGTTTTTCCCATTCCTCCACTTGCACTTAATAGAGTTACTGCTCTCTCTGGAATAGGTAGAAAATCTTTTAGTAAAAAATTAGCCTCTTTTGCTTCAATATCTACTAATGGAACTATTTTCATAATATGGCACTTTTCTGTTCAAGTTTCCAAGATTCAGTTAACCCCATACTGTCAACACTTGGCTTTAATATATACCCCTCTGGAATTTCTCCATCTGGTGCGTCTTTCTGATAATATATTTTATTTATTCTAAGTATCGGCTTTTTTATCTTTTTTGTTAGGTATGGTTTGAGAAAATCATGCTCTAATACATTGCATAAATGTTTCATAAATGTATTATTATAATTACACTCTTTTACATAGTTAGATAATGCTTTTTTTATGTCATCTTTTTTCATTTGTTTAGAGATTTTTACAAATGATATTTTAGCTTTTTCTTCACTTCCAACTTCTCTATTATTGTATTTAGAATAATAATCAAAAATTATATTAAATTCTTTTTTATTATAGTCTCCAACCTCAGCTTTTTTCTTATTTTCTAACCCTTGATTTTTAGCTATATATCCACTTTTGCTAGTGTCTATTGAGTGCTTAAACCCAGTCCAAACTAATGCAGTAATTTTATCATCAAAAGTTATATTATTTATATCTTCTTCGAAAAATTGAACTTTACAAATTGACTCAAACAAATCTAACTTTTGGGTATCATCTAATTGCTTTATTTGCTCCCAATGACTTCTATAAAAATTGAAGCCTTTTCTATCGTCTTTCATTTCTTAAATGGTTTCTTTCATAAATTTAAGTAAAAATTTCATTTGGAATAAATAATGTGAGTGCCTACCAAAACATTCAACAATCTTATTCAGATTCACTTAACCAAGCCTAGACTTGGTAGCTTTGGTAGGCTTAGTTAAATAAATCGAGCGTATTGTAACATTTTATTTTTTTATTGTCAAGTGTCTCGACTACCCCCCCCCCTTAATAAGCCCCTATGATACCCCCTTAATAAGCCCCTTGCCTACAAGAATAAGAATAAGAATAAGAATAAGAATAAGGACAATACACCCCTAGGGGAGGGTGTAGTATCAAAAGTGTGAAATGATTTTTTAAAAGTAAAGAAATAATAAAAAGTAGGGCTAAAATTAATTTTAAACCACCTAGAAGCCAAAAAGTAACCTAAATGTATATAGTGAGTAGGGGAGAGTAAAAAAACAGCTTCACGGCTCTTATTTAAAAGATTTGCTTAAAAGTTGAAAATTTGCTATAATTCTAAATATGAAAACAAAAGAAATAGAAAATAGGTTTACTCAGTTAGAAAGAGATACAAAACATATTGATGACACGCTAGAAAAATTATTATCTAAGATAGACAGATTAGAAAGTAAGATTTATTTGATTGT
>CAKZOX010000218.1 GCA_937138295.1 uncultured Campylobacteraceae bacterium
AGATTTTATCTTACTAGATAAAAAACGCTTTGGAAGCGGGGTAGAAATTATCCCTTTAGAAAAAAGTTTTAATCTTGTATATAAAGGTATAAAATTAAAAGGGGCACTAGATAGAATAGATAAAAATGGTGATACTTATGAAATTATCGATTATAAGACATCTTCATCATTAAAGATAGATTCAATTAAAAACTATGAAAATAGTAGCGATTTTCAATTAGAATTTTATTTTTTAGCTTCTAAAGAGCTATTTTCATATGAGAAAATTAAAACCTTTTATTATGATTTATATAATGTTACTCTAAATGAAGAGATAGCATTATTTCAAAAGTTAGAGCTATTAGAACATATTTTTGAAGATTTGAAAACTAAAGAAGTAAACTTTGAAAAGTGTGAAAGCAATTCAACTTGTCAATTTTGTGATTTTAAAACTATATGTGATAGATAGCTTAAAATATAGCTTAGCTTTTTATGTTTTTTGACTTTTAATTAATATGTACAAAATTTAGTAAAGTTATTATTAGTAGCCTCTTTATATGTGCTATATTAAATATCTTTATGTAAGACAGTTAAAAATAATGGATTAATAAAGTATTTAATTAACTTTATTTATCTGTATATTTTTTATACATAATAAATTATTCATAAATTTACTTATATGATATAATTTTTCTACAATTTAAGTTTAGGAGATATTAATATGAGAAAAATAAGTTTAGCTGCATTAATTGCAATCAGTACATTAGGAACAGTTACTTCATTACAAGCAAGTGATGTTGAAGTAAGTGGAAATATAGGAGCTACTTCAAATTATATTTGGAGAGGTATGACTCAAACACTAGATAAAGGTTCTGTAAATGGTGGTTTAGATTTAAGTTATGAAGGTTTTTATGCTGGTACATGGGCTTCAAATGTTGATTTTGGTTCAAAAGCAAATTATGAATTAGATTTATACGCGGGTTATAGTAATTCTATTGATGATTTTTCTTATGATTTATCTTACGTTACATTTATGTATCCAGATTCTAAAGACGATAGTGATTTTTCTGAAATTACACTTGCTTTAGGATATTCGTTAAATGATTTATCTATTGGTGCTTCTTATTCAAAAACAGTATATGAAGAGTGGGCAAACGGTAAAAAACCAAGTTATATTGAAGGTACAGCATCATATGACTTTAAAGTTGTAAGTTTAGATTTATCTTACGGTGATTATGAAGATAGTGGAAGTAATTATACAGTGGGATTAAGTAAATCATTTGATATAAATGGAAAAGCTATTGACTTAGCTCTTGTATATTCTGAATATAATGCTGATAGTGGTTCTACTAATGACCAAGATAATGTCTTTGCATCTATTTCATATTCATTTTAAATAAGAGGATTTAAGGCTCATTAATGAGCCTTAAATTTAAAGAATTAATTATAATTCAAAAGAACCTCTAGAATAACGAGTTACTCCACCATCCATTTTATTAAATACAATAAGATATGTATATTTACCTTTTGCTTTTAGTTCTACATTAAATGTATAATTTTTATTATTATTTAAAGTTTTACTGTTATATTTAACTAATTCACCATTTGGTTTAAATAATTCAAATGAGACATTTGCATTATTTATAGGAATTGATTTATAAAGTATTTTTGCATTAAACTCATTATGTCCTAATTTCAATTTATCATGTAGTTTAACAGAAACACTATAATCCTTAATTTTTTGCTTTGATAAATAAATTTCACTTGCATTTAAAGATACACTTGCTATTAGTAAAATTCCTGAGAATATTGTTGATTTTAATAAAGTTTTCATTTTTTTTCCTTTTAATGTTAAGCTAAGTTGTACTTATTTTAATATACAACTTAGTTTTTTAATATTTAAATTTACTGATACTAATTTTTTATTATTCTTAGTATTTAAAATTCATCCTAAATTTCTTTTTCTATACTATGGTCATTTTTATAAAATAAATAATATGTTGATGGAAGGATTAAAAGTGTCAATAAGGTAGAACTTATAATCCCTCCTATAACTACAACAGATAAAGGATATTGAATTTCACTACCCACTCCTGTTGCAAACAATAATGGTAATATCCCAAATAGTGTAGTAAATGCGGTCATTAAAACAGGTCTAAGTCTTAAAAGTGTGGCATCTTTTAAAAGTGTTTTTAAAGGAACATGAGGAAACTTTTCCCTTAATTCATCAATAAAACTTACCAATACTATACCGTTTAATATGGCAATAGCAAAAATGGCTATAAAGCCTACTATAGCAGATACTGATAAATACACTCCACTTGCTATAAGTGCTAAAATTGCACCAATTAAACCAAACGGAACATTTAATAAAATCAATAAAGCTTTTTTTATTGAGTTAAATGCTGTATATAGAAGCAGTATTACAAGAAAAACTGATAGGGGTATAAGTACCATAAGTTTTTGTGTTGCTTCTTGCATATTTTTAAAATCTCCCGCCCATGTGATGTAGTAACCAGATGGAATATCAACTTTTTCTTTTATTATTGCATCTGCTTCTTTTACAAAAGAGGCTATATCTCTTCCTTCAACTTCTATTGAAAGTACCATATAACGACTAAGGTTCTCTCTTTTTATAAAAGAAACCCCTTGAACAATTGATATATTACTTATTTGGTCTAGGGTTACAATGTCCCCAGAAGAAGAGCGTAAGGTTAGTTTTTTGATACTTTGAATATCTTTTTTTGCATCTTTAATTTTTGCAACTATACCAAAACGTTTCACACCTTCTATTTTTTCAGAAACCTCTTCTTCTCCAATACCATTTCTAATTACACTCATCACTTCATCCACATTGATTCCATAACGTGCTAGCGCTAAATAATCTGGCTCAATTTTAATTTGAGATTGTCCCAATTGTGACTCTAAGCTAAGTTGTTTTGCTCCATCTATATCTGAGATATTTTGTTGAATTTTTGTGCTTATATCATTTAGTATTTTTTGATCGTTACCAAATACCTTTATCGCTAGTTCGGCTTTTACTCCTGCTAGTAACTCTTCAACTCTCATTGCTATAGGTTGGGTAGGTACAAACTGTACATATTCAAACTCTTTTTCAAGTTTTTCATTTAGTTCGTTTGTTAATTGTTCAAGATTTTCAATATCTTTACTAAGTGTTAATAGTACTTCCATATAGTTTGGTTGTGCTGTTTCTCCTTTTTCACTTCTTCCAATCATTGAAAGAACTGAAAGAATATCTTTTGGATACTCTTTTAAGATAAACTTTTCAACCTCTTGGGCTGTTTGTATTGATTGGCTTAAACTGGTTCCTGGGATAGAAACTACTCTATACATGATTGATTCTTCATTAAGGCTTGGCATAAATTCTCGCCCTTGAGAACTCAATAAAGCTAAACATATGAAAAATACAATACTTATCCCCACAAGCAATTTTTTTGCGTTATTTAAAGCAAGAACTAATATAGGACTATAAAAATGTTTTATTTTTTTCATGATAGAGTTATCAGAGCTTTTTGCTGGTTTTAATAATAAGTATGCCAATACTGGAACTAATATCAAAGCAACAGCTAGTGAGCCTAACATAACAAAAACAATATTGATAGCCATAGGACTATATAGTTTACCCGCTAAACCACCTAAACTCAATAGTGGTATAAAAACTGCTGCTATAACTAAAATGGCAAAAGTTACAGGAGAGGCTACTTCTTTTGTAGATTCAGCGACAATTTGTAGTTTTGATTTATCTTTTTCATCATGAAGTTTTCTAAAAGTATTTTCTACTATTACAATAGTACCATCGACAATCATACCAACTGCAATGGCTAATCCACTTAAACTCATAAGATTTGCACTTAATCCAAAATACTCCATTAATAAAAAAGCGATCAATAAAGATATAGGTAAAGATAAAATAACAATAAATGCTGAACGTAACTCAAATAAAAATAAAAAAAGTACAATCGCAACCAATATAACACCAGTTGATAAAGCTGAAGTCATAGTTTCTACAGCTTTTAAAGTAATCTCAGAGCGATCATAAATTGTTTGTATCTCTACCCCTTCTGGCAGAGTTGAGTTTACAGTTGAAATTTTTTCCTTTAGTAATTCTACCACTTTTGCTGCATTTGTTTGGGTTCTTTGTAGTACCATACCAATTACAGACTCATCTCCGTCAATAGTGATGGCTCCAAACCTAGGCATAGAACCTATCTGTACTTTTGCAACATCTTGTATAAGGATAGCTTGTCCATTTTGTGATTTTATAACTGTATTTTTAATATCATCAAGACTTTTATATAATCCTGCACCTCTTATTAAATACTGTTCTTTATTAAATTCCAAATATTGACCACCTGCGGCCATGTTGCTACGTTGTAAAGCTTGAACAATATCATCATAAGTAATCTCAAGGCTTTGTAGTTTTTGAGTGTCGATTAATACATCATATTGTTTCTCTTTTCCTCCCCAGCCTATTACCTCTTCAACTCCTTTAACACTTTTAAATAAAGGACTAACAATATACTCTTGCATTTCACGTAATTCTTGTAAAGTGTATTTGTTGTTTTTATCTTTTAATTGATACCAAAATACTTGTCCTAATCCTGTAGTATTTGGACCAAGAGTTGGTTTTCCCCAACCATTAGGAATATCAATGGAATTTAATCGTTCACTAACAAGTTGTCTTAAAAAATATATATCCATATCATCTTCAAAAAATACAGAAACATAAGATAAGCCAAATATAGAATTTGACATTATCATCTCTACACCAGCCATTCCTGACATAGCTGATTCAATAGGATAAGTAATTAGTTTTTCAATATCTTCTGCTGAGTTTCCTGGACTCTCAGTATAGATAACCACTTGTTTGGGAGTAATATCAGGAAAAGCATCAACAGGAATATCTTTATACGCTTTAAAACCTAATATACTAATTGATAAAAAGAGTACAATAACTAAAAGTTTGTACTTTAAAGATAGATCAATAATTTTATCTAACATTGCATCTCCTAGTGACCATGTCCATCACCCATTGATGATTTTAATACAAGTGATTTTACATAATATGCTTTATCACTAACATACTCTTCTTCTACATTTAATCCTTCAATAGCAACATAAGTATCATCTTCATAGATAATCTTTACATCTCTTGCTTCATATTGAGGTTCTTCATCGTGGGATTCTTCTTCTTTTTCATCTTTGTGTTCATCTTCATGTCCATCATTATCTTTGTGTTCATTTTCATGACCATCTTCATCCTTATGCTTATCATCCTCTTGATGTTCATCTTTGTCCATATGTTCATCTTTTTTTGGAATAAACACAACCCATTCATTATTTAAAAAAGATAGGGCAGTTTTTTTAATTGAGATATATTTTTTGTTTGTATCAAAATAGATAGTTGATGGTACAAAAGCATTGGCAAATAGATTATCAGAATTTTTTTCTATAGGTGATAAAACAATAATTCTTTGAGTTTGTATATCTACTTCTGGTAATATTCTTTCAATAGTAGTACTTAATATACTCTCATTATATTTTAAAGATACTTTTTGTCCCACTTTAATCTCTTTTGCATATTCTAAAGGAATATAAGATTTTAGATAAAAAGCTTGATTTTTAACTACTGAAAATAATTCATCATCTTGTGATACTGAGGAGTGCAAAGGTTTTAATAAATCACTGATAATACCATTTGTATGGGAATACAACACATAGTTTGAAGTTGTTTTTTTCATCTCTTTTGTATCTATACCTAAAGCTTCTAGTTGGGATTTTAGAGTATTTAGCTTCGATAACATTTCATTACGTTCAATATTTGCTTTATTTAACTCTTGTAAAGAAACGATTCCTTTTTTTTGTAAAGTTTCATTTGCAGTATAGTTGTCTAGTAAACTTTTGTATTGTTCTTGCAATGACAAATATTCTGAACTCATTTGTGATAAAGTAATAGATTCTATTAAAGCAACCCTTTGCCCTTTTTGTATCTTTTGTCCAGGTTTCACATAATATTCTTTTATTCTTCCATCTAGTAGAGTTGTAAGGGATTGTTTTGTAGAAGATAATTGAACTATTTGTGAATTTATATTAATTGATTTTCCAAACTTACGAAGTTTTGTTTTTTCTGTAGGAATATCAAGTGCAAATACACTTATACTTAGTAAACAACTAATCAATAATAGTTTTTTCATTTATATCTCCTTGAATATAATTAATATTAATAGAATTTTGGTTTAAAGCCATATTTGTTTGTATTAACTCTTTTTGAGTCTGTATAACATTATCTTTAACTGTTTGTACCTCTAAGATACTTGCCTGAGAAATCTTAAACTTTTCTAAATACATTTCAACTAACTTTGTTCTTAATACTAAAACCTTTTCAGTATTTTTTAACTTATTATTTAGTGAGTTTCTTTGTTTATATAATTGAGCTAATTCCTTATTTAGCTGATTTTTTCGGTTTTGTATCAGTAAATCATTTTTTTTACTTTCTAACATTGCTATTTGTTTCTCTTCAGAACGAGTATTTAAAATAGGAAAAGGAATAGAAATTCCAACTTTATTTACTGTTTGGTCAGGTTCTTTATCAGTTGATAGTATTAAATTAAAAGAATCAAAAGTATTGCTTTCAATATTTAATTTTGCTAAATTAATCTCTTGATTATTTTCCATTACTGATAATTCTAAATTATTCGAAATTTGTCTTTTATCTTTTATTTGAAATTTATGATTAAATTCTAATTTTACTTCACTTTCTAAACCTGCAAATTTAAGTAAGTTATAGTAGTTAGATAAAGTTTCCATCTTTACACTTTCATTTTGTACTTGTATTTGTATAAATGCTGCTTCAGCTTGTAATAAATCAGCTTGTGAAATTGAACCGTAAGAATAACGTTCTTTACTTATATCATAAATTTCTTTTGATAAGAGAGAGGACTCTTCAGTTAATTTTTCCAATTCTTTGTTAAATTCATATTTAGTATATAGCAAAGAAATTTCCTTTATAAAATTTGCTTTATCTAATTTATAAAAGTTTTCTGCACCATTTAATATTCTTTTTGATAATTCTTTTTTATCTTCATTTATGGACCAAAATCGTATTGGTTGAGAAACTGATATGCCATATCCTTTATCTGATATGCCATTTTTAGAGTTGTATTTTCCATAGTTAATATCCAATTCTGGATTGTCATATCTAGTTGTGATAGCTGCCTTATATAATAATTGTTCTTTTTCTAAATATGCAGATTTTAGATAAGGACTTTGTTTTAGAGCTTTATTTAAAAACTCATCAAAATCATCTGCTATCAAAATTTGGGTACTATAGATATACATAATTATTGTAATAATTATTTTATTTTTAAACATATAATTGTCCTTAGTTATAATTTTTTATATAATGAAATTAAGAACTAAGTAGTAGGTGGTTTAAGTATAGAGTTTGATAGTTTAAATAGATAACTATTTGTTAATTCAGGTTTTTCAAAAGGTGATAAATCATAAGTATATATATGACTATCAAGATTAAGAATAAAATAATTATGAAACTGCTTTTGAGTATCACATAGATCATCATGTATTATAAGTTGTGTTCTTTCTTCTATATATTCAGATATCGTTGTACACTCATCATCATATATTAAATTATAAGTAATAGCATAAGAGAATGAATAGGTAATGCATAAAAGTAAAATAGAAAGTATAGCTTTATTAGATTTTTTTAAAAATTTAATATTCATAAATACCTCCTAATTTATTTTTAATGTTATTATAAAAGTAATTTATTAACAATTTATTAACAGTTGAAGACTGTTTATAGTTTTGTTTCAGTTCGTGATAATTGAATAAAACTATATCATATTTTTAATTAGTTATAAATCTATTTTTACTAAAAAATACTTATTGATAATATATTTAGTTGACAAAGATATGTAATTATATTAGAATATTCTAATATAGTTATGTTGGAGTTTAAATGAGTGAAGAATGTTATAGAGAATCAGATAATCTAAGTGAAGTTGAAAAAGCTAAGAACTTTATTTCTGATAATTGTACAGAGATAGAAAAAGAATCAGAAAAATTAGCACTACTGTCAAATAGTGTTAGATTAAAAATTGTATTACTACTTAAAAACTTTAATAAACTTTGTGTATGTGACTTAGTTGAGATATTAGAGATTAATCAATCTGCAATTTCTCAACATCTACGTAAATTAAAAGATGGTGGAATATTAAATAAAACTAGAGAAGGTTTAACAATTTATTATTTTATTGATGAAGTGAATAATCCTGATTTAATAGGCTTATTAGAAAAAATATTTTTATTTAAGGAGTAATTATGGAATTTATATTAAATTTTTTACAAAACTTTTGGGAACTATCAATAATGATAGGACTATATGTTTTAATAGGACTTATTTTTGTAGGAGTTATTCATTTATATATTTCAGAAGATTGGATAAAAAAACATTTAGGTGAAGATAATAAATATAGTGCATTAAAAGGTGCATTATATGGTATTCCACTACCTTTATGTTCATGTGGTGTAATTCCTCTTGCTACAAGTTTAAGACAAAAAGGAGCTTCA
The DNA here is from genome assembly GCA_937138295.1 of uncultured Campylobacteraceae bacterium. GTDB lineage: Bacteria > Campylobacterota > Campylobacteria > Campylobacterales > Arcobacteraceae > JALRJW01. The sequence goes on from CAKZOX010000218.1 coordinate 8,590, forward strand.
AGAAAAGCAGTTACGAGTTTTTATATTACAACACCAATGACAGGAGTTGATTCAATTATAGCAACTTATGGTGTATTTGGATTACCAATGACTATTATCAGAGTAGTATCAAGCTTTATAAGTGGTGTTATTGCAGGTAGTTTTGTAAAGGAGTCATTTGATGATATAGTAAAAGAGGAGCAAAAATCTTGTTGTAGTTCAAGTTGTTGCTCAACATCAAAACCACAAAAAGAAAACAAATTTAAAAAAGCATATGATTATGCAATGTTTGAAGTTTTTAGTGATTTAGCGAAACCTATGTTTTATGGTTTAATATTAGCAACTTTATTTATGATGTTGATTCCTGATAATGGAGTTGAATTTTTAAATGAAAATCTATTTATTACTTACATCTTAGTTTTCTTAGTTGCTTTACCTTTATATGTTTGTTCAATATCAGCTATTCCAATAGCTTTATCGATGTTAGCAGTTGGTGTTAATCCAGGTGTAGCTTTTATTTTTTTGGCAGCAGCACCAGCTACAAATATTATTACAGCAGGAATTATAAAGAAAATTCTTGGAAATGATGTCTTAATAATATATCTTATCTCAATTATTCTAGTCACTGTTTCTTTTGCTTTAATGATTGATTTTATATTTCCAAAAGAATGGTTTGTTTATACATTAGATAGTTTAGAAAATGAATCAAAATCAATACTTGATATAGGTGGTGCTATTATATTTTTAGTCACTATGTTTTATTTTGTTGCTAAACAATGGATTAAGTCTATATTTTCAAAAGATATAATATGACAAAAGCAAATAAAATATTTATAGTTATTCTAGTTAATATTGTAATTATAGTGTCTCAAATTATATTTGGTTATATTTCAAACTCTTTTGCATTAATAGCAGATGCATTACACAATGCTGGAGATGTTTTATCTATCATTGTTACTTATGTAGCACTTGTCTTGGCTACAAAATCAATTACATTTAAAAGAACATTTGGTTATCTTAGAGCAGAAATGATGGCTGCTTTTGTTAATACTTTATTTTTATATATTACTATGATATATATGATTTACGAAGGAATTAATAGGTTCTCTTCAAATGAAATTGTAAATCCTATATATATGATTTATGTTGGATTAATTGCTGTTATTGCAAATGGAATTAGTGCATATGTTTTGAAGAAAATAAATGTAGAATCATGTGGACATGATCATTCTCATCATAAAGATTCTGATGCAAACATTTATTCAGCTTATCTTCACATGCTTAGCGATACTTTAATCTCTGTTTCTGTAGTTATAGCAGGTATTTTTATTTACTATTTTAAAATATATTCAATTGATGCTGTTCTAACAATTTTATTTTCCGTCTTTATACTATTTCATTCATATGGATTACTTAAAAATAGTTTTTTATCATTAATGGATATGAATATTACAGATATAGATGAAAATATACTAAAATCAATTATTCTGAATAATTCTACAATTGCATATTATAATGATTTACATATTTATAAACCTAGTTCTAAAACAACTTTTATATCTTTTACTTTAGTAATGAAAGATAAAAATATCATATTAGAAGAAATTAATGAGATTTTAGAAAAGATAAAAATAGAATTATCTAGAATTGGTTTTAATCATATTACAATTGAAGTTACAACTTTAAAAGGAGAAAGTAAATGTAGCTTAATCTCTTAAGTCATAAAAATAAGATTTTAAGCTATATCCCAGTTAGGAATTGTATTAATTTTAAAAAATATACAATTAACTTATTTAGCTGTTGCTATTAATACATCCTCAATCATTTTAGTAATATCACCATCTAAAATAGCCTCAACATTTGAGTAACCTATATTAGATCTTGTATCTTTTATTTGTTGGTATGGCTGCATTACGTATGAACGTATTTGATGCCCCCAACCATTTTCACTTTTTTCTACACCATCTTTATTAGCTTGTTGTTTTTCTAATTCATACTCATAAAGTCTTGATTTTAGCATTTTCATAGCACTTGCTTTGTTTTTATGCTGTGATCTATCATTTTGACACTGTACTACGATATTTGTCTCTATATGTGTGATTCTAATTGCTGATTCTGTTTTATTTACATGTTGCCCACCAGCACCACTTGCTCTATAAGTATCAATACGTATATCTTTATCTTCTATTACAATATCAATGTTATCATCAATCTCAGGACTTACCATCACAGATGCAAAAGAGGTATGACGTTTTGCATTTGAGTCAAATGGAGAGATACGTACAAGTCTATGTATTCCATTTTCAGCTTTTAAATATCCATAGGCATTTTCACCTTTTATGATAAAAGATACATCTTTTAAGCCAGCCTCTTCACCATCTTGATAATCCAAAACTTCAACTTTGAAATTTTGTCTTTCAGCCCATCTAAGATACATACGATATAAAATACTAGCCCAATCTTGTGATTCAGTTCCACCAGCACCTGGATGGATAGAGATAATTGCATTTAAACTATCATCAGGATTAGAAAGCATTACACTTATTTCAGTAGATTTTATAAGCGCTTTTAAATCACTAGCCTCTTCATAAAGAAGCTCAAATGTATCTTCATCTTTATCAATACTAGCTAATTCATAAAGTTCATTTGTACCTTTTAGGGCTTCATTTGCTTTATTAAATTTTGATAGTTTTCCTAATATTCTATTTTTCTCAATACCAATTTTAGTAGCATTTTCAACATCATTCCAAAAATCTTGAGAAGATTCAAGCTCTTCTATCTCTTTAAGCCTAATATTTAAAGAATCAGGCTTTAGAATATTGTCTATA
>CAKZOX010000219.1 GCA_937138295.1 uncultured Campylobacteraceae bacterium
ATATGTATGTACTATATCAGCTAAAATATATAGCATCAAAAGTGAAAATATAATCATATTATAGTTTAATTTTTTCATCAGATTTAAAGATTTTAAAATCTATCCTCCAAGGTATTTCTTTTTAATTTCATTTGAATTTATTAATACTTTAGCATCATCTTGTAAAGCCACTTGACCATTTTCCAAAACATAAGCATAGTTTGAAATTTCTAGTGCAGCAAAAGCATTTTGTTCAACTAATAAAATTGTAATACCTTCTTCTTTAAGCTTAACTATTGTTTCAAATAATTCTCCAACTATCTTAGGAGCTAAACCTAGTGATGGTTCATCGAGCATTAAAAGCTTTGGAGAATTCATTAAAGCCCTTGCAATTGCTAACATTTGTTGTTCCCCACCACTCATTGTACCACCTAGTTGACCTTTCTTATCAATTAATCTAGGAAAAAGTTTAAACATCTTTTCTTGATATTCTTCATATAACTCATCATTATTAAAAGCCCCCATTCTAAGATTTTCTTCAATAGTTAGGTTTTGAAAAACTCTTCTACCTTCAGGAACTAAAGATATACCCTCTTTAATAATCTTATGTGTTTTATGGTTTGAAATATCAACATCATTAAAAACAATATTACCTTTTTTCTTAACGTCATTTACAATAGATTGAAGAGTAGAAGTTTTACCAGCCCCATTACTACCAATTAATGAAACGATTTGTCCAGCATTTACTTCAAAGTCTACGCCTTTTACAGCTTTAATCAAACCATAATATACTTCTAAATTCTTAACACTAAGCATGTTTGAAATCTCCTAAATAAGCTTTAATTACTTCTTCATCGTTTATTGCATCTTTAATGTGACCTTCAAATATTGTCTTACCATAATCTAAAACCATTACTCTATCACATAATTTATTTACAAATTTCATATCATGTTCTATTAATAAAATTGTTACGTCAAAATCATCTCTAATTTTGAAGAATAGTTGAGCTAATTCTTCTGTCTCTTGAGGATTCATTCCAGCAGCTGGTTCGTCTAAAAGTAAAAGCTGTGGTGAAGCTGCTAATGCTCTTGCAATTTCAACTTTTCTTTGTTGACCATATGATAATGAAGTTGCCATCTCATCAGCATAATCTTCAAGTCCTAATACAGTCATAATTTCAAATGCTCTTTGTTTAATTCTTCTTTCTTCTTTAAAATATCTAGGAAGTCTTAATATTGCTTCAAAATAAGTATATTCAGCTTGGTAATCAAAACCTATTAAAATATTTTCTAAAACTGTCATCGAATTAAAAAGTCTAATATTTTGAAATGTTCTAGCAATTCCCCTATGAACAATTTTATGAGGTTTTAGACCATCTATTCTTTGTCCATGAAATTTAACTTGACCACTTGTGGGTTCATAATTTCCTGTTATTATATTAAACATAGTAGTTTTACCAGCACCATTTGGTCCTATAAGTCCATATATTTCATTTTGTTTTATGTTAAAAGAAGTTTCATTTATAGCTGTAATTCCACCAAATTTCTTAGTTATATCACAAATTTCTAAAATCATTTTTTATCTCCTCTTAACTTTTTGAAGAATTTAAAGTCAAATAACTCTTTTTTACCTGTTAAACCTTCTCTAGCAAATAGCATAACAATAATTAAAATTAATGAGAATACAACCATTCTCATACCAGGTGTTCCCTCAGTTTGGAACCCTAAAATATTCATTGGCTCATCTAAGAATCTCATCCATTCTAAACCAGCCATTACAAATATTGTTCCTAAAATAGCTCCAGTTGTAGAACCCAATCCTCCAAGAACAATTATAATTAACAATTGGAATGTTAAGAAGAATGTAAATAAATCAGGACTAATTGATGTTAATAAAGCAGCTAATAATCCACCACCTATTCCTTCAAAAAATGCTGATGTTGTAAATGCTAATGTCTTAATTTTAAAAGTATTTATACCCATAGCAGTTGCTGCATCTTCATCGTCTCTAACAGCTTTCATTGCCCTACCAAATTTTGAGTATATAATATTTAAAATAGCTAAAACAGTTAAAATAGTAATTCCACCTGTCCAATATAGATTTGAAAACTCAGGAATATCATTAATACCTAAAGAACCATTTGTAATTTGTGGATTATTAATAGCTAAAATTTTAATAATAAATCCAAAACCTAATGTTACAATTGCTAAATAATCTCCCCTAACTCTAAAAACAGGAAAAGACAATGCCAAAGCAATTAATGCTGTAAATATACCTGCAATTAACAATGCCCAAATAAATTCAGTTTGTAATGCTAAAACCCATTGAGATGGATCTTCAATATCATACTGATATAACATAGTATCAGCATCAACTATTAAAATTGCAGTCACATAAGCACCTATAGCTACAAATCCATTTGGCTCTAGGGAAAATTGTCCAGTAACACCATTAATTAGGTTGTATGATACTGCTAGGATTATAAAAATAGCAACATTATTGATAATCCTAACTGTATATTCATCAAATGTATTTTGAGCGAACCAAGTAAACCAAATTGCTGTGATAATTAATCCAAGATTTATTAATCTTTGTTTAGTAAAAATTGTATCATTAACCATAATTAGAACCTACTCTTTTCTAAATCTTCACCCATAATTCCTGTAGGCTTAAACAATAATACAAATATTAAGAAAATAAATGCAAATGCGTCTTTATAACCACCTAATTCAGGGAAGAATGCAATTACTACAACTTCTGTAAATCCGATAATAAAACCACCTAAAACAGCACCTGTAACAGAACCAATACCACCTACAACAGCTGCTGCAAATGCTTTTAATCCAACTAACACACCCATCATAGGCTCTACTGAAGGATAATTAACTGCCCAAAAAATACCTCCAACAGCTGCTAATGCAGAACCTAAAGCAAATACTATAGCAATTATTGTATTAGCATCAACTCCCATAAGGTTTACAGTTTTAATATCAAAAGACAAAGCTCTAATTGCCATACCATATTTAGTTTTGTACAAGACAAATAATATAGATAATAATAGTCCTAAGGTAACGATAGGAACTATAATTGATGAAACAGAAAATGTCACATTTGAAATATTTATAATATTTTCCATATATTCAGGAACTGGAAATGCTCTTGGAACTCCACCAGCAAAAACAGTAAATGTGTTTTCTAAAAAAAATGAAACACCGATTGCTGTAATTAATAAAGATATTCTAGGTGCTTCTCTCAAAGGTTTATATGCGATTTTATCAGTTAAAACCCCAAGTAAACTAGCACAAACAACAGCTAATAATACAGCTAAAGAAAAAGGCAATTGTAAAACTGAAACAAAAACATAAGCTGAAAATGCTCCTACCATCATAATATCGCCATGAGCAAAATTGATGAGTCTTAAAACTCCATATACCATTGTATAACCAATAGCTATTAATGCATACATTGATCCTAGAGAAAATCCATTAACCATCTGTTGCATAAAAATTGTAAAATCCATATAGTCTCCTAAACTAACACATTAACTTAAAAAAAATAAAGAAATAATTTCTCTTTCTTAAATTAAAATATTTGAAATATTTCATAAAAAAAGTTCAGTAGAAACCTACTGAACTTTATAAAAGTAGATTATTAAGGGTTAACTGTAGCTTTATATCCAGCTTTACCGTCTTTAATCTCTTTAATAACTGCTGATCTACTTGCATTACCAGATTTGTCAATTGTGATTAGTCCAGAAACACCATCAAAGTTTTTAGTCTTTTTAATCTCATTATTTACACAAACAGAATTAGTTGGATCATCACATCTATTCATAGCAGCAACCAATACATTATACGTATCAGCACCTAATGCTGTAAATGAATTCATTTCTTTATTACCAGTCTCTTTTTCATGGAAGGCAACAAAATCAGCTGATGTTTTTGAAGGAGGATTAGTAGAGTCAAAGAAGTCTGTAAACATGTAACCTTCAACAGCTTTACCACCTAAGTCAATAAATGTTTGGTTAGCTACACCATCTCCACTAAACATAGGTTTATCTAAACCTAATTGTTTTGACTGTCTTGCAATCATTGATGCTTCAGGATGGTATAAAGGTAAGAATAAGAAATCAGGATTTAATTGTTTAATTTGAGAAACAACAGCTTTAAAATCTTTGTCTCCTGATGTAACCATAATTTTCTTTAATATTTTTCCACCGTTATCTTTAAATGCTTTTTGAAAAGCTTTAGATAAACCTAAAGAATAAACTTGTGCTTGGTCAACTACTGTAACTGCCGTTTTATAATCTTGTTCTTTTGCGTAATTAGCAACAACTTCACCTTGAAATGAATCTGTAAAACAAACTCTGTTTGCGAAATCTCTTCTTGCAGTTAATTTATCATTAGTTGCAACAGATGCTATAACTGGAACTTTTTTCTTATCAGCAATTGCAATAGCTTGAGCTGTATTAGTAGAAGTTAAAGCACCTAAAATTGCAACAACACCATCAGAAGAAATAAGTCTTGTAGTTGCATTTGCAGTTTCAACTTTATCACCTTTATTATCTAACAATACAATTTTAATAGTATCACCATTAGCTAACTTTGGTTGCATTTTATTTGCAAGCTCTAAACCTAAATTAGTTACTTGTCCATATGCAGCTAATGGACCCGACATAGGCATGATTGCACCTACTTTAATTTCTTTAGCAAATGCTACTCCACAAACTAGTGATGAAGCAACAGCTAAACTTAATAATTTTTTCATAAATGTAACTCCTTTTTTAAATATTTAAAATTCTACTAAATAGTTTTAAAACTTATACTTAAAAGTTACAGATAAATTACATTATTTTAAAAAACAAATGCAATATCATTAATACTTAAATTATAAATATCAATTTTTACACCTGTGCTATCTAAAACACTATA
>CAKZOX010000220.1 GCA_937138295.1 uncultured Campylobacteraceae bacterium
GGTATTTCATACGAAGCATGTGCAACAGCAGGTCACTTAAACTTAAACAACTTAGTAATTATTTATGATTCAAATAATATTACAATTGAAGGTGATACATCTTTAGCTTGGTCTGAAAATGTAAAGAAAAGATTCCAAGCAATTGATTTTGAAGTACTTGAAATTGATGGACATAATTTTGATCAAATTGATAAAGCATTAACTGAAGCAAAAGCAAGTGATAAACCAGTTTTAGTAATTGCTAAAACAGCTATTGCAAAAGGTAGTGCAACTATGGAAGGAAGTCACCACTCTCACGGTGCTCCTTTAGGTGAAGAAGATATTGCAGCTTCAAAAGTAAAAGCAGGTTTTGATCCGGAAGAAAAATTCTTTGTACCTGCTGATGTTAAAGGTGCATTTGATAAATTAATTACAGGTTCAACTGCTGAAAATGCTTGGAATGAATCTTTAAGTGCTGAAGCAAAAGCAAAAATTGAAGAGTTACAAAACCCAAATTATGATGCAATAGAATACCCAACTTTTGAAGCAGGTTCAAGTGTAGCAACAAGAGGTTCAAACCACAAAATTCTAAATGCAATTGCAAAAGCCTTACCTGGATTTATTGGTGGAAGTGCTGACTTAGCTCCATCAAACAAAACTGAATTATCAGGTATGGGTGAATTCCCTCAAGGTAGAAATATTCACTTTGGAATTAAAGAGCATTCAATGGCAGCAATTACAAATGCTATGAATTTATATGGTTTATTTAGAGTTTATTCAGCTACATTCTTTGTATTTAGTGATTATTTAAAACCAGCAGCAAGAATTGCAGCGTTATCAAATATTCCTCAACACTTTATTTGGACGCATGATTCTATTGGTGTAGGTGAAGATGGACCAACTCACCAACCAATTGAGCATTTATCTCAATTTAGAGCATTACCAAATTTCTATACATTTAGACCTGCTGATGCAAACGAAAATATAGATTCTTGGAAAGTTGCTTTAAAAATGAAAGCACCAACTGCATTTGTATGTTCAAGACAAAACTTAGAAGTACTAAAAGCTGAAAAAGCTCACGGTGAAGTTGCAAATGGTGGTTACCTTTTAAAGAAAAGAGATAACGCAACTGTTACTATTATGGCAAGTGGATCTGAGGTTATGTTAGCACTTCAAACAGCTTGTAAACTTGAAGATGCAGGAATAAATGCAAACATTGTTTCTGTACCTTGTTTTGATCTTTTATTAGAGCAAGATAAAGAGTATATCGATACTATAATTGATCCTAATACAAAAGTATTTGCTGTTGAAGCTGCAAGAGCTTTAGAGTACTATAAATACGCAGATGTTGTATATGGAATGGATTCATTTGGAGCTTCAGGACCTGCTGGAGAGTTATTCAAAGAATTCGGATTTACAGTTGATGCTTTAAAAGAAAAAATCACAGCTGAATTAAACTAATTTTAAAAAATAAAGATAGAATTTTTTCTATCTTTATTATCTTTTTTTCTACACTCTCTTTAAATTTAATCTTTAATTACAATACTTTCTTTTATAATGTTTAAAAATTTTGAAAAATATTAAATAAACAAAAGGGATAACTATGTCTGTAGGATTTATAGGACTTGGAAACTTAGGTAAAGCAATAGCAACTAGACTTACTGAAATGGGTGAAAATTTAGTTGTTTATAATAGAACAAAAAGCAAAGTTGAAAATTTAGGTTATGAAATAGTTGATACTCCAAAGGAACTAATTTCAAAATGTGATGTGATTTTATTATGTTTATTTGATTCGCCTGCTGTTGAAAATGTATTAAGTGGTGAAAATGGACTTTTAAGTGGTGATTTAAAAGGAAAAACAATCATTGATTTAAGTACTAATCACTACGATGATGTAGTTAGATTTCACAAACTTGTAAATGACTCAGGTGCTGATTATTTAGAAAACCCTGTATTTGGTAGTGTTGCTCCTGCATTAATAGGTGCTTTAACATTAGTAAGTACAGGTAAAAAAGAAGTATTTGAAAAACAAAAACCACTTTTAGAGAAGTTTGGAAAAGAGATATTTTTCTTAGAAAACCAAGGAAGTGCTACAAAAATGAAACTTATCAATAATCTTTGTTTAGGTTCATTTATGGCTACACTTGCTGAGTGTACAGCTTTAGCTGAAAGTTGTGAAATATCTAAAAAAGATGCCTTAGATATTTTAAATGTTGGTGGGGGACAATCTTTAGTATTAAAAGCAAAAACTCAAAAACTTTTAGATGAAGATTTTAGTGCGCATTTCTCAAATAATGCTATTAATAAAGATTTACACCTATTACAAGATTTAGCATACAATATGAAGTTACCACTATATAGTGCTGCTATGCCAAAAGAACTTTTTTCAAAAATGAAAAATTTAGGTGATGGTGAAGAGGATTTTTCTTCAATTTATAAGTTATTTAAACAATAAATAAAATATAAGGAAACAGTATGCCACATTTACAATTTGAAATAAACAAAGAAGTATCAATTGATATCAAAGAAGAATTTGTAAAGAAGATAAGAGCTAATTTTTCAGAAGTTATGGATACAGGAACGGATCATATTGCAATTAGTTTAAGAATATATGATAAGTATAATCTAACAATAGGAAGAGCAGATCCTTTAGATGATATATGTCTAATGAACCTTGATATTAGGGAAGGGCGAACTATAGAAAAAAGAAGAGAATTAGCTTTAAGATATATGAATATTGTAAAAACAGTTTTTAATATTGATGAAAAAAATCAATATATTACTTTTACTCAACACACAGGTGAAGATTTTCATTTAGTTGAAAAGTTTTTAGCTGATTGGGAAACAGGTGAAGATCCACTTGCTTAATACAAAATTAGGAATAAAATAAATGACAGAAACTTTATTTGTATATGGAACACTAATGCCAAATTGTCCAAATGGACATGTATTAGAAAATATTGTAGGGAAATTTGTACCAGCAACTGTAAAAGGCTATCTTAAAGATGCAGGTTGGAGCGCTAGTATGGGTTATCCAGGAATTAGACTAGATGAAAATGGTGACACAGTTCATGGTTACCTTTTTTATTCATCAAATTTAATAAATCATTGGGATAACTTAGATGAATTTGAGGGTGATGAGTTTGTAAGAGTTCCTGTTACAGTTGAAAGATATGATGAGTTGGATGTTGACACATTTATATACGTTTTAAAATAATCTTTCATCTTAATATAAATTACTGTATACTGACATTAACTAAACACAAAGATGTAAATATTTTATGAGAAATAATAAATTTAATATAATACTTTTAATACTTACAATTTTAGTTGGTATATTCTTATTTTATGAATACATAATTGATAAACAAAAATACTTTAATGAAAGCGTTTCAAGTTTTAAACAAAGTTATCAAAAATCAATTAATAACTATAAAAAAGTAGTAGAGTATGTTGTTAAAAGTGATTTAAATAATCCTGCATTAACTAAATTAATTGAAGAAAAAAATGAAGAAAAAATTAGTAATTATATTAATACAAATTTTTTTAGAAACAAAAATAGTGAAATAAGATATATAGACATTGTAGATTTAGAGGGTAATCTAATCTACAGTTTAAACAACAATTTTAAAGGCTTATCTCAAAATAGTGTTCTTTCTGAATCTGTAAAAACTAAAAGAGAGTCAGAGGGATTATTCTTCTCAAAAACTATACAATCTTATAGATATGTTTATCCTATAAAAAATGACATATTTGAATTTATAGGTTTTATTGATGTTGGTATAGATTTAAATATCATAGCAAATGATTTAAATACTAATTTTAATTCTAAAGTTGATTTTATCTTAGACAAAAGAAAGTTTAATGAAGTTTCAAAAATTAAATATAAACAAAGTGATATATTAAAAAGTTTTTATCATATAAATTTCCAGTTACCTAAATATGATGATGAAATAAATGAAAAAATCTCAAAATCTGTTTTACTTAAAAATGGAGAAGATTTTGTTATTGATTTATTAGACACAAATATATATCTAAATCATATTACATTTATTAAACTAACTGATGAATTTGATAAAAACTATGGATATGTTGTAAAGTTTTCAAATAACGATACATTACAAAGAACTATATTTTTACAAATTGTAAAATTTATTCTCGTAGTTCTTATGATTTGGTTATTATTTACTTTAAATAAGAAAAACATAGAAAGTAATTATTTTTCAAAACAGTTACTTGATGCATTGTATAAAGTAAATATAGTTTCAAAAACAGATTTAAAAGGAAGAATTACATTTGTAAATAAAAACTTTTGTGAAATATCTGGTTATGAAGAAGAAGAATTAATCGGCAAAAACCACAATATAGTTAGGCATGAAGATATGCCAAAAGAGTACTTTAAAAGATTGTGGGATACTGTAACTTCTAAGAAAATCTTCAATGATGTAATTAAAAATAAAAGAAAAGATGGAACAGCTTATTATGTAAATAGTACTATTATTCCAGTATTAGATACAAACGATAATATTACAGAATATATAGCTATTAGAAATGATGTAGGTACTTTAATAAATGCAAGAAAACAACTTTCTGAGGATGTAAAAACCTATGATAATCCTTGTTGTATTAACGTAAAAATTGATCACTATGAAATGCATTCAAATATTTATCCAGCAAATTTTTTAGTAAAATTAGAAAAAATACTTTTAGATGAGATTACTTCTTTAATTCCTGATGGCTTATCAATAGATAAACCATACAATCTTTTAAATGGCGAATATGCTTTTATATTTGATAGAGAAAGATTAGAATTAGATGAAATAACAATTTTTGTAAAAAAGTTTCTACAGAACCTAAATAATTATAAAATTGAAATTGATGGTTATTTATATGAATTTAAATTTTTAATTGCATTTACAACAGAATATGAATATACACTTGAAAATCAAAAAATAGCTATTGAAAATATGGCTAATAAGAAAATTAAAGAGACAATTTTATGTGCTAATGGTTTAGCAAGACAGAATTTAGAAATTTCAAAGAAAAACCTTGAAACTATGAACATGGTTGAAGATGCATTAAATAGTGGAAATGTAGTATCTCACTTTCAACCAATTTATAACATAGTAGATAAAAAAATTGAAAAATATGAGTCTTTGGTAAGAATTGTTAAAGATGATCAAATAATATCTCCATACTTTTTTATGGATGTTGCAAAAAAATCTAGTCTTTACAAAAAAATTACTATTCAAGTTTTAGAAAACTCATTTAATATTTTAAAATATATAAAAGAAGGTATAACTATTAATTTATCGGCAAGTGATATAGAAGATATAGATATTAGAAATTTATTACTTGGTTATTTTACCCAACCTGAGTATTATGGAAGAGTAACATTTGAGTTTTTAGAAGATGAAACAATTGGAGACTTTGAGTTAATAAAAGATTTCATAGGATTAGCAAGAATAATGGGTGGAGTTAGTTTAGCAATTGATGATTTTGGTAGTGGTTATTCTAATTATGAAAGATTAGTTGAAGTAAAACCTGAAATAGTTAAAATTGATGGTTCTTTAATAAAAGATATTGCCCAAAATAAATCAAATCAAAATATTGTAAAGTCAATAGTACAATTTGCAAAAAGTGAAAATATAAAAACTGTTGCTGAATTTGTAGCAGATGAAGAAACATATGAGTGTATAAAATCTTTAGAAATAGATTATGCTCAAGGTTATTTTATAGGAAAGCCTAGTAATTTAAATTAAAATTTAATATTTAAAAGGTTATAATAATGTTATTTACATAGAAAAATAATTTAAAGGTTTTATATGCCATATTTAGTAGCATCAATTATCGCTATTGTTTCAGCAATGGTAGTATTACTAAGTAGATATGAAGCAGATGATAGCCTTATAAAAGTAGAGATACAAAGAATGGAAACAATGTTTTCATTAGTTGATAGTTATGTAAATATTTACATTCAAGCAGGTGGTAATTTAGCTGATATAAATTTTAATGAGTTAAAAGACTCAGGAATTTTACCTGCAAATGCGACAGTTACAGGAACTGGATTAGAATCAAAGTTAAGTTTCAAAGAGAGTAATGTTTCTTGGCAGATGATATCTAAAGATAGTTCTTCATATAAACTTTTAGTTGATATGAGAAATAACAGTTCATTGATGAGTAAAGCAGTGTTTTCAGAGAGCTTTTCTGGAAAAGAGTTTTGTGAAAAACTGCTTTTTGGTGACTATGATTCTTTAATAAATTCTTATAATACTACTACTAAGAATTTTGAAAATAATGGAAGTGGTTCAAAAAATGACGGTATATTTGAATGTATCGTTTATAAATAAATTTAATATAAGGAAAAAATATGCCTCAGTTAATTGCGATGATTATAGTTGTTGTTGGTGCTTTAATATATATGTTCCAAACATTCGGTGGAACAGGAGATAAGATAGAAGGGATTGCACAAAAAACTTCAGTTTTAACAGAGATTAATAATATTAAAGATGGAGTTAAATTAGCTGCTAGATCTGGGAATATTGGAGATGGAACAGATGATGAGCCAGATGCAGTAAGTACATTAAAAGGATTAGGTACACTAAATTACTTTGCTGAGCAGATTAATGAGCAAGTAACTTCTAATACAGATAACAATTCTTACAGTGCAATATCATTTGGTGGATCTGTAGATGATACTCCAGCAATGGAAATCAAATTAGTTGCATCAAAAGCAATTGGTGGTGAACAAATGATTCCAGGAATTTTTGTAGATTTTAGTCAAGGAACATTGTCTGAAAATAAAGAATTCTTAGAATCGCAAATCGCGAATGATTTAAAATCTGTAGCATAC
>CAKZOX010000221.1 GCA_937138295.1 uncultured Campylobacteraceae bacterium
TGTAGATGATTTTACAATATCACCAACATATGTTGAACCAACTCAAGATGAAATTAATAGTTTGAAAGCAGGATTGTTAATATCACTAGGAGTATTAAATTCAGATGGAACTATTGGAGTTAATGCTACAAAATTTTTAGCTGAGCCAATTTCTAAAATTAAATTAGTAGTAGATGCTATTAAATTAGATATTGATACAAATGGGAGAACAGAAGCTGGAGGGATTAATTTTGGTTATGTTGGTCCTAAATTAGATGGTTGGGTTAATGATTTAGTTAACTCATTTATTTCAAACTTTAAATTTGAGAGTATTCCTTCTAGTGAAGAAATTACGAATTTCAAAAATGCAATTTATAAATATTTATTTGACAATTTAAGTGTATTGACATCTAGTAATATAGACTTCGATAAAGTTGCTACAGATATGATTTCTTTAGTTTCAACTAACTTAAATGTTGAAATAACAGATTTAATTGCTGGAAATATACCAGATGCTTTAATTACATCAATAGATGGTTTATTAAGTACAGATATTGATGCCCTTGATTTAACAGCATTGAATTTTGATATTTCAAGTTTGACTGATAGTATAACGATCCCATCAATAACAAGTGTTAATGACTTAGCTAATTTATCGTTAGATTCAGCTATGTTGTTGTCAAATATAAATAGTTTTATTACAGACACAGGTACTGGTGGAATCAATCAATTATTAGCAGCCCAAGCTCAAAATAGAATAGATGCATTTTTATCAACTATAAAAAAAACATATAATGTAGATTTAGATGAGAATACAATTAAACTAATTAATCAATCTATTTTTGATGTAATGCCTGAAGCTGGAATTGAAATAAGTGTAAGTGAAACTTTAATCACTGATATAACGAGTAGAATCTATTCAGAAATTGGATTTACAGACACAACAATCCAAGGTGAATTAGCTCAAAGTACAGGTGGTATTACATATGAAACAGACATAACAACTGTAACTTTAGTAAATGTAGCTGATGAAACACAAACATTTGAAGCTACTTTAGATTTAGCGACAGATGGATCATATACAATTACAGCTAATACAAGTGAAGATTTATCAGGATATGAATTAAGTACTTCTTTTGCTTACAATCTACTTCAAAATAATGAAACAATTTCTACTGATAATACAGAAGTTATAAATAGTTCAATCATAGATGAAGATACAACATTAGTTTCAACTGAAACATTATCAACTATTTTAGAATTTGCTTCAGTTGAAGAAGCTTCAGGTATTGATACTCTAGACATATCAACAGGTGACCACATCCTAAGTAACTTTACACTTGAAGAATTCATCGCATTAACTGATGAAGACAACACACTTAGTATTTTAGGAGATGGTGGGGATAAAATCACACTTGATACAACTATTTGGTCAAAACAAGAAACTAAAGAAGATAATCAAGATGTTTACATCGCTACAACTTCAAATGATCAAACTCTAAAACTTCTTATCGAAGATACAATCACAGTAAACGAAGCATAAAAATATAATAATAGTTAGGCTAAAATATGCCTAACTATTTACTTAATACAAAGGAAAATATCTTTGATTTCAAAGCTACTAAACTCTTTCAAAAAAGCAGATAACTCACTTCCTGATTTTTATCAAGTGGATTTACACTCTCATCTTATCCCTAAAATAGATGATGGTTCTCAATCTATGGAAGAGAGTATAGAACTTATCAAAGAGTTAAAATCAATTGGTTTTACAAAACTTATCACTACACCACATACTATGATGCATAGATTTCCAAACACAAAAGATGATATTTTAAGAGGTTTTGAAAAACTGCAAGATGAGGTTATCAATCAAAATATTGATATCAAACTTGAAGTTGCAAGTGAGTATTACTACGATGATCACTTTATTGAACTTATTAGAAAAAAAGATTTACTAACTTTTGGAGATAATCACATACTTTTTGAGATGAGTTACACAACTCCAGCTTTTGGATTAGAACAAACTATTTATGAGCTTTTAAAAGCAGGGTACAAACCAATACTTGCTCATCCTGAAAGATATACATATTTTTCTTCAAAACCAGAAAAATATGAAAAACTAAAAGACAATGGCCTACTTTTTCAACTTAATGTAAACTCAACAGATGGTTTTTATGGTAAAAATCCACAAAAAGCAGCAAAATACTTAATTAATCATGGTTTAATAGATTTTGTAGGAAGTGACACCCACAGACCAAAATATGTCCAAGCACTTAAAAAAAGCCTAGCTAACAAAACTTTTAGAAATATAGAAGATAAGAATACCATTAAAAACAACTACTTATAAAATGATAACATATTGACAACTGAAAGCATATGTGATAACATTTTTTCATGAATGAAGGAGATCCTCAAAGAGGACTTGAAATTCTAAATAAGCTAAAATAGTATTCCATAAAACAAAAAAGCAAAGAGAAACCCTTCCCCTTGCTTTTAAAAAATTAAATACTATCTATCTTTATAATACTTATCGTTACCATATCCGTAACCGTAGTTTGAACCATATCCATAACCGTATTTTTCACCGATTTCTACACCATTTAAAATCAATCCAAATGTATGTTGGTTGTGTTCTTTACTTAGTCTATCTAGGTTTTTAACAAACTCTTTTCTAGTATAAGAAGCTCTTACCATCAAGAAGTTGATATCTGCATAGTTCATAAGAATTAAGGCATCTGTTACAAGTCCAACTGGTGGAGTGTCTATGATTACATAGTCATATTTTTGTCTTAGTGTTTCTAACATATTTTTAAATACATCACCTAAGATAAGCTCAGAAGGATTTGGAGGAAGTGGTCCTGTAGTAAGAACACTAACTTTTTCACTTACATTATTTGTGATTTCTTCTAAGCTATTTTGACCACTCAAAAAGTTTGAAATACCGATATTGTTTGGAATATTGTATTGCTTATGCATACTTGCTTTTCTAAGGTCCATATCAAGAACAACTACACTTTTTCCTGTTTGTGCTATGATATTTGCTAAATTTGCACTTGTAGTCGTTTTTCCTTCACCTGAAACAGATGAAGTAATAGCGATGATATCACTCTTTTCATGTTTAGGTAAAAACTGTAAGTTAGTTCTTATAGCTCTAAATGCTTCATCAATCAAGTTTTTGTTTTTCTTAGTGTTGGCATTTGGAACAATACCATAAATAGGAACATCACTTAATCTTTCCACATCATCGCTATTTTTAACAGTGTTATTAAAAAACTCTCTTAAGAATGCATATGCTAAACCAACAATAATACCTAAGATAATACCAACAAGTACTATCAAACTTCTTTTTGGTTTGATTGGCAATTTACCTTCAATAGCTTCATCAAGTAATCTAGACTTAGAAATAGTAGATGATTTTAAAATAGCTGTTTCAGCTTTTTTCTCAAGTAAAAAAGAGTAAATTTTTTCATCAATACTATAAAATCTAGTAAGCCTAGATAATTCTCTTTCTTGTTTTGGTAGACTAGAAATAGATTTATTAAACTTCTCAATAATCCCACTTATTGACATCTTTCTTTGTGTAAGTTGTCTAATATTGTTTTCAAGAGCATTTCTAATTGATCTTTTTAGATTTGAGATATTTTGACTTGCTTTTTGAACATCTGGGTGCATTTCTGTATAGTCTACTAACAAAGAAGATTTTTTTGAAGCTTCTGTTTGTAGGCTTGTTACTAAGTTTCCTAAAACTGGATCAGCAAAATTTACAGCACCAACAGTAAGTCCTGTAAGGTCTTGTGAGTTTCTAATAAACTGCTGCAAGTTTGTCAAAATATTTATTTCCGTTTGAACAGTTTCAAGTTGAGCTTCATAATCACTTAGTTTTTCAGTTGTACTTATAGCTTGTTCATTTAGTCCTACTAGTTGATTTTTTTCTTTAAAATTTTCTAGTTTTGTTTCTGACTTCATCAATCTTTGATTTATAGATTCAAGTTGTCTATCAATAAAATCCAAAGTAAGATTTGCTTCTTTTGTCTTTTGATCAACTTCTTCTGTCATATATGCTTTAACTAAAGCATTTAAAATATCTTTTGCTTTTAAACTTGAATAATCTTCATAAGAAAGTTTTAAAATAGTAGCTTTTTTTGATATCTGAGAAACACTAATATTTTGTCTAAATTTTTCATAAAGTGAAAGTGGAGTCTCAAAGTTAAAAAAGTATTTATTTGAACCTGCATTATGGATTTTTTCTAAAGTAATTGTGAAGTATTGATTTACTATTTCTTCTCCATATTTATGATTTTTATTATAAACAATTTTTTCAGAAGGAGAAGATGACATTAAACCTATAGTTTTCAAAAAACCTCTTACAGATAACATAGAAACACCTTCTATTTTAAGGTTGAAACTATTTTCATCTAAAGGTGTAACTACAAATCTTTTACCATATACTAAGTCATCTACAAATGACTTTTGCACAACAAAGGGAGAGTTTTTGTATAGTTCGATAGTTCTGTAGTTGTTTTCAACAAAATATCTAGTACTCAAATCTAAGTATTCAAAAGCTTTTTGAGCTAAAAATCTTGATTTAAATACTTCGATTTCATTGTCGACATTTGTACTACTTCCTCCAAAGGCTTCCATCATCATATCAGTTGGACCAGCACCTTTATTTTTATCATCCATAAGTTCTATAGTAGTAGATGTAGAATAAATACTTGGCTTAGTATATGCAAATACAGCACTACCAATAGCGAATATAATCGTAAAAGCGATAATAGACCACTTATATCTAAGTATGGTCTTTATCACTTCTTTTAAGTCTATTTCGTCATTTCTTACATTGTTTGTAGGTAAGTTTGTCATATCTATCCTATACTAGTCGATAAGTGTTTTTCTTTGTGTGAATGGATTTAGCACACTTGATAACATATCCCAGAAAGGTGTAATATCTGTAAATACTCTATTAAACCCTTTAATAGGTCTAGGTTGAATATAAACAATATCATTTGGTTTTAGATATAAACTAGAAATACCAATAGCATCTAAACTAGTAAGATCTATGTTTCTAATTTCAGGATTTCTAAGATCACCTCTTATTATCTTGATATCAGTTCTTGATGCTAAATCTGTCAAGTCACCACTTCTAGCGATAGCTTCAACTATATTCATAGTACCGTTTAAAACAGGAACAATTCCTGGTTGTTTTACTTCACCAATTACGATTACTCTTTGGTTTTTGATTTCAACTAAAACATAAGGGTTTCTAATAAACTTTTTGTACTCTTTGATAAGATATTCAGATGCTTCATCTTGAGTAAGACCTGAGATATTTATACTTCCTAAAAGTGGAAGTCTAACTTCTCCTCTTTGAGTTACAAGTAAACCTAGGTTTTCTTGAACAGTTGCGTTTGATACTTCTCTTGCTGTAAGCATAGAAGTCATTTGTTGACTTCCCTCACCAGCTTGAATATATACTGTGATATCAACTCTATCATTTGGAGCGATGATATTTTCAAAAGCAACTTCTTCTTCATAAGTCACTTGATTTACTTGTGTAGTTTTTTCTACTAGTTCACTTGATTGAAAAAGTTTATACTCTTTTCCAGAACAACCACTAAGAACTAAAGCCACAGCAATAGTACTTATAGTCATCAAAATAGATTTATTCATGTTTTTCCTTTATAAGGTTTAATTAGTTTTTTAATTAAAATTTCGCAATTATAATAAAATAAGGCTAATTAATAACATAAAATAGACACTATTTAATAATGAATTTGTAAATTAATATATTTTGACATTATTTTTATTTTATTTAATCAAATTTAAAAGTATTTAAATTATGGAAAAATGAAATTGATATAAATTTTATGTGAGTTTAAAAGTAAGTATATGTGGAATATATTATATGTGAGGATTACCCTTTCCTCACCTGGTTCCATAAGCAGCGCACTGATAATGGATAAGTTTTAGACTAGTATTATAGTTTTTTTATATTTAAAAAAAGCTTATCTAATATCAAATGTTTTTTTCAGAGAATTTTTTATATTATCTACAATAACGGGTGCAATAGGTTTATAATGATTATTCAAAATACGTTTTGTTTCTTTTATATTTATACGTTCTAAACTTATATGTTTAATATTATCCAAGAGAATATATGAATCATTTAATAAAAATTTATTATATTTTTTTTCAATAAGAACACTATTTTTACGTTTTGTTGAAGATATAGGCACAACAATAATATTTTTAATTTTAATAAAATATTAGCATTTTTTATAATTATAATTTATTTAGTTATGTTTTAAATTGCATTTAAGGAACTACCCAAAAATCCCAACACTCAAGACATACTTCTCAATCACGAACTTCTCATCAAATTCACCCATAGTTTTTCTATCTTTAATTGAACTTTTCAACAATCTTTTGTCAATCTATCATATTTATCATGATCAAGTAATCTATGAAGCTCAAAATAATTATCATATTTGAAATAAAGTATTCGGTATTGTTTATTAACTCTGATACTGTATAAATTATCAGCTCTTTT
Source organism: uncultured Campylobacteraceae bacterium (assembly GCA_937138295.1). Taxonomy (GTDB): domain Bacteria; phylum Campylobacterota; class Campylobacteria; order Campylobacterales; family Arcobacteraceae; genus JALRJW01. The sequence continues at coordinate 6,530 of CAKZOX010000221.1, forward strand.
ACAATTTATTGATTTATTGTTTAATGATGGATGTTTTTCATTTTCTTTTAGAAGATTTAATGTCTTTTCAATTTGATTTGATAAATTAGTCTTTAATTTTATTATATCTCTTTTGAAAAGATTAGATTCTTTTATTATCATTAAAAAATTAACTTTTCTGATTTTCTTTTTGAGAGATTATAATTCCCAGTTCATTTTGAGCTTTTATAAGATTTTTAAGAATATTGTCAGAAATTTTAAGTAATTCATAGTGAGATTTTATATGAGGGTTTAATTTTGAAATAAATTCTTTTAACATATCA
>CAKZOX010000222.1 GCA_937138295.1 uncultured Campylobacteraceae bacterium
CCTGTAAACTTTTTCCTGCTGTTTTAAGTGGTGGTATTGGAATGCTAAAATCTTTTCAAGGTCCATTTTCTAAAATGAAATTTTGTCCCACAGGTGGGGTAAATATTGATAATATGAATGAATTTTTAAGTTTAAAAAATGTTTCATGCATAGGTGGAACATGGATTTGTCCCAAAGAGTTTTTAAACAATAATGAGTTTTCAAAGATAGAAAAGTTATGTAAAGAAGCTATTTTAAATGTTAATGAGAATTTATAATTGAAATTTTTTATTGATGGAGATGCTTTCCCAAACCTTTTAAAACCAATTGTTCTTAAAGCAATTGAAAAATATAATTTAGAAACCTATGTTATGTCAAATAAGAAAATTAATATTGGTCCGTCTAAAAATATAAAATATATAATAGTAGAAGAGGGTGCTGATAAAGCTGATGATTTGATTGTTGAAATGACAAATGAAAATGATTTAGTAATTACAGCTGATATTCCCCTTGCTGATAGAATAGTTAGTAAAAATGCCCTTGCTATAGATCATAGAGGTGAACTTTATGATGAAGACAATATTAAACAATTTCTTGCAATTAGAAATCTTATGCAAGAAATTAGAGATAGTGGAGAAACTACAAAAGGACCAGCACCTTTTTCCAAAAAAGATAGTCATAATTTTGCAACACAACTTAATAATATTCTATATAAAAAATTTAAGAGCTAATTTTTCTTATTTTTAAATATTTCATAAGTGAATATAACTAAAGCAATCCAAATCAAAACAAATGTTAAAAGTTTGTTTTCATCTAAAGGCTCATTATAAATATATAAGGCAACTAAAAAAGATATAGTAGGTCCTATATATTGAAGCATTCCAACTGTACTTAGGTTTATTCTTGTAACTCCAGCATTAAACCAAAGTAGTGGTAAAACAGTTATTATTCCACCTAGACTAAACATAAAAGTTAAATATGTATCACCTTGATAAAAAGCATTAGTTTGAGTATAAAAAAGATAAATCATATATGCTATTGCAAAAGGTAAAAGTAAAAGTGTTTCCACAAAAAGACCTGGAATAGAAGCTATTTTTACTTTTTTACGAACCATTCCGTACATACCAAAAGAAAAGGCTAACCCTAAAGAAATTAAAGGAAGAGAACCTATATTTATTAGTTCCAAAATTATAGCAATTAAAGCTAAAGCAATAGCAAAAGTTTGGATTTTTGTTAATCTTTCTGTAAAGAAAATATATCCAAAAAGTACACTAATTAATGGGTTTATAAAATATCCTAAACTTGTTTCTAGAATTTTGTTAACACCAACTGCATAAATAAATAAAACCCAGTTAGCAGAAATAAATACAGATGAAATAAATAGATATTTTAATTGATTAAAATCTTTAAATATAGGTTTTAGTTGTTTGTATTGTTTTGTGATTTGAAGTAAAAAGATAAGAACAACAACTGACCAAATGATTCTATGTATTAAAACTTCCCAAGGATTTACATTTTCAAATTGTGCAAAATAAATTGGGATAAAACCCCAAAATACAAAAGCAGCAATAGCATATAAGTAACCAGATTTATTTGATTGTGTCATTTTAAGCATCTTATGAAATTTTTTTATATTATAGTTAAATTTTATCAATTTTGATGATAAAATAACATTTATCTTTTTTATTTAGGATTTTATTTGGATTTATTAAATTTATCTTTATTATTGGTATTTATACCAACTTTCTTTTTTGTTTCTATTACACCTGGAATGTGTATGACTTTAGCTTTAAGTATGGGGATTAGTATAGGTTTAAAAAGAACATTTTATATGATGTATGGAGAATTAATTGGCGTTGGTTTAGTTGCGACATCTTCTGTAATTGGTGTGGCAACTATTATGCTTCAATATCCTACTGCTTTTATAGTTTTAAAATATGCAGGTGGTGCATATTTGGTTTATCTAGGGATTATGATGTGGTTATCTAAAGGTAAAATGGCTTTAAATGTTGATAAACAAAACTTCAATATTTCTAATAAAAGTTTAGCAATGCAAGGTTTTGTTACAGCTATTGCAAATCCAAAGGGTTGGGCATTTTTTATTGCTTTATTACCTCCATTCATAGATGAAAGTTTAGAGTTATTTCCTCAATTAAGTGTATTGATTTTTTTGATTTTACTTTTAGAATTTAGTTGCTTAATTATCTATGCAAGCGGTGGAAATTTAGTTAGAAAGTTTTTACAGGACTCATCAAATGTTAAACTACTAAATAAAATTGCAGGAACATTGATGATGTTTATAGGAGTATGGTTAGCTTTTACTTGATATTTATTTGATTAAATCTATTAATGAGTAAGCTATATTTAACATTAGTATACCAATACAAGTATCTAAAATCTTCCAAGTTATTGCTTTTTGAAAATAGGGTATTAAAAATCTTGCTCCTAAACTTAAAGTAAAAAACCAACTTGCAGATGCACTAACAGCCCCTAGTAAAAAGTAGACTTTAAAATCATTTTCAATACTTGCTCCTATTCCACCTATTAATAAAACTGTATCTAGATAGGTATGGGGATTTAGAAATGTAAAAATAAATAGCATTGTCAAAACTTGTTTTAATGATTTTGTTTTTTCTTTAGTATCAACTTTTAAGGTTTCATTTTTTAGGGCAGATTTAAAAGATATAAATGCATAAAAAGTTAAAAATGCAATTCCAAATATCGCAATAATATTTATGAAAAATTGATTACCTTGGATAATAAATCCAAGACCTAATACTCCAAGTGAAATTAATAGAAAATCACTCATTGTACAAAATAGTGCAGCTTTAATTACATGTTGTTTTTGTAGACCTAATTTTAAAACATAAGCATTTTGTGCACCAATTGCTACAATTAAGGATAGAGTGACTATATATCCTTTTAAAAGTAAATCTAGTTCACTCATTATTCAAAAAACTTAGTTGACAATTAACTCATTCCACCTTTTGCATGCATTCGTTTTTCAATTCTGTGTCCGATAAAACTCATTACAGATGTAATACATAAATACAATATTGCAACTACAATCCAAGTTTCAAATGGTGAAAAGGTATTTGCTACTATTTCTTTACCTACTTTTGTTAAATCGGTAATAGAAATAACAGAAACTAAAGAAGAATCTTTTACTAATGCAATCATTTCACCTACTAAAGTTGGTAATGCTCTTTTAAAAGCTTGAGGTAAAATAATATGTCTCATAGCTTGATAATTAGATATACCTAAAGATTTTGTAGCTTCTAGTTGACCTTTGTCAATAGATTGAATAGCACCCCTTAATATCTCAGCCATATATGCACCAAAGAAAATACCTAAAGATAAAACCCCTGCTACAAATCTTTCAAGTTCAAATATATTTGCAACTATAAAATAAAATAAGAATATTTGAACAAGAAGTGGGGTTCCTCTAACAATAGTAATATAAACCGTGGCAATACTTCTTAAAAAAGCAAGTGGAGAAAGTTTCATAAGTGCAACTATAATTCCTATAATAAAGGTTAATATAGCTGAGAAAAATGATATCTTTAAAGTAACCCAAAGACCATTTAAAATTGGACCTGCTTTAGTTTCTGTTTTTGAAGCAATATAGTCGTATTGGTAGATATTATCACCAACTTCATATTCAAATGAAAAACTACTATCCAATTGTGTTAATTCTACTTTATCATCACCATCAATAAAGTATTTTCCATTTTCTAATACTAGTTTTCCATCAGTGGGTGCTTCTATGTTTATAGTTTCTTCATAGGCAAAGTATTTAGGTACAGAATTCCATTTCCATACATAATTCATATTTGAAGCTGCTACATAAAAAAAGTAACCAACTATTACATAAAAAACTAGGGCAATTAAATGCCCTAAGTTTTTATTTTTTGTCCAAGACTGTTTCTTAATCATTTTTTACTGAACTCTTTTTAACCAGTCAGTATTTCTAAGCCATTTTTCATTTAAGTTTTCATAAAAGTCTACAACTTTGTCTTCTTTTACTTGTCTTAAGAAATTGTTTAACCAGTTTAAGAAATCAGGATCACCTTTTCTAATAGCCCATCCTAATGGCTCATATGTTAATGGTGTATCTAAATGAACTAATCTATCTTTACCTTTATCACTCATAAATAAAATATTGTATGGTTGATCATATACCATAGCATCTGCTTTACCATTTAATACTTCAGCAGCTGCATCAGCTTCTGTTTCAAATGTAACAATTTTAGCTTTTTTGAAGAATTTTCTTGTAGCTACTTCTCCTGTTACACCTAGTTTTGTAACAATAGTGTATTCAGGTTTGTCTAAATCTTTTGCAGTTTTTGCATTGATACCTTTTTTCATCATAATAGTTTGACCAACTACAACATAAGGATCTGCAAAGTTAATTTTTAAATTTCTTTGTTGAGTAATTGTCATACCTGACATGATAATATCACATTTACCAGTAACAAGTGCTGCAATAATACCATCCCAAGCTGTTGGAAGTAATTTTAATTTTACACCCATATCTTTTGCCATTCTTTTAGCCATATCAACATCATAACCTATGATTCTTCCTTTTTTGTCCTTCATTTCAAAAGGCATGTAACCAGGTTCCATACAAACTTGAAGTTCACCTCTTTGAAGAATTTGATTCAAAGTAGATTTCTTCCATAGATTAATATCATCTGCAAGTAAGTTAATTGTTGCAAAGGCCATTAAGGCTAAGATTAATTTTTTCATTTATTTTCCTTTTTTAGTGAGTTAAAATTTCTTTTAAAAAGTTTTGTGCTCTTTTTGATTGAGGATTTTCAAAGAAAGCTTTTGGTGAATTTTCTTCCACAATCACTCCGTGGTCCATAAAAACTATTCTATCACCAACTTCTTTTGCAAAACCCATTTCGTGAGTTACACATACAATTGTGAAGTTTTCTTTAGCTAAATCTTTCATAACTGATAAAACATCACCAATAGTTTCAGGATCTAGTGCTGAAGTTGGTTCATCAAATAGAATTACCTTTGGTTTCATAGCTAAACTTCTAGCTATAGCAACCCTTTGTTTTTGACCACCTGATAAATCAGATGGATATGAATTTGCTTTTTCTGAAAGTTTTACTTTCTTCAAAAGTTCCATTGCAATTTTGTTGGCTTCATCTTTTTTAACATTTTTAACCAAATCTTGTGCAATAGTAATATTTTCTAAAATTGTTAGATGTGGAAATAGATTAAAGTGTTGAAATACCATTCCAACTTCACCCCTAATAGATTGCATATTTTTTTTACTAGCATGGATATTAATATCGTCTACAATAATTTCTCCTGCATCAATATCTTCTAAGCCATTTATACATCTGATTAAAGTTGATTTTCCAGAACCAGAAGGTCCACAAACTACTACAATTTCACCTTTTTTTACATGAAAATCGATATTTTTTAAAACATGAAAATCATCATAATATTTGTTTATTTTTTTCATATTTATAATATTATCTTTACTCATATTCCCTCTTTAATTAGTTCAAGATAAAATTATATTAGAAAAAACTTTAAATTTACATATTAGTTGTATAATAATTACTCTTTAAACAGACTTTTTAGTAATTTTAATATAATTACAAATTTACTTGGAGATATGAAATTGAATATATCAAAGTCACTAGAACATCGTGCAGACTTCTTGTTATTAACTGTTGCTTTAGCGTGGGGAGTTACATTTTTAATGGTCCAAGATGCCATTAAAAATGTTCCTGTTTTTTCTTTTTTGTTTTGGAGATTTTTACTCGCATCTGTTTTGATGTTTTTTATTTCATATAAATTTATTAAATTGATTGATAAAGATACATTTAAATATGGAGTAATATTAGGTGTGTTTCTTTTTCTGGGTTTTGCGACACAGACTTTTGGATTAGTTTATACAAAAAGTTCTATAGTAGCTTTTTTAACTGGATTAAATGTAATAATTGTTCCTTTTTTAGCATATGTACTTTTTAAATTTCACATAAGACCGATGGTCATACTTGCTTCGTTTTTAGCAGTAATTGGTTTATATCTTTTAACATTAAGTGGGGAATTGAGTTTTAGTTTGGGTGAATTATTAGCTATATCTTGTGCTATATTTTTTGCTTTACAGATATTATTTACAGGTATTTATTCTAGAAAAGTAAATGTGTATAATTTAGTTTTAGTTCAATTTTTTGTAGTGACTTTTTTATCATTAATTTTTTCTTTTGCATTAGAACCAGTTACTTTTAATGTTGAATTTGACTATGTTTTTGTAAAAGCATTAATTATTACAGCTATTTTTGCAACGGTGTATGCATTTTTAATTCAAACATATATGCAACAATTTACAACACCAACTAAAACTGCAATTATATTTACAATGGAACCTGTGAGTGCTGGATTTTATGGTTATTTTGTTGGTAATGAATTATTAAGTATAAATCAAATTTATGGGGCTATAATAATAATCATTGCAGTATTACTTGCTGAGATTAAGTTTAAAAAAACTTAATCCTTTAACTTTAATTTGATTGAGTAAACAAGTATAAAGATAGAAGTAAGAAAAATGCAGACATTATGTATAAACTTCTAGATTTTTCTTTTCTTAAGATTTTTTCATCCACATCAAATACTGCAACAGATTTAAAAGTTCCGTTATCAATGTATTTTAAAAACTTGTAACCTCTTTTAGTAAATTTAGTTTTTATTTTTTCAAGATTTTGTTCTCTTTGCTCTTTAGTAAATCCACCTACTACTATCTCTTTTTGCATATTAAGTTTACCTTGTATATTTTAATTTTTAGATTTTATCAAAAAGTCATTTAGTAATATATTTATTGGTC